>NZ_CP051265.2:1200000-1542468 GCF_013096535.2 Wolbachia endosymbiont of Diaphorina citri | reverse complement strand
GAATTTAAGACAACGAATTAAGGCTGAGTTAAAAGTTGCAGGCATGAGGCCAAAGAGGAAAATTGTTTTTTCAACGAGTAAAGGAATTTTATAAATGCTGCTAAAAACCTTCAAGCAATTATTTAACAAACCAAAGATAAAAAGCTCAGCGTGGGATGCAGCAGGCTCAGGAAGAAGATTTTTTCACTTTCAACCAGAGTTAGGAAGTATAAACAATTTGCTGTCTCAAAACCTTGAAACTTTACGTAGTAGATCACGTGATATGGTGAGAAAAAATCCTTACGCTGCAAATATAATTGATACGATAGTAAGTAACTCTATTGGAACAGGAATAAAACCGCAATCAAAAGCAAGAGATGGAGAATTTCGAAAGAAAGTACAAGAATTATGGCTAAAATGGACAGATGAAGCAGACAGTAGCGGAGTAAGTGATTTTTATGGATTACAAGCTCTGGTATGTAGGAGCATGATAGAAGGTGGAGAGTGTTTTGTACGCCTCCGAAATCGTAAACTCGAAGATGGATTTTCTGTACCATTGCAACTTCAAGTATTGGAATCAGAGCATTTAGATAACAAAAGCAATCAGACTCTTGCGAACGGCAATATTATTCGTAGTGGTATTGAATTTAACCGACTTGGTCAAAGAGAAGCTTATTACCTATTTAGAGAGCACCCAGGTGAAGGTTCGTTTGGAGAATCAGTTAGAGTACCGGCAAATGATGTTTTACATATCTATAAACCTTTAAGACCTGGGCAAATCAGAGGGGAGCCTTGGCTTTCTAATATACTGCTGAAACTTTATGAGCTTGATCAATACGATGATGCAGAATTAGTGAGAAAAAAGACAGCAGCGATGTTTGCAGGGTTTATTACAAGACTTGATCCAGAAGCAAATATCATGGGAGAAAGTGAAAGTAATGAGCAAGGAGTAGCACTATCTGGACTGGAACCTGGAACAATGCAGCTTTTAGACCCAGGAGAAGATATAAAATTTTCAGAGCCATCAGATGTTGGAGGAAGTTATGAAGCGTTTATGAGACAGCAACTCAGAGCAATAGCGATTGGTACAGGGATAACATATGAGCAGCTAACAGGAGATTTAACCGGTGTTAATTATTCATCCATTCGAGCAGGGCTGATAGAGTTTCGCAGAAGGTGTGCAATGTTACAGCATAACGTGATAGTGTTCCAGTTTTGTAGACCTATTTGGAATAGATGGCTAGAATTAGCAGTACTTTGTGGAGAACTCCGTATAGATGAAAAAGTAGTAAAAGCAGCGAAAGAAGAAGTAAAATGGATACCACAGGGATTTGATTGGGTGGATCCTTTAAAAGATCAACAAGCACAGCAAATGGCAGTAAGGAATGGCTTCAAAAGTCGATCGGAAGTAGTATCAGAAATGGGTTACGATGTAGAAGAAATAGATCAAGAAATAGCAGAAGATCAGAGTCGTGCAAATAGTCTCAACTTAATGTTTGACTCTGATTGTAAAGGATTATGATGCTCTTAGGAAAGCCATTAATGCTTGAACCAAGGAGTTTTGAGCTACTATCGCTATACAAAGGAAAACAGCCAATTTTCAAAAATCACTCTATCAAAAGTAACGTAGAAAGAACTGCAATTATACCAATTCATGGAATCTTGACGAAAAAACCAGGTGCGTTTGATGAAATGCTTGGGATGACATCATATGAGCAAATAGAAGAACAAATTGCACAAGCATTAGCAGATAGTAGTATAGAGACTATTTTACTGGACATAGATAGCCCAGGAGGAGAGGTAAATGGAGTATTTGACTTAGCTGATTTTATCTATAGTGCAAGAGGAAAAAAGAGGATAATAGCGATAGCAAATGATGATGCATATTCTGCAGCGTACGCTATAGCTTCTAGCACTGAGAAGGTATTTGTGAGTAGAACTTCAGGAGTAGGAAGTGTTGGAGTAATAGCAAGTCACATAGATCAAAGTAGGTTTGATGAAAAGCAAGGTATTAAGTATACCACAATCTTTGCTGGTAGTCGAAAGAATGATTTAAATCCACATGAGCCAATGACGTCTGAAAGTCTGGGAAGCTTACAAAAAGAAGTAGACCGACTATATGAAATGTTTTTGCAGCTAATAGCAAGGAACAGAGGTCTTTCAATTGAAAAGATTCGATCAACAGAGGCAGGGCTATATTTTGGGGAGAAAGCAGTAGAAATAGGCCTTGCAGACGGAATGACAATTCTTTCATCTATTAATAAAAATAGGAGTATTACTATGAATGAACAAACTACAAATGACCTAGAAACTGATAATTTAACCAAGTATCGTACTGAAGTTCTTGAATTAATACGTTTATGTAATTTATCGAAGATGCCAGAAAAGATAGGAGAATTTATTGAGCAAAGTGTAAGTGTTGAGCAAGCAAGGGAGGTTTTAATGGAATTACTTGCAGAGCGAACGAAAAAGACAGAGATACTGAGTGCAATACCACAGAATTCAGGAGAAGAGTTGATGATGCAGGTAGCGAAAAGTCGTGGGCAATCAAACATTTA
This sequence comes from Wolbachia endosymbiont of Diaphorina citri, assembly GCF_013096535.2. Classification (NCBI taxonomy): domain Bacteria; kingdom Pseudomonadati; phylum Pseudomonadota; class Alphaproteobacteria; order Rickettsiales; family Anaplasmataceae; genus Wolbachia; species Wolbachia endosymbiont of Diaphorina citri. Next base: position 1,539,931 of record NZ_CP051265.2, on the reverse strand, counting down.
AAGTATGTGTATAACCGCCGTGTATAACAACCACAAATATGGCGGTAAAAAAATAAAAAAAGGAGAGAAAAAGACATGATAAGTATAACTGAAGGAAATAATTTAGGAGATCTTCTGAAATATGAAGTGTCCAACTTATATTCAAGAGATCAGATAACAGTAGCCAAGGGACAAAATCTAAAGCTGGGAACAGTAGTTGGTTATGATACTAAAGATGGTTTTATTAAAGCTTTAAATCCAACTGCCACAGATGGTACACAAACGGCGATAGGAGTGATAGCAAGCGATGTAAACGCAAAGGAAAATAGTAAAGGAGTAATTATTGCTCGTGGTGCCATGCTAGCTGATCATGCAGTTGTGTGGCCAGCAAATATTACTGAAGAACAGAAAGCTACAGCAATAAAGCAACTTGAAGGACGAGGAATCATTATCCGTAAAGCGGCCTAAAGCTATATTAAACAATAAAAAACACAAAGGGGGAAAAGAAAAAATGCAAAATCCATTTACAAATACAGCATTTAGCATGACGGCACTAACAAATGCGATGAATATATTGCCGATAAATTATGGACGGGTTGAAAATTTAAATTTATTTCCAAATAGGTCAGTAAGATTTAGACATATTACAATAGAAGAACATAACGGAGTTTTAAGTTTACTACCAACGCAAGTTCCAGGGGCGCCAGCAACAGTAGGAAAAAGAGGAAAAAGAAAGGTAAGAACGTTTACGATTCCACATATTCCACATGATGATGTAGTACTGCCAGAGGAAGTACAAGGAATAAGGGCATTTGGATCAGAGAGTGAACTGAAAGCGCTGGCAGATGTAATAACTGACCATTTGCAGCTAATGAGAAATAAACATGCAATAACGTTGGAGCATTTGCGGATGGGAGCGCTGAAAGGAATAATTTTAGATGCTGATGGGTCAGAATTACTAAATCTGTACAACGAATTTGAAATAACACCAAAAGTAGTAAATTTTGCACTAGGAACAGCGACAACCGATGTCAAGCGTAAATGTCTAGAAGTATTGCGGCATATTGAAGATAATCTAAGTGGTGAATATATGACCGGGATTCATGCTTTGGTAAGCCCTGAGTTTTTTGATGCATTAACTTCGCATAGTAAAGTGAAAGAAGCATACGAAAGATGGCAAGAAGGAGCAGCACTTCGGAATGATATGAGGTCAGGATTTACGTTCTGTGGCATAACATTTGAGGAATATAGAGGGCAAGCAACTGGCCCTGAAGGAACGGTTAGAAGATTTATTGAGAAAGATACAGGGCACTGTTTTCCAGTAGGAACAGCAAGCACATTTACAACATATTTTGCACCAGCAGATTTTAATGAGACAGTAAATACTCTTGGACAGCCACTATACGCAAAACAAGAGCCGAGAAGATTCGATAGAGGGACCGATTTACATACGCAGTCAAATCCTCTGCCAATGTGCCATCGTCCGGCCATTTTGGTAAAAATTAGTTCTAGTTGATGAATATAGGAAAATTATTGGAAGATTGTTTTGAGCATTTAGGAGTGGAAGCCACATATTGTAATAAAAATAAGGAGGGCATTCGTAAAATAAAAGTGCTAATTAAATGTCCTGAGACTACGTACTCTTTAGGTGCAGGTGGAGAATTAACTCAGCAAATTGCTTCTATAGAAATACGTGATCAGGACGTTACTTCCTTTAGCATAGGTGATTATATCAAGATTGAAAAAAGGTTCTACAAGATTTTTGAACAACCATTGAAAGATTCTTCAGGTAAAATATTAAAAATTGAGGCAATAGAAAGTGTGTGATTAGTAACAATATTAATGAAATAATCTCCAATATTGAAAGAAAAGAGCAAAAAATAAAACTGGCAGTTACAAAAGCGCTGAACAAAACAGCAATATGGCTAAAATCAAAAGCAGCTAAGGAAATCAGTGAGGAAAAGAAAAGTTTGATAAGAAAGAGATTAAGAATTTTTAAGGCGAAAACTAGCAGATTAGAAGTGTTAATTAGAGCAAATCTCTATGACATTAAAGCATCGACAATTGGTAAAATACAAAAAACAAGAAGAGGATCGAAAGTAGGAAAGCATGAGTTTATAGGAGGATTTGCAGCAGTTATGCCAAAAGGAAATAGCGGTATTTTTAAACGTGAAGGAAGAGCAGCATTGCCAATAAAGGAAGTAAAACTACCACTGGAACCAGAGGCTTCAAGGATAATAGGGAATCTTGTTAATTATGAGGTTGAGGAAGTGTTTGAAAAGTTCTTTGAACGTGATATTACAAGAAATATATGAATTTTAAAGATTTGCATAACGCAATCTGCACTACGCTGAAGAAAGAAATACCAGCAATTCAAACTTGTGAAATTTATCCATCGATAAGGAAAGAATTATTAGCGCCAGCGGTGTTTGTGGAACTTAGCGGATTTGAAAAAGGACATGATCCTGGAACAGAAGAATTAGCGCTGAAAGCAAGATTTGAAGCGAGAATTGTAGTTGATGGAACAGTAGAGGATTCCTCGTTAGTTGTAAGGTCATTAGCAGCAGAAGTAGCAAGAGTAGTGAACAAGAATACCTGGGAAAAGAATGTATCTCCGGCTGAATTTCTTTCTGCAGAGCCTGATGGATTTAGACCAGAATTAGATGCATATTTGGTGTGGATGGTTGATTGGAATCATCAGCTTCATTTAGGTAAATCGATATGGACAGAAAATAAGATTAAGCCACATACGATTACAATAGGAGAAAATGTTAGAGAGTAATTTTGCTATTTCAGAGCTGCAAAGAAAATTAGCAAACATTGTACGAATAGGGCTTGTAAAAGAAGTAGATTATGAAAAAGCAAAAGTAAGAATTAAAATAGGCGAATTTTTAACAGATTATTTACCGTGGATAACAAATAAAGCAGGAAAAGATAGAGATTGGTCTCCACCAGATATCGGTGAACAGGTTATGATATTTTCTCCTCTTGGCGAATTATCGTTAGGAGTGGTGTTAGGAGGGATATACCAGGAAAAATACTCTGCACCAGAGAATAAAAAAGAAATAAATAGTGTGAAGTTTCAAGATGGAACAAAGTTGTCATACGATAAAGATAAACATCATTTAGAGATTGAAGTAGTAGATAAAATAACACTGAAGGCTGGGGAATCGAGCATAGAGATGACAAAAAGTGGAATAAAACTGAAAGGAAGTAGAATAGACCTAAATTAAAATACATGGGAAAAACAGTAGCTTGTGTAGGAGATTATTGCAGTGGAATACCAGCTCATGTTTGTATGAGTGGAAGCAGCAATGTTTTTGAGAAAGGAAGATCTGTGTGTCGAAAAGGTGATATTGCAACTTTGGGAGAGACGATAGTACAAGGTTCAAACAGAGTATTTGTGAATGGTATTGGTGTAGTGAGAACAGGAGATTTAGTATCGTGTGGTTTTTATGTGATGGGTAATAGCAAAAATGTATTTGTAGGGTAAAAAAGATGCGTGGTATGAGTGCTACTAGTGGAAAGGAATTGGAAGGTTTAGACCATCTTAAACAATCAATAATTGATATATTAACCACTCCAGTAAACAGTAGAATAATGAGGAGAAGTTATGGTTCAAGGCTACTTGAATTAGTTGATAAACCGATAAATAGAGATTTAACACTTGAGATATATGCAGCAACAGCAGAGGCTTTGGAAAAATGGGAAAAAAGGTTTAAATTAGAAAAAGTAAAAATTACAGAAGTAAAAGAGGGAAAAGTAACGCTTGACCTGGAAGGATTATACGTGCCAAGTGGGAAAAACATTCGCTTTGATGGGATTGTGGTATAAAGATGCAGCAGCCAAATATTATCGAGCCACTGAACTTTGAGGAAATCTTTTCGAGAATGAAGGAAGAATTGGTCCGTAGAGATGAAACCTTTTCAGGATTAGTAGAATCCGATCCAGCAATGAAGGTTCTGGAAGTAGCAGCGTGGAGAGAACTTTTGCTCAGACAAAGGATAAGCGAAGCTGTAAAGGGTAATTTACTTAAATTTGCAACGGGAGAAGATCTTGATAATTTGGCTGAATTTTATGGAGTAGAGAGGCAGAAAGAAGAAGATGACGAACGATTTAGAAAGAGGGTAAAAGCAAAAATAGCAGGTTGGTCAACAGGAGGAAGTAAGGAATATTATAAATATCATGCACTGTCAGCAGATAGTAGAGTAAAAGATGCATTGGTAGAATCACCTATACCAGGAAAAGTACAAATTTCAATCTTATCAACACAATTATCCACACTGCCAGAAGAGCTACTTGAAATTATAAGAAAGCAGGTTACTAGAGATGATATAAGGGTTTTAACAGATACAGTAACAGTCATTGGTTGCAATATTACGGAAATAGATATTCACAGCAGAATGAGTATAAGTCCTATAATATCAAAGGAGGAAATCAAGAAGCAGTTCATTAAGAAGTTTGAAGCAAGCAAAAGGTTGGGATGGAACGTAACAAGATCTTGGATAATAGCGAATCTATTTGTAGATGGTGTAGAAAACGTAGAATTAATCGAGCCAAGAGAGGATGTTGTGGTTCTGGGGAATGAGTGTGCAGTGCTTGGCTACGTCAAGTTAGATAGGATTTAAAACGTATTTTTTTTGTTTTGTGCCAGTGAGGGGATTGCGTGCAATAAGTGGTTTAAGGTTTACTGGATCCAATGTTAGGGAGACGAAAGTATTGATTTTCTTCCAGAAGTTGTAACTTGTTTTTTAAAGTATGGATAATATTGTCAAACATTATGGAAAGTGTTTTTGATATTAAGAACATCTTTATTTTTCTGAAATGATCTCTTGCTTACTCATAAGCTACCTAAATAAAGGAAATTAAAGCAACTTGAAAGAAAAGACAAATGAAAAGTTTATTACCGCCAAACGCAACAAAGCAAGAGCAAGCACTGGTTGATGCAATAGATTATAAGGTTGATCCAAGCTGTATCAGAGGGTTTAAGTTCAACCTGAAAGAAGAAACATTACCATGGATAATAGAAGAATATGGTTTAGAAGAGATATTGCGCTGGGTAAAAAATAAAAGAAGGGCGATAGTAGAAGGAGTAAAATTTCAAAGACTGAGAGGAACACCTGCATCACTTAAAATAGCACTAAAGTGGGCAAATATAGAAGATATTACAATCATCGAAGAACCACCTGGTAAACATTTTTTCGAGTTGCAAATAGGAATAAAAGATGTTCCAAATGACTTTTTTGTGGATGCAGTAGTAGAACTTGCAAAACTATCGTTACCAGCAAGATCGCGGCTAATGAGGATTTTCAATGATCACTATAACGTTGATAGGTTTATTTTAGATGAAAGTTTATTTGGAAGTTTGTTATCAGACTACTCTGGTATAAAAGTTGAAAAAAATGGACCAGTGTTATCGTTTGGAAGAATAAATTTTTTCAGTTCTAGAGGTCCGTTAGTAGAGATTGTAGACAACTATTTAAGAGAGCATTATGAACAAACATTTAGTAATGACATATATCGATTAGATGTAGCAGTACTTGGAGAAACAGAGCCTCACACAAAGAATTATAACGGTATTTATGAAAGAAATCATTTGTGGTACAACTTAAAAGCACTATATCCATTACCACAAAGTTTATTACCAGAAATTAAGTTTGCTAAGGCACAAATAGTATTATCGGACAGTTGGAGGTTAGGAGAAATAAATGCGTGCTTTCCAGTTAGTAGCGTAGAAGAAAGAGGAAATAAATTTGTATTGGGAAGCGATAAACTTTCAGGGCAACGTTGGAATTTAAAACACAAGCCAATTTTAGAAAGATTTAGCGTTACTCACAACTATAAAGTAGAAAATTATACAGATCAGAAGGTCAGAAAATATGTTTTAGCAGAACACAACGTTTACTATAAAAATGATTTGGATTCAGAGCAAAAAGACTCAATACACGAATTAGAAAAGCACATTTTAGTATTTTACCTGGGAGTACTGAAGTGGCACGAACATCGACATTTACACAGAAGTTGGAAAGATAGTCGAATAATATCTCTAATAAGTTAAGTATTTATATTTAGATACTCATATATTATATTAATAATAGGTAAAAGTGTATGAAATAAAAAGAAAAAGACTTGCTTTCTCATGCTAAAAAGGACATGACTTGAATAGCGGAAGGTAAACATAAGAAATTTATCTGGCGCTAGAAAAGCTAATTTTGTGAGGTATGCAATGGGGTTCAACGAAGAAAAGAGAGAATCTTTTAGTAAGTTTTTTAAAGAAGTATCAAGTAACGGGTTTAAAAACATTAATAAAAGAAATGAAGAAGGAGAGACGATCTTGCATCAAGCAGTAGAAATCTCTGATTACAAAATAGTGAGATTATTAATAAAAAAAGGAGCAGAGGTAAATGCAAGAGATAAAAATGGTTATACACCACTACACTGTGCAGTATTCGCAAAGAGTTTAGAAAATGTAAAAGTACTGCTAAGAGAAGGAGCAGAAGTAAATGCCACTCAATATGTCAGTGGATGTACGCCACTGCACTCTGCGTGCAAAATAGGAGGAGCAGGAGTTGAAATAATAAAAGAGCTAGTAAAAGCAGGAGCTGAGGTTAATCAACTGAATAAATATGGTGCAACACCAATGTATTACATCTGGGAAAGTGAAAAGTATTCTCTGTGTGATAGCAAAGAAAGTGAAAAGGCAAGCAAGTTTTTGAGAGAAAAAGGAGGAGTAATAAAAAATAGAGAACTGACATGCTATGGAATAGAGAGGCTAGTGGGAGAAATAGCAGACATGTTGAATGGAAGCTACATGCCAGAGCTAAAAATAATAGAGATAGGAGAAATAAGGAAGAGAGACAAATCGCTAATAAAGAAAGAATGTCAAAATTTAGCAAGCAAGATAATCAGCCAAGTGAATGAAATGATAGATGAGGTAGAAAATGTAGTAGGAAGAAAGGCTTAAAAAGGGGACTTGATTTTAAAGAAAAGGTGAGGTGGATTATGTTAAAGCTTGGTAACAAAGAATCATTTAATAAATCGCTATTAGAGAACTTATATAAAAATATTTATGCAAGAGACAAGAATGGAAGAACAGCTCTACATTATGCAGTAGAGGTAAAAACAGTGGAGTTGTTAGTCGAAAAAGGAGCGAATGTGAATGCAGCAGATGTAAAAGGATACGCAGCACTGCACCTAGCGGTAACGGAGAAACGTCTAGAAACCGTGAGAGAATTGATAAAATCAGGAGGGAATGTAAATGCTGAAGAGTATGGCAATAAATGCACTCCATTGCACCTTGCATGTATGGTGGGGAAAGTAGAAATAGTAAAAGAGTTAGTGGAAGCAGGAGCAGAAATAGAGCAAGAAGATAAGTTCGGAATGACAGCGATGGATTATGCAAAAAATAGTGAAGAAATAGCCAAGGTATTAAAGAAAGAAATAGACAGAATTGAAAAGTTATTTGAACAGCAAAGTGGGAAATCTTCTATGAGAGGCTAAAAACATGGAGGAAGAAACAGAAAAGAAAGTAATGAATTTAGAGAAAAAAACGTTAGAAGAGCTAAGGAGAATGTGGAAGAAGGTATTTGGGGAAGAGGCACCTAAACATTCAAAGAAATATCTGATACCAAGATTAGCTTATAGAATGCAGGAAAAAGCATATGGAGAAATTTCAAGAAAAGGGTTAAAAAGACTAGATTATTTAGCAGATCGGCTGGAGAAGGGAAAGAGAATAAGTAGTGATAAACTTCCGGTAGCAGGAACAGAGCTAATATTAGAAAGAGGTAAAGAGACTCATGCGGTAATGGTAACAGATAAGGGTTTAATCTACAAAGAAGAGTTTTTCACGTCATTGTCAGCAGTAGCCGGAAAAATAATGGGAATGAGTTACAACGGACCTTTATTATTTGGAATGCGTGAAAAAAATGGAAGTTGAAAATGCTAAAAGAAGTAAGATGTGCGATATATACGAGAAAATCAAATGAGGATGGACTAGAACAAAAGTTTAACAGTCTTGATGCACAGCGAGTAGCATGTGAAAAGTACATAAAGAGCAGAGAAGGCTGGGTAATATTGGCCAAAAGGTACGATGATGGAGGATATTCAGGAAAGAATTTAGAAAGACCAGCAATAAAGGAATTATTTGAAGATGTTAAGGGAGGGGAAGTAGATTGTGTAGTAGTGTACACACTAGACAGACTATCAAGGGAAACAAAAGATAGCATCGAAGTTACATCATTTTTTAGAAGACATAGAGTAAATTTTGTAGCAGTAACGCAGATATTTGATAATAATACGCCAATGGGAAAGTTCGTACAAACGGTGTTATCAGGAGCAGCACAGCTAGAAAGAGAGATGATAGTAGAGAGAGTAAAAAATAAAATAGCAACATCAAAAGAACACGGACTATGGATGGGAGGAACTTTGCCATTTGGATATGATGTAAAAGATAAAGAATTAATAATAAATGAGAAAGAAGCAAAAACAGTAAAGCATATATTTGAAAGATATGTGGAGCTGAAGTCAATGGCAGAGTTGGCAAGGGAGTTAAACAGAGAAGGGTACCGTACGAAAGGAAAATCAGATATCTTTAAAAAAGCGACGGTGAGAAGAATAATAACAAATCCAATATATACGGGAAAAATAAGGCATTATGAGAAAGAGTATGAAGGAAAACATGAGGCGATAATAGAGGAAGAAAAATGGCAAAAAGCGCAGGAATTGATAAGGAATCAACCATATAGAAAAGCAAGATATGAAGAGGCGCTACTAAAGGGAATAATTAAGTGCAAAAGCTGTGATGTAAATATGACTTTGACGTACTCAAAAAAAGAGAATAAAAGGTACCGATATTATATATGTAATAACCATTTAAGGGGAAAAGGTTGTGAATCAATAAACAGAACTATAGTAGCGGGAGAGGTGGAAAAAGAAGTAATGAGAAAGACAGAGCAGCTATATGAAAAATGGGGAGAAGAATGGAAAAATTTAAGTTTCAGAGAACAGAAAGAAGTAGTGAAAAAGTTAATAAAGGGAGTAATGGTAAGAGAAGATGGAATAGAGGTGCATTCTGAATCAGAGGAAAAGTTTATACCAATAAAAAAGAAAGGAAATAAATGCACAGTAGTAGAGCCAGAAGGTAAAACAAACAATGCGTTACTCAAAGCAGTGGTAAGAGCCCACCTATGGAAACGTCAACTAGAAGAGGGAAAATATGGAAGTGTAAAGGAACTGAGTGCCAAAATTAATATAGGTACAAAACGTATACAGCAAATTTTAAGGCTGAATTATTTAGCACCAAAGATTAAAGAAGATATAGTAAATGGGAGGCAACCAAGTAATTTGAGGCTAGCTGATTTAAGAGAAATACCGATGCTTTGGAGTGAGCAGATGAAGAAATTTTACAAATTAGCATTATCTTGTTCCTAAAAACCAGTCGCGATAATCTATACTAATCACAGGAAATTAACAAATTGTAATTACTTACGCTGTATTACATACACATTCTGATAATATAACTTAATATATCAGATTTTAAAAGTGTTTATGAATCAATAATCTCTGTAACAAAAAAAGAAGGTATACATGTCTAACAATGAAATAACTCCTGAACAACAGGAAAAATTGAATAAAGACTTGATTTGGGCTGCAAGCAAAGGAGATATTACAAGAGTTGCAAATAAGATATCAGAGGGAGGTGATGTTAATTATAAGGATGATCATAGTAAAACTCCATTGCATAAAGCTGCAGAGAAAGGTCACTTAGATATAGTAAAAAAGCTTATAGAAAGTAAAGCTGATATTAATTCTAAGGATGATCAGGGTGAAACACCACTACACAAAGCTGCATACTATGGTCACTTAGATGTAGTAGAACAGCTTATGGAGAAGGGTGCTAATGTTAATTCTAAGGATAATAAAGGGCAAATTCCACTTCATGAAGCTGAATTGCGGGGTCACAAAGAAGTAGCAGACAAGCTTATGGGTGAGGAGTTGTTATCAAGTTTAACAAGACGAATATCAGAAACACTTAAGAAAGACGACAGATTCAAAGCAAGCATAAAAGGTGAACAAGGACCAAAGGGCGAAAAGGGAATGAAAGGTGATACAGGTCTTGAGGGAAGAGATGCGGATCCTGAGAAAGTTGCTGAGAAATTGGTTACTGATCCATCTCATAAGAATAAGTTGGTAACAGAGATTGCTAATAATTCAGATTTTCAGGGTGCAGTAGCAAAGAGTGTAAAGGGTGATACTGAGTTTCAAAATTCTGCTAGGGGGCCAGCGGGTAGCCCAGGGCCAGAAGGTCCTAAAGGAGAAAAGGGCGATCCAGGACTTAAAGGTGAAGATGTAAAACCAGAGAAGGTTACAGAGCAACTTATGACTACTAAGTTAAAAGAACTAGCAAAAGCAGTACTAGATGTTGCTAATAATGAAAACTATAAATTTTTAGATCACAATAACACACAAGCAAGTATGTTATTTAAGATCGTCAAGGGAGAAAATTATGGTGATATTAGTAGTACAAAGATATCAAATGAGAAAAATAACGATGTTGGTAACTTTTCAAATATAGGATACTTTTTTCAGGATAATGAGTTATATATACGCAATTATTTCACTGATAAGAATATCAAAATACCTCAGGAATTCAGCTTTTTAAGAGTGGTGCGTGATGATGATGGAGAACTAAAGTTGGCATTATGCAACAGCTTAGGAAACTTACTGTCCGAATATAAAAAATATGATCCAGAGTACAGAGAATTGCCAGATTTCGTTGAAAATTCTCATATATGTTTACAGAAAGGTAGAAATTTAAATCTATCCTATGATTGGAGACCATTATTTCAGTTAAAGAACGATTCTGAGGGGCAGAGTGTAAGTGTTTATAAAGTTATAACAAATAGAAAAGTAGGTCATCTTATTGATGAGTTTATCTATTATGATCGTAATAATAATCTTCACTACAAAAATTACCATAATCTAGAAATAAATAAAGACTGCTGTTATCGCGAGAACTTATATGTTAATTTTAGTAACAAGCTATTCATATACGGAAATGATACAGAAAATGATAACACACCTGTTCAATTAGAACAAAGCCTTGATTTATTCTGATAAGTCAGATAGTACAACCAACATAACATTGAATAATGCTATTATGTATATTTTAACTAAAGTTAATAGGTATACAATATTTAAAATTTGGTTATACTTAATAAAAGGATTTTTAACAACTTATCTAAAATATAATCGAAAATCTATATTGTAATAAGAAATAAAAGGACATTACTGAATAAGTAACATCCTTTTGAAGAAGGTGAGCTGTTTTGTTTATATTGATGTTTGCAAAGATTGTGTCACCTGAATAGGCTCTTGACCAGACATAAATGTAGAAGGCTGTTGTTTCCCTACTTTTTCCTGATAATTTACTTTTTTCAATTGTGACCTAGTTTTAATTAAGTCGTCCGAAGAAATAATCATCCTCTCTGGTGTAGAAGGAATAGATGTACCTTTTCCACTATCAGAACCACTAAGGTCAATAAAAGAACTGCTTTTAGACTCAATACTGCCATCCATACTACTACTAAAACTTGAATGGATATTATTAGAAGCAAAACTACTAACAGAATTACTGCGAGTTGGAGTTCTATTAGATAAAATATCCAGATTGCGTTTGACAGTAGGATGATTGAAAACATCTTCACTTAGAGAATTTTGTGAAAATGAAGGGGATGTTCAAAAAAGTGTGTCAAACCGAGAAGTAAAATATAATTGAGATAAAAATGGAGGTTTGACATGAGTCAAAGAATAGCAGATAGAACTACTGGTTTGGTAGATTATAAAGAATTAGAAACAAATATCTTGTCGTCTATACGAGAAGGTAGACCATTAATGGGAAAAGATGGTGCATTAACGCCATTTGTAAAAAGGCTACTTGAAGCAAGCTTGGAGGGTGAAATAGAACATCATTTATCTACTGAAAGCGAAGAAAACAATCGTAGAAACGGAAGGAATGGAAAAACTTTGAAAACAAGTGCAGGTTCATTTGAACTATTGACACCAAGAGACAGAGAGGGAAGTTTTGAACCACAGATAGTGAAAAAAAGGCAAACAAGCCTACATCCAGAACTTGAAACAAAGGTCTTGAACATGTTTGCAAGTGGTGTGGGATACAGAGATATAGCATCATATGTGGAAGAAATTTATGACCATAAAATATCTGCAGCAGAGATATCTGGAATTACAGATAAATTACTACCTATAATCAATGAATGGCGTAGCCGTCCACTGCAATCAGTGTATCCAATAGTATTTATGGATGGGATGTTTTTTAAGGTAAAAGAAGACGGTCGCTGTGTAAGTAAGTGCATGTATAACATATTAGGAATAGACCAAAATGGCAGAAAAGAAGTACTGGGTTTTTACTTAGCAGAAAGCGAGGGAGCTAGCTTCTGGTTAGGCGTATTAAATGACTTGAAAGAGAGAGGAATAGAAGACATTTTGATAGCTTGTGTCGATGGCCTAAAAAGCTTTCCTGCAGCTATAAATAGCGTATTTCCTAATGTGGAAGTACAGCTATGTGTAGTGCATCAAATACGGAACTCTCTGAAATACGTATCAAGCAAAGATGTAAAAGTTTTCATGAATGATTTAAAAAAAATATACCGCGCTACAAGTAAAGAAATTGCAGAAAATTATTTGCTTGAGCTGGAGGAAAAATGGGGCGAAAAGTATCCATTAGTTGTAAAATCTTGGCAGAACAATTGGGAAAGTTTGAGGATGTTCAAAAAAGTGTGTCAAACCGAATTTTTAATTCAACTCAATCTTTAATCTACTAGGGAAAAAAATATCGAGTTGAGATATAGATAATGCCCAATCATGTACAGGCATCGTCCATTTCTCTTCCACCTTTCTTATAGCACAATATACCAGCTTGTACAAGGCATTTATGCTGGTGAATGCGCCTTTGGTCTTGGTAAATTTCCTAATTTGCCTGTGTAGCCCCTCGATGAGATTAGTGGTATAAATTAGCCTTCTAACAGGACCTGAATACTTGAAGTAACCAGATAAACTTTCCCAATTGTTCTGCCAAGATTTTACAACTAATGGATACTTTTCGCCCCATTTTTCCTCCAGCTCAAGCAAATAATTTTCTGCAATTTCTTTACTTGTAGCGCGGTATATTTTTTTTAAATCATTCATGAAAACTTTTACATCTTTGCTTGATACGTATTTCAGAGAGTTCCGTATTTGATGCACTACACATAGCTGTACTTCCACATTAGGAAATACGCTATTTATAGCTGCAGGAAAGCTTTTTAGGCCATCGACACAAGCTATCAAAATGTCTTCTATTCCTCTCTCTTTCAAGTCATTTAATACGCCTAACCAGAAGCTAGCTCCCTCGCTTTCTGCTAAGTAAAAACCCAGTACTTCTTTTCTGCCATTTTGGTCTATTCCTAATATGTTATACATGCACTTACTTACACAGCGACCGTCTTCTTTTACCTTAAAAAACATCCCATCCATAAATACTATTGGATACACTGATTGCAGTGGACGGCTACGCCATTCATTGATTATAGGTAGTAATTTATCTGTAATTCCAGATATCTCTGCTGCAGATATTTTATGGTCATAAATTTCTTCCACATATGATGCTATATCTCTGTATCCCACACCACTTGCAAACATGTTCAAGACCTTTGTTTCAAGTTCTGGATGTAGGCTTGTTTGCCTTTTTTTCACTATCTGTGGTTCAAAACTTCCCTCTCTGTCTCTTGGTGTCAATAGTTCAAATGAACCTGCACTTGTTTTCAAAGTTTTTCCATTCCTTCCGTTTCTACGATTGTTTTCTTCGCTTTCAGTAGATAAATGATGTTCTATTTCACCCTCCAAGCTTGCTTCAAGTAGCCTTTTTACAAATGGCGTTAATGCACCATCTTTTCCCATTAATGGTCTACCTTCTCGTATAGACGACAAGATATTTGTTTCTAATTCTTTATAATCTACCAAACCAGTAGTTCTATCTGCTATTCTTTGACTCATGTCAAACCTCCATTTTTATCTCAATTATATTTTACTTCTCGGTTTGACACACTTTTTTGAACATCCCCGAAAGTTTATCTGGTTACTTCAAGTATTCAGGTCCTGTTAGAAGGCTAATTTATACCACTAATCTCATCGAGGGGCTACACAGGCAAATTAGGAAATTTACCAAGACCAAAGGCGCATTCACCAGCATAAATGCCTTGTACAAGCTGGTATATTGTGCTATAAGAAAGGTGGAAGAGAAATGGACGATGCCTGTACATGATTGGGCATTATCTATATCTCAACTCGATATTTTTTTCCCTAGTAGATTAAAGATTGAGTTGAATTAAAAATTCGGTTTGACACACTTTTTTGAACATCCTCTCTATATCTCAACTCGATATTTTTTTCCCTAGTAGATTAAAGATTGAGTTGAATTAAAAATTCGGTTTGACACACTTTTTTGAACATCCTCAAAATGAATTTATAACCTCATTCAAATTAGTCAGTGAAGCACTTATATTTGGTACTTTTGGAGTTAATACCTTAGTAAGGTTACCAGTGCTATTACGTCGCGTTACTCCTGGTCTACTTCCTATTGTTGCAGTTGGTGTTGCAGCTAAAACTTGATACTTCACATTACTTACTTTTTTGCTTTCACCACACTTGCTTGCTATCTTATTAAGCTTCTCTATAGAATTAGAAAGTTTATGCTCTATTGTACATTCTCTAATAATCCTCTTAATTTCATCATGATGTTCAGAGAAAATTTCATAGAGATTGTTATCATCTTGAGCCAATAAATTTTGCAACTTCTTATCATCCAATTTTTTGACAAAATCTGCTTGTTGTTTCAATTGATTGATTAACTGATCCTTTTTGAAACCTTGTGGACCATCAATAGAACCAGCTTTTTCTGATATTTTTCTGTTTAATCCAGAGAATATTTCCTTAATTAAAGCAGACTTATTTACAGTCTTGTCTTGCAAAATTTCACTAACAAGCATCTCCTTCACACTGTTGAAATTTTTCGTTTTTTCTTCTGTTTTTAAAACAACAGTTTGACTCTGTAAGTCTATTGAATATGGAATGCTATCCAAATTAGATATACTTGAACCCAAATTACCCAATTTACTTCCTACTTTTTTAAGTGTATCACTGGTGCCTTCTCTTGTTTTCTGTGCTACAGAACTTCCAGCTTCTTTTAATGAATCTCTAGCATTTATAAAGCCTTTTTTTATTGTGCCTGCAGTATATTGTGCTCCTTCAACAGTTTTTTCAGCTGACCATTTGAGTCCTTTATATCCAGATTGAACTGATTTTACAGCTACTTTTACAGCGAAATATAAAGTAAGACCAACTATAGCACCTGGTATAGCAAGTGTTACACCAACTGCTAAAAGTGGTAATAATGCTGTAAATAACCCACTTGCTGTACCTACTACAAGAGCCTGCTCTCCTTGTTTCATGCGAGAGAATTCTGTATCTCCTTTTAACAGGTCAGTGATTCTTTCCTTTAGCTTTTTGTGATTATTAACACTCTTCATATTCGATAGATCTTCAGTAAATTTCTTAAAATCAAGATCATTTTCTTGTTGAGTTACAAGAGAATATGAATTTGTTTCATTAGGTAACATTTTTAACCTCACTATTAATTCAATATATTATATTTTATATATGTCATCATTAAATTAGTGTTAACTTGATTACTAATATTGGTATAGCTTAGAATAATTTAGCTGGACATGATTTTATAGAGACTCAAATTTACGATTAGAGCCTAGAGTATAGTAATTATAAATGACTCAAGAGACTTTGTTCAGCCAAAATAATTAGATTCAAACTGATAAGGCTGTATATAGAATATCAGAGGATTATCCTGATAATAGTGTTAAATCAAGATTGGAATATACGAGTAATTATGCTATTTATTAGGAATGATTTTGTTAAAAAGTAATTGTGCAAAAAAGTGAGAATTTGACTGAAGATAAAAAATTAGCATCTGATATTCTACAAAAGGTTGCAGATGCTGGTAATACTAATAGTGACAAAGTGACGTTGTTTGAAATTAAAACATCTCTACAAGAACGTGGTTTTGGTATTTTAATAATTATTTTCTCCTTGCCACTATCTGTACCTATACCAGTTCCACCTGGCTATACAACTATACTTTCCATACCGTTAATCTTATTTTCACTGCAGCTTCTGCTTGGGTTTCATTCTCCCTGGATGCCAATTTGGTTAGAAAGAAAATCCTTTAAACGTTCAACACTAACCCTTGTGGTCAAAAAAACTTTACCTGCATTAAAAAAAATAGAAAAGTTCATGAAACCAAGAATGTCCTTTATCTTCCGAGGGCCAGGTGAAAAGATTTTGGCATTTATAATGTTAATTTGTGCGTTGATGATAGCAAATCCGTTTCCGTTAACTCACTTTATTCCAGCAATCGGTACAACCCTTATTTCACTTGGTATTATGAGTAAGGATGGGCTTGTCTCGATACTTGGAGTGTTGGTATCTTTATGTGGAATATTATTTGCTCTTATTGTAATGGTTAAAGGACCACAGCTTATAATTAGTGCGTTTTCTTTTCTCAAAAGTTGTGTATATGGTTAATTTTTAACTGTGAGAACCTATTTTGAAAGGGAATAAGATGAGGTAAGCAAAAAATAGGAGGGTAACAAGCAATATAAGTGACAAAGAATGAGAGACAAGTGTTACATAGGGAGAGATAAGTCGGCTGAGAAAGATCAATCTCTTTACCCCTCCAAGACCTTTCTTTTGTTTTATAATTTTAGTTGACTTTATGAACACACTAGTATTTCTTTCGAAGCTTTCATCTTTTGCAACTGGTCTAAACTATCAACCGATCTCATAAGAGTAGACGGAACACCTGATTCTTTCACTACAAAATCTGATTGTTTGATAGTTTCAGCTAGCTCTATAAATATTCCACCATTTCTTTCAAAACCTTTATCTTTTATAGCTTGTAGAACACTTTTTCCTCCTAAAAGGCAGCTTTCCCCTAGAATTGATTGATCTTTTAATTTGTCAAACTTCTCTTGGCTCTCTCCATCAAGATTTACTTCTATTATATTATTACCTTCATCACTAGGACATAGATGAATACTAATCTTGCCTACTTCAGTGGTAAAGGACATTTCAATTCCACCTCCCAAGACATCTGTATAATTTCTTTTTCTTCCTATGCTTTCAACTCTTATTATACTTTTCCCGATCTGTAAGATGCTACTTTCTATACTGAAATTTTCATTCACCTTACTATTCATAACCTTTGCAACTTCAACGATACTGTTTTTTGGCCACCTAAAAAGAACAAGATTGTTATCTACTTCTCCTGTCAGATCATCACCTTGAACTTGTTCATTCTTGTTTACTAAACCTTCATATGCTATACTTTTCAGTTCCTCTTTGATTTTTTTACGTTCTGTAAAAATAGGCTCATCATTTCCCCACATAACTTCACTTATCATACTATTATTGTAAAAATCAGACTCTATTTTTGCACCTGATGATAATAGTTTATTGACAATGTTAAATAAAGGTTCTAAACCTTCTTCCCACTCATCCATTGCTTCTTCCCCATTGTCTTTATAACGTGATCTAGTAGTAGGCGTTATACGCATAACACTACTAGCATTAGCAATATCAATTATTTTTTTGAATACAAAATTCGATACAGTGCATTCATAGTGATCACAGCGTAAATTTAGCTTTATTTTCCTTTTCAAATATTCATCTATTAAACGTTCCATCTGTTCTAGAGTAACCTTTGCAGAACTTTCGTATCTATTTTCATGAAACTCTTTCATTATGTTTTCCATCTTTTCATGAAATTCATTAATCGAAACTTTTTCGTTTTCAGTTAACAGATTTGATAAATTCATAAAAAGTGAGTTTTCTGGAATAAAAGAACTTTCAAAAACGGTATTTTTATCTTCAATAATGGACTCATTCCAGTCATCAGTTTGTTCTTGACTTAACGATGATGCGCTGCTTTCAAGAGTGTACCGGCCAAAATGTTGCGTATGCTGTTCCTCAGTATCTGACCCACCAAATGGCTTTTTTGTACAAACTTGCTTATTATCTAAAATATGTTCTAACGCCATACTTGTCCCTCTAAACTAAGATATATGGCATATTGTATGCGATATATAACATTAAGTCAATAACCATAATCTTTTTACTATTCATATTTTTGTTCAGTTTTTATGGTCTAATGTATGGAGATGGTTGAAAATTCCTTATAAATGCAGGCTAACTTTACTCTATTTAACAAAATTGAGAAATACTAATGATGTTTAATATCACGACCATAAGAATATGAAGGAAGATAGAATATACTTTAAGGAGGCTGCTGAAGTTTGCACATTAAATTTGCATGTTCAGCAGAATAAACAAACACATGCTAGTATTAGTAGAGAGTTATTTATAAGTCAACTAACTTTTTCAAAAAATATTTTAGTGAAGATACCATGCTAGCTAAAGAATTGAATTATTGACTCTTCCTAAGATTGCAAAAAAGGTCGTATATTTGTGAGAACAAGCCGCGTAAAAATAAGGTTATAAAAATAGAAGATTTAAATTATTTCAATAAGCTTAGGCAAAACAGTTCGTATGTGGATATTGATGAAATGGTCTAATGTGGCTAGTTTTAGCGTATAATGAAATCACTATATTAAAAAGTTCGTACAGATCACATGGTAGACCATCCCATCCCAAGAAAACTTGTTCTCACGTACGGTAGTTTTGAGCGTTGGAAATGGCTGTTTTACTTGAGATATTAATAATATATTTTACTAAATTAATATTGATTTACTTGTAAAAGAATTAACAAGCGTATGACAAAAACAAAATTTAAAATAAATAAAAGGTCATATATTGAGCTTATTAAGAGGCTTTTATCGAAAATTACTTTGGGTTAGAAAATTTTTCTAAAATAGTGATTGACAAGTTTTAAAGATGGAGTAATATGCCTAGAGTACAATAGAGGCTAGTTCATTGTGGTACGTGAGAGGGTTAAGAATCAAAATATTTTTTCATTCATTTGCAAAGAGGGGTAATTATGGACCGTGGAGATATTCCAGAGGTTTTATTTTCTTGTATTAGAGAAGATGATCCTTATAGAGCATCTAAGCTTCTTCAAATTGAACGTTGGTGCTATGTAAACTGGCATTTGCATCAAAGAGGTGGCAAAAAACGACATAATTTTATTGCACAAGTATTGTCTGATGAAGAATGTTGGGAGAAAGTTAATAATTTACATAGGGTGAAGCTCAATAGACAAATGGTAGGTAAGAAACTTATCTTGCCACCAGACTCAGATAACCCGTTTACTGATGCGAAAAGGTATAAAATTGCATGTGAGTGTTGCTTAGAAGAGGATGTGAGAGCTTTATTTGAGGAAAGAAAGGAAGAATTATTAGCTCAAGGTAAAAGTAGCTTGTTAGAGTATGAGCATTTAATTGGGTGTTTCGGAGAAGGTGCTTTAGGGAGGTTTTGGTCACATTTTGTTGGTGGCTATGCTTCTAAACTGAACTTGAAAGGTCGTCATATATATGAGTATGGGCTTGACTGTGCTATAGATTGCAGACAAGTTCAAGCAGTTGAGTTCTTTTGGAGTAAGATAAAATCATTACCTGAGAATGAAATGAGTGCACAGAAAAAGGATGAGATCTTCATGAAAAATGCAGTGTATTCGGCAGGACCTAATTTTCGCGTTTACCCTGATATATTCGAGTTCTTCCTTAATCAGATAAATCCTGATAGATATCCAGAGCTTTTGAAAAGAGATTTGGAGAAAAATGGTTATTATGGTTCTTTAAACATTATGATTGATATACTCAACTTTGGTAAATTTCAAGAATTATTTGATTGTTTAGAACCAAGTGATGTTCGGGAAAATAATTACTATATCTGGCTAAAGCATATGACAAAGGAATGTCCAGAGCATTATTTAGGTGCTGGTGTGGAAGTTTTTATGCATATGTGGAAAAAAGAGGGATTTGATAATCATCGTACTTTCACATTGGACGAGGAATTGATGAAAGATTCTTCTTTTCAAGGAAGATTTTCGGTGTATTTGGTTGAAAAAGGTTTTATAAAGCCAGTGTGGGCAATGTTAGATAAGGCTAATTCTAGGCAAATCAAAGAGTTCATGGATTCTAAAAAAGATCATATACGTTCTATATTATTAGGGAAGGAAGATAGTAACTCATTAAATAGGTTTTTGGCATATGGTAAGTCTGCTAATGAAGAACTTAATCCAAAAAATATACCTGGCCCAAGTGGTGATCTAACTGAAGTGGAAGTTAGAAAAACACATAGCCAGTCTAAGTAAATAAAAAAAGTTATATATTAACAGGGAGTTTTATGCCGAATGTAGAAAGACCACAAGATTTTGAGTTAATAGAACTATTAATTCGAGAAGCAGGTTCAAATGTAGCAAGTACTTCAACTCAACAAGGAACTGATTTTGAATCTTTTAGAGCAAGATTTCAGTCATATATTGATCAGATTCCATCATATTTACATTCAGTAGGTAAAGAAGGATTTTTTCCTCATTTCTTTTTAGGAAGTTTTTCTACTTTGATAGACAGCAAAATTGCGACAAAGCTGAAGATTGAAAAAATATATTTTAGATTTGATACTCCAGGTACATTAAAAGTAGCTGTTATTAGTAATGATAAAATACAATCTTATGAAGACGTTAAGAAGCATGTAAAATTAATTTCTATTTCAGAGCATAACTCTGATGATAAAAACTGTAAGTTTACTTCAGGTGATCTGGGAGAGATATTGCAGAAGTGTCTTACTCCACATCAAGGCAAAACTATACAAGCTGAAGCTCAAGGTATAAAAGATGCATCTAAAGGTCCGGTAGATTCTGTATTAGAAATGGACTTTAGGTTAATACAGATTTCCAGAAATAATATTAACAAAGAGGGTATTAATGTTGAAGTAATAGATACGAGAGTACTTAATTCTGCTGTTAGCAAAAGTTTTCATGAGGTAAAAAGAGGGTTATGGAGTAAGCCAGAAAGTGATATAACAGAGTTAACTAATTCTGAAGTAAAAATAGTAAAAGAATTTACTGAAAGAGTTCTTGATAAAGTGAGTAAAATTCACTCTGGATATGAGCATTCAAATGTTTACGCTAATCCAGCACTTGTTTACGCTAATCAAGCAAGAGAAGCAGCACATCATGGGTTTTTAGCAGGAGCTTTAGTAAATTTTCGCTATAGACATAATCTTAGAGTTTACCTGGAGCAATTTGCAGGAAGAGGTTACGCTGATATTGTTCTAGTGCCTCGTGGTAAGGATAGATCATTGAATTCTATTCCTATTGTTATAGAATTGAAAGCTGCTACTAAAGCAGAGCTAAAAGAAGGTAAAATAGGGGAAAAGAGTGGAACTACACCAGCTGCTGCTTTAAAGCAAGCTGAGGATTACACAAAAGGTTTTCAACCAAATGTAATGAGAGTTTTAACTACTGCAAATGACATGCTATGCGTTGGTGTAAACCTTGATCATCCATCTCCTATTTCAGATATCGCTACTAAATCACGTGATCAAGAAATCACCCCTCTTTTTAATGATATATTGGGATCTATTGATGAACGAAACAGTGGTAAAATTGATGAAGGAGAGTTAAAAAAGCAAATTCAAAATAATATAGAACGTGTATATCATACATTTCCTGGCACGGGAGAGAAGGGAGATAATCATTATTTTAGTAGATTTTTGTTAGGACAATCACTATTGTTAAATGAAGTTAAGGATTTAAAGACGAGTTTTGAAAAACATATTTTTGTTTATGAAGAAAACGTACCTACTGAAGTTCGTTTAGAAAGTAAAGGTAGAGGTATTCCTCAACGCCAAGCAGCCAAGAAGGCAGATGAAAAGTTAGCTGAGTCATCTAGGCTTGATGAAAGTCATGCAGTTGTAACAATGGTATTTGTTCCAGAAAGTGATAAAAAATCAGCTTATGTAATGAATATTGTTGAATCAGATGGAAAAGCTGAAATATTAAAAAAAGGCATTCCTCTTAATAAACTTGAACAAAAGATAGGAAATAGAAAGATAGTAGAATTAAATCTTAATTTTAATATAAAAGAACAAAAATCAGATTTTAAAAAATATTTTAGTGTTGAAGTTAATGAGCCTATTTCTCTAGGAGAGTATAATGGTAAAAAATCTGATAAGTTTAAAGGTGATTTTAAGAATGTTCCTTACCCTAAGGATTTTAAGAAAACATTTGATGAAGTACTAGTATCTCAGCTTGCTTCTTTACAAGATCAATCTTCATCAATAGGTAAGTACAAGAAGTTATTTGGCAAAGTAGGCGAGGCAATATTACCTTTTAAAGGTTTAATAGAAAAAGAAGCACATACTCAGGCAGTATTGCATGGAGCATTTGACCATTATAGTGATATCAAGCTAGGAGAACCACAACAAGAAGATAGAGCGTTAATATTAACAGAGTTTCAAACAGGTAGGGGAAAACGCATTGATATGCTAGTTCATGGTGTTAAGTTTGCAAACCAAGCCAGCAGTGCTAAAGAGTATGATCCGGTAGGATTGGAGGTTAAAGGACCAAGGGAAGGTAAGACAGCTGATGCATTAATAACAGAAGCAAATGATCAAATAACTAAAGAGTATACAAAAGGTGTTACTTATAAAACGCTCACAGATGGCAACAAAGTTGCTTTTATGGGTGTTATTTTTGACAAAGGGGCGAGTAATGCAAATTCTCTTATTTTAGTAAGTAAAGATGAATTTGCTTCTGTTAAAGTGGTTCATAGCTCTATCTTCAGTTTTAGTCAGCAGCAATGTTCTAAAGGAAGGAAACAGCGCAGTACAGGTATGGCCTGCATAGATTCCTTTGATGAAGAAAAGATTACAAAGGAGGAAAAAGAACAGCGTATCAAAGAGTTGTTCAGTACTGACAAGGTGGTGGAAAAAGTAAAGAATATTGAGTTTTATGATCAGCTTTTCAAGGTTTCTCAGAAGATATCTAAAGGTGAAATTATAGACAAAAATGTTGAAGAAGCATTTGTAGCAAAGATTAAAGACATAGATCTGGATTCAATAGACCCAGAGATTAGGGATATTGTGAAAGAAATGAAGGATAATATAGAGAACAAAGAAGAAGTGAAAAATATTCTGAGAAGATCCGGAGTATCAGAAAAAATAGGAAAAGTAGCAGAAGGTGCAGGTCTTGCCTTTACAGTATTCTTAGTTGGTAAACATATAGCAAATGGAGACATAGAGGGGTTAGGCTACGATGCATTAAATCTCTGGGTAATGCCAAAGATTGGTGAAAAAATCTCTGAAAAAATGTTAGAGTTAGGAACAAAGCTTGATTCTCAGATCTTGAAGGGGTTTGCTCCAGTTATGGGACGTGCTATAGGTAATTTTGCGGCATTTTTAGGGCTAGCAGAATCGATTAAAGCAAGACAAAATGCAACAGATCCTGCAGACATAAAGATTGCCGATCTAAACATAGCAACTAATTCTATCTTTATAGCTGCAGATGTCCCTGCGGTTGTTACGGAAACAATGTCAGCTATAGGTATGGAAGCAGGAATAATAGGAGAATTTGCAGGTCCGGTTGGTGCTGCTATTTCAGTTGTTGTAATCATTATAGCACAATTTGTAGAAGCGGGACTTGAAGTAGAAAAATTAGGAGAACATATAAAACTTACAGATCAAGAGAAACATGACTTGTATTGGGATTTCTTTCTTGGTAAAAAAGTACCAGATTATATAGGAAATGATCTGCAAGCAGAAGAGATATATAAACAGTATATATCAAAGATCTTAAATCAATTTAAGAGTAACTACGATACAATAGCTATTTCACTGCCTTCTATACTGGTTACAAAAGAAGAATATGCTACTAGTAAACACTTTCGAGATAAAAGACAGGGGCATATGATGCCATCGGATGTTGGTAAAGGAATTGTAGAACTTTTAGGCGGATTTAAGTGTAGTACCCAAACTAGGGTGATTAGTAATAGGCTTGGTTTTGACTTAGGTACGAATATTACGCACTTTCTTTATGCTGATGATATGAATTACTATTCTAGAATTGTTCCGAGTACTATTGAAAATTATAGTGTCACTTGTGGACCACGTGGTGATGATATTACAATACATGAAAAAAATAGGGAAATTCTGTATACGTTGCCAAGTCAAGCTTCATGTGGAGATTCATCACCACATAGGGGTAGGATATTAAATAGAGTATTAGAAAAGTGGTCCTTGCAAGAACATTCTGGCGACTGTTATAATGCAGTTATATACAGAAATAAGAATTCCCGTGGGTATGGAAGCATATATTACATACCGGCTCAAAATGCTAATGTTAATATTGTTTTTCAAGAAAAGGATATTTTAAATGGTGATCGGGATAGAAGAGATAATATAGAAAATAGGTACTATTTTGAAAAGTCATTAGATAGTTGTAAGGTATATAGTCCAGGTAAAAATTTCTTTCACATAGCAGGAAAGTTCTCTTGTGATTTAGGAGCAGATGGACAAAAGAACATAGTCATAACACAAGGTAATCTTACTACAGATTCAATAAACATACATTCTATTATTGGCAGTAATAGAACTAATTACCTAGAGTTCTTCAATGTAGATTATGTAGATGGTAAAGGTGGAAATGATGTAATAACAGCAAAAAACTTTACTACAATAAAGGGTTATTTTGGTGATTCCATTCATGGAGAAGGTTTAGTATTATTACCGATAAATTTTAATGATATGGATAACATAACCCACGTTAATAACATAACAACCATCTATAACAAAAGTGGAGCTTTTATAAGTGTAGATAAACAAACATCGGTAAAAACAGCAGATGGTTTATTTGTAACACCAACGAAAATAGATGATAAGACTAGCATAGTAACAAACTTGCATGTGACAAAAAGCTTGAGAGGTGATATTGTGTTAGATGATGAATTAGATAATTTAAGAAAAATAGAAAATTCAAACTTTAATATTACAAAGCAATTATCAAGTGCTAATTATCATAGTACTATAGGTAGTTCCAGTAATCATATTTTTTATCCTGATAAAGAACATCATAATTTTTACTGGGAAGCTCCAAGTAATACAAGTCATCTTTATCTTTTCGATAACAGAAACGCTAATATTACGATTGCTCAAGCAAATGGTATATTAGATTTTAGCCAATTAAATAGTACATTAAATGATATGCCATTTATAGAAAACGATAAAGGGGAAATAAAGATTAATAAAAATGGCCTAAATGTAACCTTGCTACCAGATTATAAAGATGTCACAGTTACATTTGATGGGGAAGAATATTACAAACTTCAGAATGGAGAATTAGAGCGAGATTATTGCTCTCATAGTTTGAGAATAGATGGAAGATTTAGTGTTAATGGTACTGATCTTTTAAATCATCATAATTGTTTCACATTTGACTCAGACAAAGTACTTTTTTTGAAGCTAAATAATGATTTGCTATTGTTATCAGATAGAGGAGCATTATCAATATCGGATTACTATTCTTCTGTTCATAAAAACTGGGATTTATCCATAGAGTTGAGCGACAAAATTATGGAACCAGAAGAATTTGGAGAAAGAGCTGATGAATTTAGTTCTTTCAGGTATTACCAACCAGATGAGCAAGGGTTAGAGATTTATCATAATCAGCCTATTAATAAGAATGATATTGGTTTGGTTGATTTGAAAGGTAAGTCTATATTAGATTTCGATATGAAAGTTATGAATGATACCTTATTGCTATCACATAAAAATAACACTCTTGTAAAAATAGAAAATTGGAATACTTACCAACCAGCAAGAGAAATGATGCTTGCTTTTAATGATGCAATAGTTTCTAACTCAAAGTGTATAGCTTCTATTTGTAACTCAGAAGATGTTATAGTGGAATTTAATAAGGAAAAAGCAATTCTATCGACAGAGCAACTGTTTGATGCTGTGAGACGAAATAATCTTAGTGAAGTTGAGAATCTTCTCAGTATGGGTGCAGATGTTAATATTAGAGATAAACGTAGTTGGGCGCCTTTGCACTGTGCTGCTGACAATGATAATAAGCTTGATATATCTAGGGCAATTTTAAATCGAAATGCTAATATTGAGGCTAGAACTAACATTGGGGAAACACCTTTACATATAGCAAATGCTTATGGTCAATTGAAAATAATTGAGCTTCTTGTAGATAAAGGGGCTAGCCTTGAAGCTAAAACTAATGATGGTTTAACGCCTTTGCATGTGGCTATTCAGCATAATAATACTACACCTAAAATAATTGAGTTTCTTCTTAATAAAGGTGTTAATATTGAAGCTAAAACGAAAAATGACTGGACACCTTTACATCATGCAATTTTCAAAGACAGGCTTGATATAGTTAGAGTACTTTCAAGTCGAGGGGCTAATATTGAAGCTAAAACTAGCGATGGAAAAACACCTTTAGACTTGGCTATTCAAGGGAATTATACAGATATAGTAGGATTTTTAAAACAAACAGAATTAGACAAAAAATTATTGACTGCTACAGAAAATGGAGATCTCTCTGAAGTCAAAAAATTTGTTGGTCAGGGTGCTAATGTTAATGCTATAGATGTGGGCATTTTTGGTAGGAAACCTATACACATTGCTGCTGAAAAAAATTACAAAGATATTATAGAGTTCCTTCTCGGTAAGGGGATAAGCGTTGATGATACCAGTAACTATGGTTGGACACCGCTACATTATACAGCGTCGAAAGGCTGTTTAGAAGTTGCAAAGTTTCTCATTGACAAAGGGGCTAGTATTAATGCTCAAAACGTTTATGGCAGAGAGCCTATACACATTGCTGCTGAGCACGATAATAAAAATATTATAGAACTTCTTCTTAATAAAGGAGTAAGTGTTAATGAGGTTGACAAAGACGGCTGGATGTCTCTGCACTGGGCTTCTTGGAATGGCCATCTTAGTATAATAGAATACCTCGTAGGTAAGGGAGCCAATGTCAATGCTAAAGATAGGAATGGTAAAACACCGCTAGATCTTGCTAGAGATAAAGGATATAATAATGTTGTAGAATACTTACAACAAACACAATTAGGTCTAGATAGGCAGTTGTTAACTGCAGTACAAGGTGGTAATCTTAATGAAGTTAAGGATTTTGTAGTTCGAGGCGCTAGCTTAGATACTCAAGATAGTAATAATGGTTGGACACCTATAATCTATGCCGCTCAGGGAAGTAAATGGGATGTGGTCAAGTTCCTTATAGCTCAGGGTGCCAAGTTTAATAATGAGATCACATATCAAGGAACACCCTTGCACTTTGCGGCTCAAGAAGGTAATTCAAATATGGTTCAATTTCTTCTTGATAAAGGTGCTAATATTGAGGCTCAAGATGCATACAATAGGAAACCTTTGCATATTGCTGTTGACGCAAACAGGTTGAATGTAGTAAATCTACTTCTTGACAGGGGTGCTAATTTAAAGGCTACAGACATGTACGGCAAGACATCTTTAGACCTAGCTATTCAAAAGGGTTACGAAGATATAGTAGAAGTTTTGACACAAAAACAATTGAATCTAGATAAAGAATTATTAATTTCTACAGAAAAAGGAGATCTTGAAAAAGTGAGAGAAAGTATCAAACGAGGTGCTAATGTTAATGTTCAAGATAGGCAGGGTTGGACTCCTTTATTTTTGGCCATTCAAAAGAATAATTTTAATATAGTTGAACTTCTTTTAGATAACAGTGCTGATATTAAGGTCAAAGATAATGAAGGTTGGACACCTCTTCATTGGGCTGTGCAATCGGGTTCATTAGACGTCGTTGAGCGTCTTGTTGAAAGGGTTGCTGATGTTAATGCCTTAACTGCTGACAGTAGAACACCCTATGATTTGGCTATCAATCAGAATGATACAGAAATTAAGGAATATTTAAGGAGCAAGTCCGCGGTTTCATCTTTAATGTCGATTCCTCAAGTTATTCTAGTTGATGATAGCGTAAGACAACGTAAACGCCGTCATCACCATGGAGATCATGCTCGTCATCATATGTCAAGAAAGCCTCTTGCTATAGATTCAAGTAATCAACCTGAAATAGTAGCAAGTAGTGGTACAAGACAATCTTCATGGATAAATAATTGTATTTCTTGGGCGAAAAAATTAGCAGCCAGCACTTTTTCTATAATTCCTGCATTACCCTCTCAATACGACATTGCAGACAAGAATAATGTAAAAAGTGATAATAAAAACATACCACAAAGTACATCATCTGTTGGTTGGAATAAATTCCTAAATAATGAAAATATTGCTCTTGCGAGTTGTGTTGCCGATGCATTAGATAATACTCCAAGTAGGCGCTATCAAGGTTTAATGAGTAAGGGAGTAGAAGTTGTGCCAAGTAGAAGAGTTGCAGTTGAATTTGCTCTTGAAAACTTTAATTCATTTGTAGAAGATAAAATAAGAAACCTAGATTCAAAAGAACAAGCTAGAATATGTGTTGAACTTAAAGGTGCATATCCAGAAATAACAGCAAGTCTTGAAAGAGGAGTTGAATTTAGTGGTAATGTTGGGTTAGATAATGTTTTAGAAAAGTGCAAGAAGTGCTTTTGTACAAATGTTCTACCAAAGGATAAAGTATCAACTTGTCTTTCTGAGATAGGAGTAACCAAGCTTGGAGGTAATCTCAATAGGTAGGTTATAATATAAGAGGTAATATGCCAAGCAGTGGAAAATTTAAAGTAAAGGTAGCCAAAATAATTAGGGAAACCAGTAGCAAGTTTGATGGTCTTAATAATAAAATGGATGAAGTAGACGTTACAGGTAATAATGCTAAGTGGTCAATGTGTTTTCCATATTGAACTTACAGTATGTAGCTTTGATATAGAAGTTTGGATAACGTTATGATAGTAATTTATATAATTCTTTGTGCAATCTTTATAGCCATTTTAGACAGTTCATTAGACTCTTAATTAAGTGGTATGTCTAACTTAGGAAAGGTTTTCATAAATATTGAAGTGAATGAGTAGGAATATTATGTTTTTTCCCTGAGTTGTAAAATTTCAGAATGAGAGAGACCGGTAATTTGAGCGATAACATCTATAGATACACCGGCCTTGAGTGAGTTTTTGGCCACAGCTATTTTAGTCTTTTTTTCTCCCTCTTCCCTACCTTTTTGATGGCCGATTTGGATGCCTTCTTGTCTACCTTTTTCTTGACCTACTTTAAGACCCTCATCAAATTTTTGAGCAAAAGCAGCAATCTCATCCATTATGCGTTTTTTCATTTGTTCATATGCTAGTAACTCTTCTTCTGACCAATTAAACTTATTCATCTCTTCATAAGCTCGTTTTATTATTACGTCACTACCAACTATTTTATCTAGGTCCTCTTCGTTTGTTTCTGCTGCATAGCGAAAAAAGTAACACCATTTTTCTACTATATTTTCTAGTTGGTCTTCTTTTGTCTTTGTAAATTTTGGTAGTTCTATGAATACGAAGTAAAAATCCTTTAAGTCATGTTCAAAGCTATTTTGATCTAAAATGACATGATTAGATTTGTACTCAGCCTTATCTGGAAAAATAATACAATCAGCAACAGCAATAAAGATAATTTCCTTGAGATTATGATAATTATCACCTTGATCTGCTTGACTTGAGTAGGCTTTAGCAGCATAGTATTGAGCACGCTTTTCGAAGCCCTTGGTCTTAGTGAATTGCATTTCTATAATATATCTTGAACCTTGAGAGTCTTTACAAAGAACATCGACAATACTTTGCTTTTTAGCGGCAATTTCAGGGTCTAAAATGGTAGCTAAGAATTCAACATCGTGAATAGCAGCTAAGCCAGTAAAGCCTAAAATATCGTTCAAGAAATGAATGAGGATATCTTTATTCTTCTCGGTGCCAAATATTCTTTTGAAGGCATAATCATTGCGTGCATCAAGAAATTTAGAAAAAGCCATGATAAATTAACCTAGAAAGCATTAATAATTATACACAATTCTGAAGAAATATTCAACGTTTTTGTGCTAAAGTCTATTAAAGTTAGCAAAATTTCAAGAGTTGGGAAAAATTACTTTCATAGATAACCTTAGAATGCTACTATGCACCTTAGACGCCCTTTTGTAGATCTTTTTATCAACTCTTCTATAAGGTATATTAAAATGCTAACAAATGGATTTATGATTTAGCAGCCTCAAAGATACCTATTTAAAGTGTGAACTTCTTAGCTTGTCATAGCATAGGCATTTAATATACTAGTTTTCAACAAAGGTAACATATGCTAGCAAAATTTCTATCTAAAACTTTTAAAATGGTAAGTTATGAAAAAGAATGACCGTTAGCTATACTAATCCTTTAGATCACAAAGTAGGAGAGAAGGTAAGAAGTTTTAGGTTAGCAAAGGGATATACTCAAAAAGAATTAGCAAAAAAAATCGGTACAACATATCAGGTAATACTGCAATATGAAAAAGGAACACGCAGAATTTCAATTAAGAAGTTATATGAATTAGCAGAAGCATTATCAACAACTGCTAGAGATCTAACTTGCGGACAAGAAGTATCAAATGAGGAAAAGTACGAGGGAGAAGAGGTATTAAATCTAGTAAGAAGACATAGAGAGATTAAGGATCAAGAATTACGCGAAACGTTTTATTTATTAACTAAATTCATCCGTATTAGTGAGGAAGAAAGTGGAAAGGCGGTAAAAATAGAAGTAGCAAAGGGTTTAGTTAAGGAAGGAGTTTCTACTCATGTTATCTCTCGAACAACTAATTTATCTATTGGTGAATATGATAATGATGAAAAAAAAATTTCTATTCCGTATAAAGTAGGTCGAAGAATAAAAGAATGGAGGTTGAGAAGAGGATACACACAAGAAGATTTAGCAAGTAAAGTGGGCATAATAAATCAAAGAATATATGAATATGAACAAGGACGAGCTGGTGTTTCACTTGAAATGTTAGATGAAATAGCAAAGGTACTATTAATTAATATTACGGATCTGCTTCCAGAAACAGCAGAAAATGAAAATAGTGAAGTGGAACTATCAAGGTTAATAGAAGAATATAAAAAGATTAAAAGCCAAGAACTACGTAATGTACTAATAAAATCTCTGTTTGAAAGCATACAAATTTGTAAAGAGAAAGTGAAGAAAGTAGAAAAGATGAAAATTGCAAAGAATTTAGTTAAGGAAGGAATTTCTATCAATATTATTTTAAAAACAGTAGGCATCTCTTTAGACGAAATTCAACAAATTTAAAATAAAAAAATCAGTATCTATTAACATCTTTACTTTTTGATGAAAAAATAAGTAAAAAAGATTGAAAAATTGATTTGACTTCACTCAAAAGCTATGGCCTTATGCCAATGCTGACAAAAAAACAGTAGTAAATATATAAAAACATTTTGTTATTAGTGAAGGGTAATTTTTATGAACAATAAGAAAGATCGTAGAGAAGAAATAGAATTCAGAGCATTAGAAAGCAACGGTAAAGCTTTACTTGATCGTGAAGTAATAGAAACGTTTCTAAGTGCAGTGCATGACAGGGAAGAAGCTCGAGTTATTGCTAGAAAGCTAATGGATAATTTTGGAATAGGAGGAATTTTAGGTCAGGAAATAGATGACTTGAAAACTATAGAAGGGATAACTGACTCTACAGTAGCAGTAATTTTGTGCCTAAAGGAAGCTGCAAAGAGAGTACCAAGAGAAGAGTTAAAGAAAGGACCTGTAATGGATAACTTGGAAACCATAGTAAAATATTTAAGGGTGAGTATTGGCTATTCAGAGGAGGAAAAGATGAAAATAATATATTTTGATCAAAAGTGCCGTTTAAAGGGGGAAGAAGTGTTCACTGGTACAGTGGATAAGGTACCTTTTTACATAAGAGAAGTAACAAGAAAGGCATTAATAAGAAAAGCGACGTCAATAATAATATCGCATAACCACCCAGAAGGAAGGTTAAAGCCATCTGATGAGGATGAAGCTGTAACTAAAGACTTGGCTAAAGCTTGTCAGACTATAGGGATTAGGTTAATGGATCACATTATCATCACGAGTGTTGGGTATTTTAGCTTTAAAGAGCAAGGACTGTTATAAAGCAGATGTTTGAAGATTTTCATGAGTTATTTAACTAGTTGAATGAAGAAAGTATTTGCAAGCACATTAATTCTTGTTTATAATTAATGAAAAAGTATATATTGAATTAATAATAAAGTAATAAAGTCGGTTGTAGACTTAGTAAAGTATATTTAATAGCGGAGGCTAATATGGTTAATAAAATAATTGTACCTTTTGATGATCAAGAAGGAGGTGTTTACGAATTAAATGTTGATCTTGATAGATTATCAAAGGGTGAAATATCAAATGCGATTATAGGAATTGGTCGTACTAACACCTTTGTAGGCAAAATTAATAAGGCTAAAAAACCTGGAGAAGTGCCCTCCTCTAATAGAGACGTTCAAATCAACTATGGAAAAGGGCT
Organism: Wolbachia endosymbiont of Diaphorina citri; assembly: GCF_013096535.2. Classification (NCBI taxonomy): domain Bacteria; kingdom Pseudomonadati; phylum Pseudomonadota; class Alphaproteobacteria; order Rickettsiales; family Anaplasmataceae; genus Wolbachia; species Wolbachia endosymbiont of Diaphorina citri. The sequence continues at coordinate 1,507,402 of NZ_CP051265.2, read as the reverse complement.
TGATTATATATATGGTACAAAACCTTTAAACGATCAAGCAGAATATTTAAATCCATTTACTTCAGCTTTGAAAAAAATAAAGCCAAGTGCAAGCGAAAGTGAAAAGTTAAGCTGGTTTAAGAGTTCTGTAGTAGAGGCAAAAAGCGTAAATGAATTGCATAAAGCCATAGACCAAGTATTAGCATCTGGAGGAAGGCTAAATGCATGTAATGATGGGGAGTGGAGCTTTGCTGAGTATGTAATATTGGGTACACATTTTCATAAATTTGATAAGGCTGATCGTAAAAAGCTAATACGTAAACTAATGCTAAACGGTGCAGAGTTTCATGATACTTTATTGGAGAATAAATTGATAGGTGAAATCTATAATGAGCTACAGCCAGAAGTTCAGCCACAGATAGATGAGAGACTAGAAGAACTAGAGAAAGCTGGCGAAAGTGCTCTTCAAGAAGGAGAATTAATAGATATCGAGATAGACAATGCAACATTATATATAGAATTTTCTGAGGACAGCGCCGGACAGATAAAACCTGTCAAACCAAAAAGAAACTTCCTAGCTGAGTGTACGGCAAATTTTATATATAATTTTGTAGAGAAGAGCTTTTTGCAGTTATAGCCGAACTGTGCAATGGTGCCTTAAGTGCCCGTAGGACAGCGTGGCTTTGGAGGAACGGTCAAACCACTGATGGAGCCTTTTGGGCTACCTCGATTAGAAGAATGTATAACTCAACCGTCCCAAGCTAAGCACTTCTCAACTATGGATTATTATATAATGGAGATTAAAAATGGCAAAGGTCAAAAGTAAATTAGAGATAACGAATCCTAATGCAGCAGGAATCGATGTTGGCTCGGCTGTACATTATGTATGTGTACCCGAAGGAAGCGATGAACAACGTATACAAAAATTTAGCTGCTTTACGGAAGATCTCTACAACATAGCAAAATGGTTGAAAAAATGTAAAGTTAATACAGTAGCCATGGAGTCAACAGGAGTGTACTGGATTCCTTTGTTTCAAGTACTTGAATCACACGGATTTGAAGTAAAACTGGTAAACGCAAAACATATTAAAAATGTACCTGGAAGAAAATCAGATGTGCAAGATTGTCAATGGATTCAACAACTACACAGTTATGGGTTACTCCAAGGTTCATTTAGGCCAGATGATCAAATGTGTGTATTGCGTAGTTATGTTCGGCAACGTAAAAATTTAATTGAAAATGCTTCTACACATACTTTGCGTATGCAAAAAGCGCTAACACAAATGAATATTCAACTACATAAAGTTATAAGCGATACAACTGGTGTAACTGGAATGCAAATTATTAAAGCAATAATAGATGGTGAGAGTAATCCTGAAAAATTGGCTGAACTAAGAGATGGACGAATAAAAAGTGATAAATCTGTTATTGCAAAAGCATTAGCAGGAAACTATAGGAAAGAACACCTATTTACATTAAAGCAAGAATTTGAGCTATATAATATTTATCAGGAAAAAGTAGCAGAATGTGACAGGAGCATTGAAGAATATTATAAAACATTTGAGACAAAGTCTGATGAAAGTAAAAAGTTAGGTGAAGAGAAAAATAAGTATAGAAAAAGTAAACCAAACTTTGCTTTGCATGAAGAATTATATCGAGTAACTGGTATAGATTTTACCAAAATTCCTGGATTGGATATACTAACTGTACAAACTATCATTTCGGAAGTTGGTGTTAACTATAATAAATGGCGATCAGAAAAGCATTTTACTTCGTGGTTGGGGCTAAGCCCTGCTAATAAAATTACAGGGGAAAAAGTGTTTAGCACAAGAACACGTAAAGTCATTAATCGTGCCGCGAATGCATTTCGAATGGCTGCTCATTGTGTATCAAGAAGCAATAGCGGAATAGGTGCATATTGTAGAAGGTTAAAAAAACGACTAGGTGCACCAAAAGCGATTACTGCTACGGCAAGGAAATTAGCATGTATCTTTTATAGTATGTTGAAGTATGGACAAGAATATGTAGAAAGAGGAATAGATTATTATGAAACACGTTACAAAGAGAAAGTTGTAAAAAATTTAATCAAAAAGGCACAGGAGTTCGGTTATATCTTAGTTCAACAGGAATAACTAATGGGAAGTTTCTTAGAAGCGCCGGACAGATAAAACCTGTCAAACCAAAAAGAAACTTCCTAGCTGAGTGTACGGCAAATTTTATATATAATTTTGTAGAGAAGAGCTTTTTGCAGTTATAGCCGAACTGTGCAATGGTGCCTTAAGTGCCCGTAGGACAGCGTGGCTTTGGAGGAACGGTCAAACCACTGATGGAGCCTTTTGGGCTACCTCGATTAGAAGAATGTATAACTCAACCGTCCCAAGCTAAGCACTTCTCAACTATGGATTATTATATAATGGAGATTGAAAATGGCAAAGGTCAAAAGTAAATTAGAGATAACGAATCCTAATGCAGCAGGAATCGATGTTGGCTCGGCTGTACATTATGTATGTGTACCCGAAGGAAGCGATGAACAACGTATACAAAAATTTAGCTGCTTTACGGAAGATCTCTACAACATAGCAAAATGGTTGAAAAAATGTAAAGTTAATACAGTAGCCATGGAGTCAACAGGAGTGTACTGGATTCCTTTGTTTCAAGTACTTGAATCACACGGATTTGAAGTAAAACTGGTAAACGCAAAACATATTAAAAATGTACCTGGAAGAAAATCAGATGTGCAAGATTGTCAATGGATTCAACAACTACACAGTTATGGGTTACTCCAAGGTTCATTTAGGCCAGATGATCAAATGTGTGTATTGCGTAGTTATGTTCGGCAACGTAAAAATTTAATTGAAAATGCTTCTACACATACTTTGCGTATGCAAAAAGCGCTAACACAAATGAATATTCAACTACATAAAGTTATAAGCGATACAACTGGTGTAACTGGAATGCAAATTATTAAAGCAATAATAGATGGTGAGAGTAATCCTGAAAAATTGGCTGAACTAAGAGATGGACGAATAAAAAGTGATAAATCTGTTATTGCAAAAGCATTAGCAGGAAACTATAGGAAAGAACACCTATTTACATTAAAGCAAGAATTTGAGCTATATAATATTTATCAGGAAAAAGTAGCAGAATGTGACAGGAGCATTGAAGAATATTATAAAACATTTGAGACAAAGTCTGATGAAAGTAAAAAGTTAGGTGAAGAGAAAAATAAGTATAGAAAAAGTAAACCAAACTTTGCTTTGCATGAAGAATTATATCGAGTAACTGGTATAGATTTTACCAAAATTCCTGGATTGGATATACTAACTGTACAAACTATCATTTCGGAAGTTGGTGTTAACTATAATAAATGGCGATCAGAAAAGCATTTTACTTCGTGGTTGGGGCTAAGCCCTGCTAATAAAATTACAGGGGAAAAAGTGTTTAGCACAAGAACACGTAAAGTCATTAATCGTGCCGCGAATGCATTTCGAATGGCTGCTCATTGTGTATCAAGAAGCAATAGCGGAATAGGTGCATATTGTAGAAGGTTAAAAAAACGACTAGGTGCACCAAAAGCGATTACTGCTACGGCAAGGAAATTAGCATGTATCTTTTATAGTATGTTGAAGTATGGACAAGAATATGTAGAAAGAGGAATAGATTATTATGAAACACGTTACAAAGAGAAAGTTGTAAAAAATTTAATCAAAAAGGCACAGGAGTTCGGTTATATCTTAGTTCAACAGGAATAACTAATGGGAAGTTTCTTAGAAGCGCCGGACAGATAAAACCTGTCAAACCAAAAAGAAACTTCCTAGCTGAGTGTACGGCAAATTTTATATATAATTTTGTAGAGAAGAGCTTTTTGCAGTTATAGCCGAACTGTGCAATGGTGCCTTAAGTGCCCGTAGGACAGCGTGGCTTTGGAGGAACGGTCAAACCACTGATGGAGCCTTTTGGGCTACCTCGATTAGAAGAATGTATAACTCAACCGTCCCAAGCTAAGCACTTCTCAACTATGGATTATTATATAATGGAGATTGAAAATGGCAAAGTTCAAAAGTAAATTAGAGATAACGAATCCTAATGCAGCAGGAATCGATGTTGGTTCTGCTGTACATTATGTATGTGTACCCGAAGGAAGCGATGAACAACGTATACAAAAATTTAGCTGCTTTACGGAAGATCTCTACAACATAGCAAAATGGTTGAAAAAATGTAAAGTTAATACAGTAGCCATGGAGTCAACAGGAGTGTACTGGATTCCTTTGTTTCAAGTACTTGAATCACACGGATTTGAAGTAAAACTGGTAAACGCAAAACATATTAAAAATGTACCTGGAAGAAAATCAGATGTGCAAGATTGTCAATGGATTCAACAACTACACAGTTATGGGTTACTCCAAGGTTCATTTAGGCCAGATGATCAAATGTGTGTATTGCGTAGTTATGTTCGGCAACGTAAAAATTTAATTGAAAATGCTTCTACACATACTTTGCGTATGCAAAAAGCGCTAACACAAATGAATATTCAACTACATAAAGTTATAAGCGATACAACTGGTGTAACTGGAATGCAAATTATTAAAGCAATAATAGATGGTGAGAGTAATCCTGAAAAATTGGCTGAACTAAGAGATGGACGAATAAAAAGTGATAAATCTGTTATTGCAAAAGCATTAGCAGGAAACTATAGGAAAGAACACCTATTTACATTAAAGCAAGAATTTGAGCTATATAATATTTATCAGGAAAAAGTAGCAGAATGTGACAGGAGCATTGAAGAATATTATAAAACATTTGAGACAAAGTCTGATGAAAGTAAAAAGTTAGGTGAAGAGAAAAATAAGTATAGAAAAAGTAAACCAAACTTTGCTTTGCATGAAGAATTATATCGAGTAACTGGTATAGATTTTACCAAAATTCCTGGATTGGATATACTAACTGTACAAACTATCATTTCGGAAGTTGGTGTTAACTATAATAAATGGCGATCAGAAAAGCATTTTACTTCGTGGTTGGGGCTAAGCCCTGCTAATAAAATTACAGGGGAAAAAGTGTTTAGCACAAGAACACGTAAAGTCATTAATCGTGCCGCGAATGCATTTCGAATGGCTGCTCATTGTGTATCAAGAAGCAATAGCGGAATAGGTGCATATTGTAGAAGGTTAAAAAAACGACTAGGTGCACCAAAAGCGATTACTGCTACGGCAAGGAAATTAGCATGTATCTTTTATAGTATGTTGAAGTATGGACAAGAATATGTAGAAAGAGGAATAGATTATTATGAAACACGTTACAAAGAGAAAGTTGTAAAAAATTTAATCAAAAAGGCACAGGAGTTCGGTTATATCTTAGTTCAACAGGAATAACTAATGGGAAGTTTCTTAGAAGCGCCGGACAGATAAAACCTGTCAAACCAAAAAGAAACTTCCTAGCTGAGTGTACGGCAAATTTTATATATAATTTTGTAGAGAAGAGCTTTTTGCAGTTATAGCCGAACTGTGCAATGGTGCCTTAAGTGCCCGTAGGACAGCGTGGCTTTGGAGGAACGGTCAAACCACTGATGGAGCCTTTTGGGCTACCTCGATTAGAAGAATGTATAACTCAACCGTCCCAAGCTAAGCACTTCTCAACTATGGATTATTATATAATGGAGATTGAAAATGGCAAAGTTCAAAAGTAAATTAGAGATAACGAATCCTAATGCAGCAGGAATCGATGTTGGTTCTGCTGTACATTATGTATGTGTACCCGAAGGAAGCGATGAACAACGTATACAAAAATTTAGCTGCTTTACGGAAGATCTCTACAACATAGCAAAATGGTTGAAAAAATGTAAAGTTAATACAGTAGCCATGGAGTCAACAGGAGTGTACTGGATTCCTTTGTTTCAAGTACTTGAATCACACGGATTTGAAGTAAAACTGGTAAACGCAAAACATATTAAAAATGTACCTGGAAGAAAATCAGATGTGCAAGATTGTCAATGGATTCAACAACTACACAGTTATGGGTTACTCCAAGGTTCATTTAGGCCAGATGATCAAATGTGTGTATTGCGTAGTTATGTTCGGCAACGTAAAAATTTAATTGAAAATGCTTCTACACATACTTTGCGTATGCAAAAAGCGCTAACACAAATGAATATTCAACTACATAAAGTTATAAGCGATACAACTGGTGTAACTGGAATGCAAATTATTAAAGCAATAATAGATGGTGAGAGTAATCCTGAAAAATTGGCTGAACTAAGAGATGGACGAATAAAAAGTGATAAATCTGTTATTGCAAAAGCATTAGCAGGAAACTATAGGAAAGAACACCTATTTACATTAAAGCAAGAATTTGAGCTATATAATATTTATCAGGAAAAAGTAGCAGAATGTGACAGGAGCATTGAAGAATATTATAAAACATTTGAGACAAAGTCTGATGAAAGTAAAAAGTTAGGTGAAGAGAAAAATAAGTATAGAAAAAGTAAACCAAACTTTGCTTTGCATGAAGAATTATATCGAGTAACTGGTATAGATTTTACCAAAATTCCTGGATTGGATATACTAACTGTACAAACTATCATTTCGGAAGTTGGTGTTAACTATAATAAATGGCGATCAGAAAAGCATTTTACTTCGTGGTTGGGGCTAAGCCCTGCTAATAAAATTACAGGGGAAAAAGTGTTTAGCACAAGAACACGTAAAGTCATTAATCGTGCCGCGAATGCATTTCGAATGGCTGCTCATTGTGTATCAAGAAGCAATAGCGGAATAGGTGCATATTGTAGAAGGTTAAAAAAACGACTAGGTGCACCAAAAGCGATTACTGCTACGGCAAGGAAATTAGCATGTATCTTTTATAGTATGTTGAAGTATGGACAAGAATATGTAGAAAGAGGAATAGATTATTATGAAACACGTTACAAAGAGAAAGTTGTAAAAAATTTAATCAAAAAGGCACAGGAGTTCGGTTATATCTTAGTTCAACAGGAATAACTAATGGGAAGTTTCTTAGAAGTAAAGTAGAGGTTGCCAAAATACTGAGAGAGTTAGGAAGTAATATTTTAAAAATTGGCAATGATGCAGTTGAGGTTAAAAGTGAGAAGGGAGGTATAAGAAACTATATCGATATGTCAGATGGAAGCTCTATTATATTAGAGTTTCCTACAAGCATTGGTAAGCTAAATATTATATTGTACCACGATGTAAAAAAATATGATCAAGTACAAGTCAGAGTAGAAAACAAGGAAATGTGGGCTGAGTTACAAAAAAGATGCGAAGAAATTGGAAAAAATTGCCTCTTTGGGGGAGTGAAGCTTAAGGAAGTGGTAGAAAGAGGTAATTTCACTAGATGTGGCATATGGAATGAAAAGTATGCTATAAAAGATATTAGCAATGATGAAGTATTGTCTTCATGGGTAAATAGGGTATGTGGAGGTAGTAAAGAAACCTTTAGGGAACTTTAATGCGTCTACAGCAAACTTTAAGGTTCCAGAGGTTTTTTCTACCGTTATATCTGAGCTATAGTAGAAAATATTATACGCATGGTTGTTTTCGTGGAAAAAAGTCTAGACTGTGAAGTAGGGGAAAAAGTGAAAAGTTGGAGGTTAGAGAGAGGGTATACTCAAAAGGATTTAGCGGAGAAGGTTGGTGTAAAGTACTGGGCAATACTGCAATATGAAAAAGGGAGTCGTAAAATTCCAATTAAGAAGTTATATGCCATAGCAGAAGCATTATCAGTGAATGTTAAAGGTCTAGTTTGTGGAGAGACACTACCAAATGAAAAAAGATATTTTGAAGATGAAGAAATATTAAATTTAGTAAAGGGGTATAAGGATGAAGAATTAAGCGAGGTATTTTATTTATTAACCAAATTTATTCGTTTGAGCGAGGAAAGAAGCAGAAAAGCGGTAAAAATAGAAGTAGCAAGGGGTTTGATGAAAGTAGGAGTTTCTGCTCATGTTATCTCTCGAACAACTAACCTATCTATTGGTGAGTATGAGGAGAACAAAATTTCGGTTCCATACAAAGTAGGGCAAAGGATAAAAGAGTGGAGATTGATACGAGGATATACACAAAAAGATTTAGCGAATAAAGTTGGCATAACAAATCAAGGAATATACGAGTATGAACAAGGGAGAGCTGCTGTTTCACTTGAAATGTTAGATGAAATAGCAAAGGTATTATCAATCAGTATCATAGATCTACTTCCCGAATCAGATGAAGAAGTGGAAGAAAAGCTATCAAATTTGATAGAAGAATACAAAAAGATTGAGAGTCGAGAATTACGCGATATGCTAATCAAGTCTTTATTTAAAGGTATACATGTTTGTAGAGAAAAGGTCAGAGAGGAAAAGAAGATTGAAGTTGCAAGGAATTTAGTGAAAGAAGGAATTTCTGTTGATATTATCTTGCAAACGACAGGCTTATCAAATTATATGATTGAGAAATTTTTGTGATTTCATAAAAACTTAGCCAATAGTGGATTTTTTTGTGATAGAATATATGTTTGCTTCTGTAGGAAAAACAGCTTTTAGAGGATTTATCTATGATAATTCAGAGCATATTGGCTCAGCAAGCTACGAGCTGGGGAAAAAAATAGAAGGTTGTAGGATAGTACAAGGGTATACTCAGGCAAAATTAGCAAGCAAAATTGGTTTAACACATAAGGAAATACATAACTTTGAACTAGGGTGCAAGGCTATTACAATCAAAGAATCGTATATAATAGCAGGAGCATTGTCAGTTAATGTTATAGATCTACTTCCAGAACCAACAGTACTAAGAGAAAACAGTTGGTATGAAGATGAGGATAAAGAAATAGTCTATCTAACAAAAATACATAGAGAAATTAAGGATCAGGAATTACGCAAGAAGCTGTATCCATTAGTAAGGTTTGTATATATTAGCGAGAAAATTAGCCAAGAAGAAGCGAAAATAGAAGTAGCAAAGAATCTAGTTAAAGAAGGAGTTTCAGTTGATATTATTTCCCAAGTGACTCGCTTATCTACTTACGAATATGATGATATAGAGAAAGAAATTTGTACTGATTCTATACTCTACAAAGTGGGAAAAAGGATAAAAGAGCAGAGATTAATACGGGAATACACTCAGGAGGACTTGGCAAATAAAATCGGTTCAACACCTAAAGAAATACACGACTATGAACGAGGATATACAGACATTCCAATTGAAATATTATATGAGATAGCAAAGACATTATCAGTTAACATTAAAGCTCTTGGACTAACAGAATATGAAAATGAGCCAGTTTTTAGGTTTATAGGTAAATGCGAAAAAATTGAGGATCAAGAATTACTGGATACGGTAGCTAGATCTTTATCTGAAGGAATGCAAACTGGTAAAGAAAAGGTTAAAAAAGCAGAGAAAATCAAGATTGCAAAAGATCTAGTTAAGGAAGGTGTTGCTATTGATATTATTGTGCGAGCAAGTGGCCTAACTGCTGATGAGTGTGAAAATTGAATTGTGTTAAAGACGGTACTAAGAAATATTATATTAAGATATAAGTAAAAAAGATTTCAGTAGTTTACTTACTCATAAATAATACATTAAAATATCAATAAAAATAATTGTATATTTAATATATCTAAATTACTGAATGAAATTCTTGTGCTTCTGTGTTTAATATATAATGTTCAAATAGATTGAAGTGAATTAACTAAATTAGGTACTAGAAATTTGCTTAATGTAATTCATTGGTATCACAAATGATTATCTTGAGTATGCCAATTTTTCTAAAAATATTGAAGGTACTAAAAAAATAAGTTATCCTTTTAACAGATTTATTAAGAAGGTATGTATGGTTAGTCATGAAAGGAAACATACAGTAGCATTTTGCATTTCAGCTATTGCGTTTTGTGTTGGCATCTCATTAATTGCAGCAGTACTTACAACAATAGCGCCTTTAATTGCCATAATTGTTTCAACTATAATAGGGGCAATAACTATTTTGTCTGCTTGCCAAGCTATTGAAAGCTACTCAGTCATAAAAAATAGCAATAAGGTAACAAGTAGTTTGCATGAAATAAAAGAAGCTTTTACAGGAAAGGAAAGCGAGCTTTTTATTGAAAAGGTTTTTAACCATTTATGTGGATTTTTTAGTAGTGAAAAAGAAAGTAGTACACAAAGATAATAAGATTTCTCAACAAGGCAAATTTGCTTATTTTACTTTTCTGGTTCAACTAAAGCTTTAGATTTTACTTGATGTAAATTAAGATACAATTTCACAAAATTTTTCTATCACTTTCTGATTGTCCTCTATCATTGCCTTTGCCTCTTGTTGAAGAGATTTGATATTTTTTGATGTAATGTTATCCATGTCAGCCGACGCTAGCTTCAATTGCGATTGTATTCTTACGTATCTATTGCCTATTACTTGATTCATCTGATAATTTACGCAGTCCAATCCAGAGGCAAACATCACATTTAACAAAGGTTTTATCCATCCTATTTTTCCAAATCTCTTTGAATTGGCATACTCTATGCTTCTATCTGTTCTTCCAGTACCTATCGATAACAGTAGAATATCATCATTTGGAAATAACCTCTTACCACTTGCATATGCACAAGCCGCTGGATTATTTGCAAATACCCCGCCATCCACTAATACCATTTCCTTGTGGTTGATTTTAAGATATTTAGGTGCAAAGTAAGTAGGTGCAGCCGTTGCAGCTCTGAGTGCATCTTTCAGCTTAATATTACCTTCTTTCCAGCTTTTGAAGAAAAATGGGCAATTATTCTGAATGTCGTAACTGGTAAGCAGTACATTATTTAAAGTGTTTTGTAGAGTATCATCACCAAAATATTTGTCCAATACAAATTCAATATTTTTATGTGGGTATTGTGCACAGTTAAACCAAGATAATATTGATCGCCGGAAGAATGAAGACTTAAAAATATATGACCCGTATTTTTGGTAAAGCTCGACTAAATCATTGGCTGAATATTGAGGATTTCCTTGTTTATCTTTTTTACATAATCCTGCTATAACAATTCCACCGGTTGAGGTTCCTGCCATTAAGTGAAAGATTTCAGCTATAGTTCTTCTTGTTCTTTTTTCTATTTCTGCTAATATTATGGCTGGTATTATGCCCCTTATGCCTCCTCCGTCAACGGATAAAATATATTTAATCATTATGAATTTAGGTAAGGATATTAAGATTTAATTTTTCCGCTTAAAACCTGCAATTTAAACTCATCCAATTCCTCAGAAAGATTTTTTACCCTTTCCTCAAGTACTAACACTTTTTCCATTAAACCATATTCAATCAGTTTATCGTGAAATTGTACCCTTGAGTCTAACTTGGATAACCACCATATCAATGCTACTGTTTGGATTAATATGGTAATAATTACCGTAATTGGGATTTTTTGCTTTTTCATGTGAAGGTATTAATCTATTATGGATAGCTTGAGAAGTTTATATATAGATTATAGAAAACTTACAGCTTTAGTGATTACTTTTTGTTGATTCGTATCGATCCTCTGCTTCTGCAAGTAGCTTTATTATTTGATCGTAGGGCTTGTCTTTGTTGCGCCTTGATTCTATTACAGCTACATCTCGAGGATTTTTTCCATCTGTATCTCTAGTATTAGGATTAGCACCTCTTTCTAATAAGAACTTAACTATCTCTAAATTGCCTCCGTATGCGGCAGAATGTAATACTGTCCATCCTTTATATCTACCTGTATCATTTATATTAACTCCTTCATTCACTAGAAATTTTACTAATTTTAGACACTTTCCCTCTGCTGCACAATGTAGCGCTGTTAATCTAGGAATTTGTGTGTTAATGCTCAATAGGTTCTTTACTGAAAACTTTACTACATCTAGGTTACAATTTTCAGAAGCAATGCGTAAGAGCCTGTTCATAATCTTTTCAGAAGCAAAGCAGCGAAAGCAAGAACGACCATTTGCAGGCTAGTGTTGAGTTTCCGCTCGCAATTTTTCCACAATCGCCTATATTTTTGCAACCAAGCAAAAGATCTCTCAACAACCCATCTTTTCGGCAATACGACAAAGGTGTGTAATTCGTTTCGCTTTATTACTTCAACGGTAGCGCCAATAGTTGCTTTTATTTGTGTTGCAAAATTTTCTCCTGTGTAGCCAGCATCAACTAGTATATTTTTAACTTCAGATAGGTTTTCTTTAGCATTTTTAACCATTCTCACAGCGCTACTACGATCAGTTATTTCTGCCGTTGTTATATAAATTGCGTGGGGTAAACCTTGCGTATCTACCGCAATATGGCGTTTTATTCCTGAAACCTTTTTGCCTGCATCATAGCCTTTTTCTTCAGCAGTATCTGCATTTTTTACACTTTGTGCATCAATTATGCAGAAGCTGGTTTTTTCTTTCCGACCATTGTTTTGTCGGACCACGCCAACTATTTTTTTTTAATACCAGCTCCAGAACACTTTCTTTATTTGCATCTGCTTTTTCACTCCACTTCTTAAAATAGTCGTAACAATTCCGCCATTTTGGAAACTCTTTTGGTAACATTCTCCACTGGCAGCCACTTTTTAAGACGTATAATACTCCACAAAATACATCATATAAATCAAGTGTTCTTGGCTTTGTTCTCTTCCTGCAAGACTCCAGATCTGCTACAATAATCTCAAACTTTTCTCGACTTATATCACTTGGATATAAATTTCGCATATCCTACTTTATATACTTTATCCTCTCATTCTATCCCTTTTTTGAGATCACGTACAGGTTCTAAGGAAAAAAGTAATAAAAAATCAACAAGAGAAGAGCTCATAAAAGATATTCAAAAGATATATCAAGCGTCACAATGCAGATACGGAGCTCCCAAAATCCACGCTGAATTAAAGGTTTTAGGTAAAAATTATAACATCAAAACAGTGCAAAATGTTATGCAGGAAAATGGCATTCAAGCCCAACTTAGACGAAGGTTTAAGACTAAGAAACTTCAAACAGACAATAGAGTTATAACTCCTAACATATTGGATCAGAATTTCACCACTGATCAGCCAAACAAGATATGGGTAACTGATATTACATACATAAACACCAACGAAGGATGGCTATATTTGGCAGCAATAATAGATTTATATTCACGCATGGTAGTTGGTTGGTCAATGAGTAATTCAATAAATAAGCAATTAGTTATAGATGCTTTATTGATGGCTGTTGATAGGCGCAAACCCGTTAAAAATCTAGTATTTCATAGCGATCAAGGATCACAGTACACCTCTAAAAATTATCAATTTTTACTGAATACAAAAAGTATTATTTCTAGCATGAGTCACAAAGGTTGTTGTTACGATAATGCTGTTTCGGAGAGCTTTTTTAGTTCACTAAAGAGGGAATTACTCATTGATACCTCACAACACTCCGCACAACAAGCTAGAACCGCAATATTTGAATACATAGAAATTTTTTATAACAAACAACGTAGACATTCTACTATTAACTATTGCATTCCTGAAAAATTTGATTCATCATTTTCATGAAAAAAACGTCTTAACTACCTGTCTACTTTTTCTGGGTAAGGTCAGTCCGACTTCCTTTGTATCTTCCGTCAGTACTCGCCTTTGTTGACTTGTTCCAACGTACCTTAATAGGAATACAAAGGATCTCCCAAGTTTACGTAAACTCCATCTCAACACGTGATACGGCCTCAGATCCCGATAGAGTGAGTGATAACTTGCCTTATCGTTACCCTTCTTGCTGTCTTCCACTATATGAAAAGTGTCGACCTCTATGACATCGAGAATTTCGGGACTCAATACCTTCACTTTCGTTGTACCCTGTGTTGTCCATTCCACTAGCTTTACTACGCTCGTTACCTTACGCAGCATAGTGGTTTGTTCCAGCCTGCTGGCTAGGCTTTGCCTGGGTTGGATTTTCACCAACTGGACTTTACGCACTTTGCTTGGCGCACGCATATTTTCCCCCTCTAATTAAGAAATGATTAAAGTGTTAATTGTGATAAACCCAAGTATTTGGATTTTCTACAGGAATTACGCTGCCATAGTGTGGTGACTTGTAGTGTGTGGGTAGTAACCTGTGATAGACTGTAACCTTTTTGTTTTTCTCTGGATTAAATATTTTTTGCCCAAATTCCATACCTTCAACACAAAGTACTCCGTATTTGTTTCTTGCAGCGTTTTTGCCTTCTTTGTTGAATTTAACGTAGCCTTTGGTAGCAAGAACATCGAGACGATCACGAATAGAATGTGTACTGCCAAGACCTTCTTTATTTTCAAATACCTGACAAAACTGATTAATTGTATAAGCATGACCCTTACGTCCTTCTGCAAATATTAAGTCCAAGATGATGTCATATCTACGAGAACGTTCGGCATCTAGTTTTTCACCATAGTCTTTATTTATTAACCTTTGTGACTCAGCGTCAACTTCGTACCAATGACCATTAACTTTATCAACAAATTTTGGCATAACAGAATTTCCATTACGCAACTCAAACATCAGTTGACGATAGCTGTTCTTCTCATCAGGCCTAAACATGATCATTCCAGTGGTATAGAATCCTCGTAAGCTGCTAGCGCCACTAAAACTTTGAAATGGATCTTCTTCTAATAGTTTCTTTTGCATTTTCTTTGTATGGTGCACAAGAATAACTCCAGCATCTGGATTGATTAGAGAACGAAGTTTTTCAACTCTCTCCTGGAGAAAGAAAATCATGGCATTATTATCATTTTCGTTACCGTATTCATCAGCATCAAAAACGTTACGCAATGGATCTACCGCTATGATATCAATGGTGTTTAGGTCAAAGTTTCTTTCTGCTTCAGTTACGATATCTTTAATGCCATTTTCATTTAAAAGCAGCTTAGTCTGTGGTGTAATAACTAAATTGTTTGCAGCAAGTTTAATAAGCTCTTCACTAAGTTTCATCTGTTGCAGCCGTTCACGCATATAGTGGTAACCGATTTCAGTCTGAAGGTAGAAGATTCTTAAGGGCCTTTTTGGCACCATATCAAAAAATGGAATTCCAGATGCCATATGAAAAAGCCAAGAAATAAGAAAGTCACTTTTTCCCACTTTAGGCGCGCCAGCAAAAACTAAAAGACCACTAGGAGTTAAAACTCTAGGAGCAATTATGTCTTCTGGCATTGGTGATTTGTCATTTAGGTACTGCAATACAGGAAATTAAGTAACGTTTTTTGTATATGGGAGAGAAACAGTTGAGGTTAAAAATCTTTCGACGTCTACTCCTTCTTTAATACAATCAGCAGCATCCCAAGCTTTTGGTTTATCTTGTGGAATTTTAAGAATAGAAAGCGATGCAACGCCTATATCTAAAAGCTTCTTTGCAACATTTTCAGCATATTTCTGACCTGAACTATCGTTGTCTGGCCATATGGTTATGTGTTTACCTTTTAGCGGAGCCCAATCTGTTTTATCCACAGGTGAATTTGCTCCAAACATCATTGTTGTGGCTGTTATATCATTGCTTATTAAAGCTTCAGCACACTTTTCACCTTCAACAAAAACAATTTTATCGGATTTAATTATATCTGGAACATTGTACAAAGGCCTTGGATCTGGAGCAGTACTACTTGAGTTTTTTACATCAAAACAGCTATATCGTTTTTTCCCTGAAGTGCTATCATAACGGTAAATTTTAGCTATTACTTGATTATTTTCATCATGATAGTCCCAACATGCTATTAAACGTTCTGAAAATTCTTCTTTATGGTTTGTTGAGTGACCAAGCCATTTTTCTATATCTTCTATGGTATCAAGAAACTTAGTCTGACTAGTAACATCCCACCAGAGATTAAGTATATCTCCGCCTTCACCAGTAGCAAAATCGTGCCATAATCCGGCTCTTTCTCCTCTTGTTTCTACTACTAAACTTTTCCCTTTATCTCCTCTAATATTACCAACATAGAACTTACCACCGTGGAAAGTACCATTTGGTAATAAGTAGGATAAAGATGATTCTATTCTTGAGAGTAGTTCTGCTTTTACTTCTGCTGCTCTTTCAAATAAAGCTTGCTTGTCATGCATATTGTTTTCTCCTGTTAAAATAAGCTATGTTTGTTGACAAAATGTCTTTTTTTCTGCTAACGATGATGTTCTTAAAGGCTGGTAATTTAAAATACAGTCATAAATAGGTAGAGAGATGTCTCTGTACCTTTTACTATAGTAATACCGGATTTCTCACATGTTTTTCCGGAAGGGTAGAGAAATTTTTTTTCAAGCGTAAGTTGACACTGTCCATATTTACTCCAAATATTTGCAATTCAGAAGACTAGGTTTGCTAGGTCTTACTATAGTAAGTTCAACAAAATTACAAAAACTGTTCACTTTTTTTTAAGAATTTTGCACAACTCCGTTCTCTTATCTTTCATATGCCCCTGTAGTATATATATACGTTCAATTTCAAATTCGTCCGAAAAACTACAAAAATATATAGGCAACACTAAAAAAGTTCTCTTCTGTAGAGGTAAATGGTGGTATTGAAAATTTAACTCTGCTCTCAACTTACACTCCTCAAAAAAATTACAAAATTTAATTTCATTTTAACTTTAAACAAAAAGGCCGCCTATAAGTTGCATCTGCATTATGTTGCAAAATATACTATACTTTGCTTATGAGAATAACCAAATAAGCCATCCTTTTTTCTCCTCCATAACAGATATATACTAGAAATGCAGTCTGAAATATGATTTGCTCTAAAATTTTTTTCATTACGATTTTTCTATTAAACTTTAATAGAGCTTAACGTGTTTACAATATACTCAGGGGAGAGTCTATAAGAAGTAGCCACAAAACGCTATATTGGTAAAGGTATTCATAATAATTACTTGTGAATTAAGTACTTTAGATTCGAGATTACATAGATTTTTGGCAGTTTAAGCCATTTTAGATTGGAAAATGAAATCTCCTAAAAGGAAAAAACCCGGCTATATTAAAGGGTTAAGAGTAATTTAAGTTTGAAATTCAAAAAAACTTCTTAATTGCTTTAAAAGCTAGGATTATAGAGGGTTTTTGAGTGTAGCCCAGTTTCAGGTAAAACCTTATATATTATATATATAATAAATAATAATATATAATAATAGAACATATAGGATATGTACCTTTCATAATACCTACCTAAATATTATTAACGCGCTTAAGTGTTTAATTTATTACTTTTTTAATTTTTAAATAACAAGTTAAGCAAAAAAACATGAACTGTAATAAGTTTATTATAATATAAACCTTAAGAGAAGTTCCGCGGTGCTCAACTGAAATGGTTTTCAAAAAGGCTAATATACCGTCCATTTAAATTTTTAACCGAAATATAAAAGTCATTTAAAAAATAAACTCAAGTGGCAACTAACCGGTTTTTTAAAGCCACCTATAACCTACTCTAACTACTTATGCATACAGGTGGACCAGCTGCATTTCATGATATTAGTAGACATAAACCGAGTTATTGTAAGATAATTAAAGGTATCACTAAACTTTAATAGCCTTTAAAAATAGCTAAAGGTAACATTTTTATGGTAAATGCCTAATCTACTACTGTGGCCTATTCTTCAAAGTAAGGTTTTAAGGAGTAAAAAGCCGTTCTGAGTTTTCCAGCAAAATTTCAAAATAAAGAAATAGAAATATAATACACTTAAACCATTGAAATTCTGCATTTTTATCCATTTAATACCTATAAGATGTTACTTTTCCATTTTCAAAAAACTTAATGAATCAGATCGCCCTAAATAAAAATACAACACAGAGACAAAAATATGAAAAATCTACTATTGCATTTTGGATAACCTAAAAAAGATAAATGCTTACAAAAGACAAGATAGCTGATAATAGCGTTTTAAAAAGATTCTACGACTTCAGGGTACAATTGTACAACCAGAACCTAAGTTACTCATGTAAGGTAGCTCAAAACTCGATTATGAGGCATTTGTAAATTATCTTTTACCTTAAACTTTTACTTACTACAAAAAACCTCATTTTATTCTATCATGTTTTTTATTTATTGTAAAATATTTTTTCAAAAAAAGTGGACGATCTTTTAAATCGGTGCAATAAAAGCTGGTTATTTTAGATAATCTCTATAAATAAATTGTAGGTGAAGTTAAAGAAAAAAAGTTTTGCCATAAACATAAGCTATGGAGCTCGTAAACTGCTTAAAATGGAGATAAAGATCTAAATTTATTTATTTACGTCTCCAATTTCATCGCGTACAATGGAGACAAAGATTTATGTTTTCACTATTTATTGGCAGATAGGGCTTTCTAAAGGGTGGGTCACCCCCCTTGAAATTAAAACAAAAGGTGGTAGACAAGATGTCAAACACAGATAACTCAACTACAAGCTGGTCTTTGTTGTAGTTATTTTCTCACCTGCTTTAATTAATTCATCAAAATCAGATTCATACTCTGTATAGCCTTTCTTATAATAGTCCGAATGCGATAAGATATGTGTTAGCAGGCCAAATGTTGTTTTTTTACATTTTTAAGATAAGAAGTGGATAGCTGAACTTGTTTTTTATACAGCATTTCTTATATTGATCAAATCTTTCAATTGATTATTGCTAAATTCTGTAATCCAACTTTCACCGCTACTTATAGTTAAGTTTGCTAACTCTTTCTTGCTTTGAATCATCTCATCAATACGCTCTTCAAAAGTACCTGTTGAAAGTAGCCTGTACACCATAACATTACGTTCTTGTCCAATACGGTACGCTCTATCTGTTGCTTGTGCTTCCACTGCTGGATTCCACCATAAATCGTAATGTATTACATGGTTTGCTGCTGTTAAATTAAGCCCTGTTCCACCAGCTTTTAAAGATACTATGAGAATATTTGATCGAAATGAGTTTTCAAAATCATTAACCATTTTGTCTCGTGCTTTACGGGATAAACTTCCATGCAAAAATGGCACTTTTGATTCAAACTTTTCTTCAAGTAGCCTAGCTATAATCTCACCCATTTCAGTGTATTGAGTAAATATCAATGATTTTTCTGCAAGCTCACTAATTCCTATCAATATCTCTTCTAGCATCTGCATCTTTCCTGACTGTTCAATACTTGCACGCTTTTTCTTGCCAAAATGCGATGGATGGTTACAAACTTGCTTTAAAGCATTGATAAGCTTAAGAATTAGACCCTTACGTTCAATTCCTTCACTCCTTTCTATCTTTTTCATAGTTGTGTTAACTACTTCTTGATAAAGTGCTGTTTGCTCTGGAGTTAGAGAACAATAACGATTATTTTCAATTTTATCTGGTAGATCCTCTATAATGCTTTTATCACTTTTTACCCTACGTAGCATAAAGGGATGAGTAACTTTCATGAACCTTTCTAGACAAACTTTGTCTCTCGCTTTTTCAATTGGTGTTGCAAAATGAGTTTTAAATTCCTTAGGAGTACCAAGGTAATATTTATTAGTAAAATCAAAAATACTCCAATACTCTAGTAGCCTATTTTCAACAGGTGTACCACTCATTGCTATTTTATTTTTTGCTGCAATAGCTTTTATAGCTTTACTCTGTTCACTGTGGGGATTCTTT
Source organism: Wolbachia endosymbiont of Diaphorina citri (assembly GCF_013096535.2). Taxonomy (NCBI): domain Bacteria; kingdom Pseudomonadati; phylum Pseudomonadota; class Alphaproteobacteria; order Rickettsiales; family Anaplasmataceae; genus Wolbachia; species Wolbachia endosymbiont of Diaphorina citri. The sequence goes on along the minus strand of NZ_CP051265.2, from coordinate 1,487,898 downwards.
ATATTTTGGGCTTCATCAATCACGAGCAAAAACCATCCTACTCTGTTAAGCTCTTTTTTATCACGACGCGCAAGACCATAGGATGTGAGAGCTACATCATAATCATTTGCCAATTCTCGATTTTGTCCATGATAGATAAAAAGCTTTAATTCTGGTGCAAAACGTTCCATCTCTCGTTGCCAATTGCTTAATATGCTTGTTGGTGCTACTATCAAGACTTTATCTTCATCTAAAAATCCTGCATTCTTACAGTATAAAATGGCTGCAATAACTTGTAGTGTTTTGCCAAGACCCATGTCATCAGCAATTATACTACCAAATCCCGTCTCTATGTTCTGCACAAGCCAACTAAATCCACGTTTTTGATATGGACGTAACTGTGCTGTTAGGTTACTTGGTACATCAACAGGTACATAAGTGTTAAGCTTTTCAAATAGGCTTTTAATCTGCTGATCAAGTCCTACCTTTGCTCCATCTAGTTCACCTCCTAAAGCAGCTTGCATCAGCTCTGCTTGACTCAAGTGTTCAGGTAACTTATCAAATTTTTTCAGTAGAGCTTCTACCTCCTTATCATCCAAAAGCACATATTGGTCTATAATCTTTATAAGTCCACGAGAATCTTTCAGTAGCTTTTTAAATTCTGTAATGCTTATCTCTTTATCACCTATCGCTATTTTCCAATCAAACTTCAATAATTTCTCAAGCGTTAAGAAACTTTTCCGATCTTCTTCAATTTTGCCTTTAGCAGATAAATTAAGACTCAACTTTGGCTTTAGGATTTTTTCCAGTGATTTTGGTAAGATAACTATAACGCCAATTGCTTTTAACACCGGCAAGATATTTAAAAACAATGGTGCAAAATCATCTAAGCTAAACAGTAATCTACTGCTGTCGTCAATCGATCTTTCTAGCTCAGGTATGTATTCGGACAGCATTCCCATATCAGATAAAATGCTCAGTTTTGTGCTGCAGTTAGACAATGCTTTTTTCAGCTTTATTATCGATTTTCCATCATCTAAAGATACCTGTATATCAAGCTCAAATCTTTCATAATAATCTTTTACCATTAAGTAAAGTTTGTATGGTTTATCTGTTAAATAAAGTCGTGATAACCAGAGATTAATTGATTGAGGTATTTCTCTGTTGCTAAACTCACTAAACTTGTATGCTGATCCAGTAAAAAATAATGCAAAGATGTGCTTGTCTCTATACTTGTCCATTGATGAAGGAAAGGTATTCTTTTCTCTATATTTATCAAGTGCTGCAGGAAAATTATTTGCCATGTATCCCAAAAGGATTAAAGAAACTGCAATATTAACCTGTTCTTCAGGATCTATAGAAGTTTTCTGATATTGAATTAGTAGAGGTGGACACATAGATGATATTTTTCTATGAATTTCTTTGACTGATTCATTAAATAACGCAGGGATCCACCTAATTATAAATTCTTCTCTTTTATTTTGTAGTATTTGTGGTACTAGCGCTGATTTTTCCATGAGCATACGTGCAAACTGTGAAATTATATGCATGAAACGAAGTTCAGGATTAAGCTTGTGCAGTAATGAAATAGGAATATCGTTTAAAAATTGTGCTATATTCCTCGAAACACTTTCGCTGAGCACAAATGAATTAGCTATACCATTGCTTACTTGAATAAGTTGGTATTGGTCATCGATAAATAATTGAAATGTTTGCCAGTGTTCAATACTTCCCCATTTGGTAGTAAACAATTCTTCTTCCGATAGCTTTTTCTTGGAAGAGTAGAAAGAATAATCTGATTTCCCCGTAGGATATTTTTGCCAATGCTTGTAAGCTGTTTGCAGAATACTGTGAAAATTTTTTTCAAAAAAGAGTGGATTATTCGTCAAGATATTTTCGATACAGCTAGCAAGGTTAGGAATAGTCGATAGATCAATATCATTTAAGTTTACTTGGTCATATACTTTAACTTTAGAAGACGATTTAAATAGATCATTAATTTTTAGAATACTTTGAATGTTTTCTAATTTTCCATTTCCAAAATCATCAATCAGCGACAACAAGTCACAATTATGAATATTGAAAATTACGAAAGGGTTTTTATCAATTTCTGCAGCAATAAGATAAATTACAGCAGCAATATGTTTACAAGGCATAGCCCAATCAGGACAATTGCAACTTGCGTTCATTTCTTCCCAATTCGAAGGAAATAATTTAATACCTGAGTCGTTAAGTTTATCAAACAAAAGTGTTGGTAATTGTTTATTTATTAATTTAGGTAATATAGAGGGAGAATTTTCAATAATACAACGGATAGCTGATGAATTTAATTCATTGAGTGTTATTTTAACTTTATATGGATGAGGTCTTGAACCACTAACTTTGGCTGTAATTGTATTGCCGTTGATTTGAATACCAAAAGCTCGACCAGTATTAGCATAAGTTCTACCACGTGAAAGGCGGTTATCGTAATCAACTTCACTGAAAGATTGAAGCCATTTCTTACCCCACCATGTTCTCCCGTAAATAGACATTATATATATTTTAGCCTAAATAAACTCAAGTAATCTAACATAAATCACTACAAAATGCCAAAAAAACAACAGAAAAGGCAATATGAAAACCTTTTTTTCTACAGTCTCTTCATTTTTTGTGATTAAAAATTATTTTAACTTTTTTTCAGAAAATCCCGGAAAAAGTAGTGAGAAATCCGGTATATATATTATAGAAGGGCATTGTTTCAATGAGGTGAGTTTACCTCTACGCGCTTCAAACACAAAAGTTTCAAATAAATGTCAATCCTAACACTGGACCTCGGCAAACAAACGGGCTGGGCAATTCTTACAGATGGAGTAATTGAAAGTGGAAGCAAAAGCTTTCATGGTAGTCGTTTCAGTGGAGGCGGAATGTGCTTCTTAAACTTTCGTAATTGGCTTAATTCTTTGAAACATGAGTTCACTGCAGTGTATTTTGAAGAAGTGAGAAGACATCTAGGAACTGATGCAGCCCATTGCTACGGTGGGTTTCTTGCAGTGCTGTCTGCTTGGTGTGAAGAACATCATGTGCCATACAAAGGTGTTAATGTTAAAACTATCAAACGCTTCATAGCAGGTAAAGGCAATGCAAGTAAAAGTGAAGTTATTGAAGCGATACGTGAAAAAAGTTTTTCACCTCAAGATGATAATCAAGCAGATGCTTTAGCTTTGATGTTCTATGTTATGGATTTTAGTAAAGATATTAATAAGATGAAAAATCCATAAAAAGTGGGTCCTTTCGTCCATACTGGCGGGTTTGGTGATGCTGACCCCAGGCCTTCTTTAGCGTCAGACATATTTTAAATATTAACTTTTTAATTAGTATAGCAATTATATGAATTTAGCAATCCACTACTATCCTACTCAAAATCTGGTCGAATATGAGCGTAATCCACGTAAAAATGATGACGTAGTAAATAGAATGTGTGCTTCAATCAGGGAATTTGGCTTTCGTATACCAATAGTTGCAAAAAGCGATGGCACTGTGGTTGATGGTCATTTAAGACTTAAAGCAGCAAGAAAACTTGGTATAGAAAGTATTCCTGTGGTTTTAAGTGATAATTTAAATGAACCACAAACTAAAGCTTTTCGGTTACTTGCCAATCAATCAGCTAATTGGGCAAAGTGGGATGATGATCTTTTGAAGGTGGAAATTCAAGAATTAGAAGATTTACAATTTGATCTTAAAATGACTGGATTTGAATTGGAAAAAGTTCAACGGTTTCTCGATGATTTTGATGGTGAAAAAGAAGACCTTTCTGACTTAGTTGTTGATGACAAAAAGGTAGAAATAACAAAACCAGCTGATCTATGGATTTTAGGTGATCATCGAATCTATTGTGGTGATAGCTCTTTAGTTGAATCATATAAAGCGGTATTAGATAATAAAATGGCAGATATTACCGTATGTGATCCTCCATATAACGTTGATTACGGTAGCAGTCAGGAGAGAGAAGAGAAAAAAATATTAAACGATAATCAAGGTGAAAAGTACGAACTTTTTCTCTACGATATCTGTTCCCATATTTTAGCATATACGAAAGGTGCAATTTACATTTGCATATCATCATCAGAGTTTTCAACGTTGCAAAAAGCATTTGAGGAAGCGGGAGGGAAATGGTCAACATTTATCATTTGGGCAAAGAATCATTTTACACTAGGAAGATCTGATTATCAAAGACAATACGAATCAATGCTCTATGGGTGGAAAAGCGGCAATAAACGTGAGTGGTATGGCGGTAGAAATCAAAGTGATCTATGGTTTTATGATAAGCCAACGCACAATACACTACATCCAACAATGAAGCCAGTAGAGCTAATGGAGAGAGCAATAGTTAATAGTAGTAGACCAGGAGATGTTGTACTTGATCCATTTAGCGGTTCTGGAAGTACGCTGATTGCATGTGAGAGAACAGGAAGAATCTGTAGAACAATAGAGCTAGATTCAAAATTTGTAGATGTAACCATAAAACGTTGGCAAATATACACAGGTAGGGAGGCAATTCTTTCTGGTACTGGTAAAACTTTTGCAGAAATTCAAGAAGAAAAACAGTAGGAAAAAAGTGAAAATTACACAAACAGAATGGGCAAGAGAGATAGGAGTATCAAAGCAATATGTCTGTTATTTAGTAAAAAAAGGAATAGTTAAGTTGGAGGATGGTTTGATCAATAGAGAACAAGCAAATGAAGCGGTGGCAGCAATAAGAGATCCAAGTCAGCCACTTAGGAGGAAAAATCCAGAAAACGAAAATACAAGTAACCTTTCTACAATGTTGCTAAAAACGCGAATAAAAAATGAAATGGAGCGGGGTAGATTATTGGAGGCAAAGGCAAAAGCTGAGATTGGTGAACTTGTAGCATTAGAGGAAGTAAAGCGCGATGCATTTAACGTAGCAAGAGTTGTCCGTAATAATTTGCTTAATATTCCAAATAGAGTTTCAGCACTACTTGCATCACTGAGTGACACTGAAAAGATTCATATGGCGCTAACTGAAGAGATTACAAACTCATTACAAGAATTATCTAATATTAAGTTTTAAATAATGTCTGCTAACTTAAGTTTAGAGTTAATAAAGTGTCTCATCAATCAACCTGGATTAGATGTTAATGTTAGAGGATTAAATGGAAAGACACCACTACATTGCGCTATAGAGTTTGACGAATTAAGCATGGTAGATCTGCTACTCACAAAAAAGAATATCAATCCTTTTGTAGAAGATAATGATGGTTCTTGATTACGCCAAAGAAGGGAAAAAAGCAGAAATATTACAAGCGCTCATTAATAACAAATACGGATCAGAACAAGATAGCTTACTTCATTTGGCTGCAATGATAGGTGAAGTTAATGCAGTTAGATATTTGATAGGAAAAGGTATTGACGTTAATGCACGAAATACTTTGCATCATACGCCATTACATCTAGCAGCAGGAATAGGACATGAAAATGTTGTCAAAATTTTAGTGAAAGAAGGAAATGCTGAAATTGATGTCTTTGATGCACGGAATCAGACACCAATGCACTATGCAGTTAATAACAAAAAATTGGAGATAGTAAAGTTACTGCTAAAGCTTGGAGCAGATGTAAATAGCGCGCGCATAGGGCAAAACTCAATGAAATTGTCACCTGTTCATATAGCCGTAAGTAATACTAATTACGATGAAAGAGACTTATGTCTTGATATTCTCAAATGCTTAATAAAGGAGCCTAATGCTCAAGTCAATTTGCAAGACTACGAAAATAAAACGCCACTACATTACGCTGAAAGACTTAAAACAATAGAAGTTTTACTAACGCGAGAAGATATAGATCCATTGGTAAAAGACGATAGCGGCAAGACACCATTTGATTACGCTAAACCTGAGATAAAGAAGGCTTTGATGAGTAGTAAATACGGTTCTGAAAAGAATAGTCTACTCCATTTAGCTGTACAAACGGGAGAAATTGAGCTTGTAGAGTCTATCTTAAAAGAAGAAATTGATATTGATATTTCAAATAATAAAAATCTACCGCCGGTTTACCTTGCTGCAGAAAAAGGGCATTTACATGTAGTAAAGTTATTGCTGAAAAAAGGAGCAAATTATACACCTGTTTTGCACTTAGCAATCAAATCAAACAATTTAGAGTTACTTAAAGTTTTGTTTACTGAAAAAAATGGGTCTTTGCTCTGCAGAGATACCGTTATTAATTTTCCAACCCTTCATAATAAATATATAGCACAGAGAGAAATAGCAGATAAAAGGATGAAAAAACATAATAATATTATCTGCATCTATACTACAGTCAGCGCAATAGCAGTAGCAGTATATATAGGGTTGATAACAACAACAATAAGTAGTGCAATCATTTTTGCAACAATAACAGGGGTATTTGCGCTTGTTATAGCAATAATGATAAGTGAGATGAGCAAAAGATATATAGAAAAGGAATTTCAGAAAAAGATGCTTATGGAATTAGAAGGGCAAAGAGGCACAGAAAGTGTTAGATCAGAAATTGATAGTGTTGAAGTAGAAAGTTTACACAACAGTTGTTTGAGTGGAGCATAATGATCTACAGTGCCAGTTTTTGTTCAGGATTAAAGCCAGATCCCCAGCTTAAAGTATCAGAGTGGGCAAATGAGTATCGAGTTTTAGCAGCAACTGCAGCATCAGAGCCAGGTAAATGGAGAACAGAGAGAACGCCATACCTTAAAGAAATCATGGACTCTCTATCACCCTCCTCGCCAGTAGAAAAAGTGGTATTCATGAAAGGAGCGCAGATTGGGGGAACAGAAGCTGGTAACAATTGGATAGGCTATATCATCGATCAAACCCCTGGTCCAATGCTGGTAGTACAGCCAACAGTTGAAATGGGAAAACGTTGGTCAAAGGGAAGATTTGCACCGTTAATAGAGAGTACACCATGTTTAAAAAGTAAAGTAAAAGACCCAAGGTCAAGAGATTCAGGGAATACTGTACAAAGTAAGGAGTTTCCAGGTGGAATAGTAGTAATAACTGGAGCGAATAGTAGTGTAGGACTGAGATCTATGCCAGTAAAATATCTCTTTCTTGATGAAATAGATGCCTACCCAGGAGATTCAGGAGGAGAAGGAGATCCAGTTTTACTCAGCATAGCCCGAACTAATACATTTGCACGGAGAAAGATTTTTTTAGTATCAACACCAACGATTCATGAGAATTGAGAAGGAATTTGAAGCAACAGATAAGAGATACTTTTTTGTACCATGTCCACATTGTAATTACTATCAAGTTCTGAAATGGTCACAAATAAAATGGGAGAACAACGACTCAAGAACAGCACATTATGTCTGTACTGAATGTAGCGGCAAAATAGAAAATCATCAAAAGACAGAGATGCTAGACCGTGGAGAATGGAGAGCTACAAATCAAGTACACAATAGCAAAGTAATAGGATTTCACCTTTCAAGTCTTTATAGCCCAGTTGGGTGGTATAGTTGGCAACAAGCAGTAGAGGATTTTCTGCATGCAAAGGAAAGTGAACAATTACTGAAAGTTTGGATCAACACAACGCTTGGAGAAACCTGGGTAGATAAGGGAGAAGTACCAGACTGGAAGCAATTATTTAACAGAAGAGAATTTTTTCAGATTGGCACAGTACCAAAAGGTGAAGTAGTTCTCACAGCAGGAGTAGATGTCCAAAAAGATCGTTTAGAAGTAGAAGTTGTAGCATGGGGAAAAAGTCGTGAAAGTTGGTCAATAGACTACCGAGTATTTGAAGGAGATACAGGAAGTGGAGAAGTATGGGGAAAACTCTCTGAGCTTCTGAGTCATCATTTTATCGGTGAAAATGGTCTTGAATACATGATAAGTATGATGGCGGTTGATGCTGGGTATGCGACACAAGAAGTATACAATTGGGTAAGAGGTCATCAAGGCTCTGGAAGAGTAATGGCAGTAAAAGGTGTAAATAAAGCACTAGTACCACTTAGCAGTCCAAGTAGAGTTGATATAACAGTTGGTGGTCAAAAGCTAAAAAGAGGAATAAAGCTCTGGCCAGTGGGAGTATCGATTTTAAAGTCAGAACTTTTTCAATTACTTAATGTTTTAAAGGACGGTGAAGAAGCTCCAGCAGGATACTGTCATTTTCCTGAGTATGCACCTGAATATTTTAAGCAGCTAACGGCAGAGCAATTAGTCAGCAAGGTAGTAAAAGGATACACCAAACAAGAGTGGCAAAAGGTAAGAGAAAGAAATGAAGTACTAGATTGCCGAATTTACGCAAGAGCAGCATCTATTGCTTTAGGAATTGATCGTTGGCCAGAGAGTAAATGGAATAGTTTAAGTGAAAAACCAGAAAGCAAAAAATCTAAAAAAGTAAGACAGAGTAAGTGGTTGGAGAATGTATAACGAAGATTATTTAATTCAAGTCGAAGAAGCGATAAAGAAACTGCAAAGCGGAGAGAGAGTAGTATCAATTGCATATGGTGACCATGTGGTGAGATATGCTGAAGTTCAGATAAATGATTTGCTCAGCCTCAGACAACGCATCAAAGGTGAACTAAAGATTGCTGGAATGAAGCCTAAACGAAAGATTATTTTTGCAACAAATAAAGGAGTTATATGAGGGAAAATTTTCTGAGAAAAGTTGTAAAAGAGGAATATTCTGAATTTTTAGAGCAATTAAAAACTTTCATAAAACTATGGGAGAATAGAGAGAGTTCAGTAAATGGAATAATAGATTTGTCACATTGGCAAGAAAATGTGAATTTTAAGCTAGACAAAGAGAATGGTATAGTTGGAGTAATTCACAAGGCAACACAAGGACTAAAATATGTGGATTCAAAGTATGCGAAGAGAAGAAAGAAAGCTGAAGAAGAAGGATTACTCTGGGGAGCATATCATTTTGGCACAGAAGGAAACGGCAAAAATCAAGCTGATCATTTTCTAAAAACGGTAGGCGAAAGCAAAAATACCATACTTGCGCTGGATATTGAAGAAAACAAAAGTGGCAAAAATATTACAGTTAAGCAAGCTGAGGAATTTGTAAAGAGAGTTGAAGAAGTAACAGGAAGATTACCCCTAATTTATGGCAGTAGCTATTTTCTTAAGGATTTTGCCACGCCAACTTTGACAAAATGTCCATTATGGATAGCAAGCTGGAGAAAAGAGCTCACATTACCAAAAGGCTGGAATGATTGGATTTTATGGCAATATACTGACGGTAAAACAAGTCCAGAGCCACATGAAGTAGAAGGAATCGGAAAATGTGACAGAAATAAATTTAACGGAACTTTGAAAGAATTAAGAGAATTTTGGTTAGTATGATGCTGAGAAATTTCAAACAACTATTTAGTAAGCCAAAAATCAAAAGTTCAGCCTGGGATGCGTCAGGCTCAGGAAGAAGGGTAATATATTGGCAAGGAGAAGCGGGAAGCATAAATAATTTACTTTCTCAGAGCCTTGGGCACTTACGTAGCCGCTCTCGGGATATGGTAAGAAAAAATCCTTACGCTGCAAATATAATTGATACGATAGTAAGTAACTCTATTGGAACAGGAATAAAACCGCAATCAAAAGCAAGAGATGGAGAATTTCGAAAGAAGGTGCAAGAATTATGGCTAAAATGGACAGATGAAGCAGATAGCTGTGGAATGAGTGATTTTTATGGATTACAAGCTCTAGTATGCAGAAGTATGATAGAGGGAGGAGAATGTTTTGTACGTTTAAGAACGAGAAAGCTGGAAGATGGATTTTCTGTGCCATTACAACTGCAAGTACTAGAATCAGAGCATTTGGACAATAAGAGCAATAAAACACTAGCCAATGGTAATGTAATAAGAAACGGCATTGAGTTTAACAGGCTTGGACAAAGAGAGGCATATTACTTATTTAGAGAACATCCAGGAGAAGGCTTATTTGGAGAATCAGTGAGAGTGCCAGCAAATGATGTTTTACATATTTATAGACCATTAAGACCTGGGCAAATCAGAGGGGAGCCTTGGCTTTCTAATATACTGCTGAAGCTTTATGAGCTTGATCAATATGATGATGCAGAGCTGGTGAGAAAGAAAACTGCAGCAATGTTTGCTGGATTTATTACGAGACTCGATCCAGAAGCAAATATCATGGGAGAAGGTGAAAGTAATGAGCAAGGAGTAGCACTATCAGGTTTAGAGCCAGGAACAATGCAGCTTTTAGACCCAGGAGAGGACATAAAATTTTCAGAGCCATCTGATGTTGGAGGAAGTTATGAAGCATTCATGAGACAGCAACTGAGGGCAATAGCGATTGGTACAGGGATAACATATGAACAGCTAACAGGAGATTTAACAGGTGTTAATTATTCATCCATTCGAGCAGGGCTGATAGAGTTTCGTCGTCGATGCGCTATGCTGCAACATAACATTATGGTATTTCAGTTTTGCAGACCAGTATGGAGTAGATGGCTAGAATTAGCAGTGCTTTGTGGAGAACTGAGTATAGATGAAAAAGTAGTAAAAGCAGCGAAAGAAGAAGTAAAATGGATACCACAGGGATTTGATTGGGTGGATCCGCTAAAAGATCAGCAAGCACAGCAAATGGCGGTAAGAAATGGCTTTAAGAGTCGCTCAGAAGTTGTTTCAGAAATGGGTTATGATGTAGAAGAAATTGACCAAGAAATAGCAGAAGATCAAAAGCGTGCTAATTCTTTTGGACTTTGTTTCGATTGTGACGTTAATGTGCCATAAAATACAATAAGGGGAGGAAGGTGATGTGGATAAATAAACCAATAATGGTAGAGAGAAGAAGCTTTGAACTACTATCATTATATAACAGCAAACAACCTATCTTTAAGAACTTAAAGCATTTTCATATAAACCCAAAAGGAATAGCAATAATACGTATTTATGGAGTTTTGACAAAAAAAACAGAAGCTTTTGATCATATTTTAGATATGACTTCGTATGAAAATATTCATGAAGAGATAGAGAGTGCTTTAGAAGATAAAAGCATAGAGACGATTCTACTTGACATAGACAGTCCAGGAGGAGAAGTAAACGGTGTCTTTGACCTAGCTGATTTTATTTATGAATCAAGAGTAAAAAAGAGAATTATTGCAATAGCAAATGATGATGCATATTCTGCTGCGTACGCTATAGCCTCTAGCGCTGAAAAGGTATTTGTGAGTAGAACTTCAGGAGTAGGAAGTGTTGGAGTAATAGCAAGTCATATAGATCAAAGTGGATTTGACGAAAAACAGGGAATAAAATACACCACAATTTTTGCTGGTAGTCGGAAGAATGATTTAAATCCGCATGAGCCAATGACGTCTGAAAGTTTAGAAAGCTTACAAAAAGAAGTAGGAAGACTATATGAAATGTTTTTGCAGCTAATAGCAAGGAACAGAGGTCTTTCAATTGAAAAGATTCGATCAACAGAAGCAGGTCTATATTTTGGCGAGAAAGCAGTAGAAATAGGTCTTGCAGATGGAGTTACAACATTTTTTGAATTTATCAATAATCATAGGAGTGTTAGTATGACAACTATTGAGGAGAACTGTCGTAGAGAAATTTTAGAGATAATAAGATTATGTAATATATCAAAGATGCCAGAAAAGATAGGAGAATTTATTGAGCAGGGCGTAAGTATTGAGCAAGCAAGGGAAGTTTTAATGGAATTACTTGCAGAGAGAACGAAGAAGACAGAGATAATAAGTGCAATACCACAGAATTCAGGAGAAGAATTGATGATGCAGGTAGCGAAAAGTCGTGGGCAATCAAACATTTAAAGTATGTGTATAACCGCCGTGTATAACAACCACAAATATGGCGGTAAAAAAATAAAAAAAGGAGAGAAAAAGACATGATAAGTATAACTGAAGGAAATAATTTAGGAGATCTTCTGAAATATGAAGTGTCCAACTTATATTCAAGAGATCAGATAACAGTAGCCAAGGGACAAAATCTAAAGCTGGGAACAGTAGTTGGTTATGATACTAAAGATGGTTTTATTAAAGCTTTAAATCCAACTGCCACAGATGGTACACAAACGGCGATAGGAGTGATAGCAAGCGATGTAAACGCAAAGGAAAATAGTAAAGGAGTAATTATTGCTCGTGGTGCCATGCTAGCTGATCATGCAGTTGTATGGCCAGCAAATATTACTGAAGAACAGAAAGCTACAGCAATAAAGCAACTTGAAGGACGAGGAATCATTATCCGTAAAGCGGCCTAAAGCTAAATAAAAAACACAAAGGGGGAAAAATGCAAAATCCATTTACAAATACAGCATTTAGCATGACGGCACTAACAAATGCGATGAATATATTGCCGATAAATTATGGACGGGTTGAAAATTTAAATTTATTTCCAAATAGGTCAGTAAGATTTAGACATATTACCATAGAAGAACACAACGGAGTTTTAAGTCTACTACCAACACAAGTGCCAGGAGCACCAGCAACAGTGGGAAAACGAGGAAAACGGAAAATAAGAACATTTACGATTCCGCATATTCCACATGATGATGTAGTGTTACCAGAGGAAGTACAGGGAATAAGGGCATTTGGATCAGAAAGTGAACTGAAAGCGCTGGCAGATGTAATAACTGATCATTTGCAGCTAATGAGAAACAAACATGCAATAACATTAGAGCATTTGCGAATGGGAGCGCTGAAAGGGATTATTCTGGACGCAGATGGCAGTGAATTATTAAATCTGTACAACGAATTTGAAATTACGCCAAAAGTAGTAAATTTTGCACTGGGAACAGCGACAACTGATGTAAAGCGTAAGTGTATGGAAGTACTCCGGCATATAGAAGATAATCTAAGTGGTGAATATATGACAGGAGTTCATGCCTTGGTAAGCCCTGAGTTTTTTGATGCACTAACTTCTCATGCTAAAGTAAAAGAAGCATATGAGAGATGGCAAGAAGGAGCAGCGCTTCGAAATGATATGAGATCAGGATTTACGTTCTGTGGCATAACATTTGAGGAGTATAGAGGGCAAGCAACTGACCCTGAAGGAACGGTGAGAAGATTTATTGAGAAAGATACAGGGCACTGTTTTCCACTAGGAACAGCGAGCACATTTACGACATATTTTGCACCAGCAGACTTTAATGAGACAGTAAATACACTAGGAAAATCACTTTATGCAAAACAAGAACCAAGGAGATTTGATAGAGGAAGTGATTTGCATACGCAGTCAAATCCTCTGCCAATGTGCCACAGACCTGGAGTATTAATCAAAATTACTGCAAGTTGACGATTATAGAGAGGTTATTGAAGGATTGTTTTGATCATCTAGGAGTGGAAGCCATATATTGTAATAAAAATAAGGAGGCGATTCGAAAAATAAAAGTGCTAATTAAACGTCCTGAGACTACGTACTCTCTAGGTGCAGATGGAACATTAACTCAGCAAATTGCTTCTATAGAAATACGTGATCAGGACGTTACTTCCTTTAGCATAGGTGATTATATCAAGATTGAAAAAAGGTTCTACAAGATTTTTGAACCACCATTGAAAGATTCTTCAGGTAAAATATTGAAAATTGAGGCAATAGAAAGTGTTTGATATTAAAATTAGTAATAATATTAATGAAATAATCTCCAATATTGAAAGAAAAGAGCAGAAAATAAAACTAGCAGCTATAAAAGCACTAAATAGAACAGCACTATGGTTAAAAGCGCAAGCAGCTAAGGAAATCAGTGAGGAAAAGCAGATAAAATTAAGTTTGATAAGAAAGAGATTAAGAATTTTTAAGGCAAAAACTAGCAGATTAGACGTGTTAATTAGAGCAAATTTGTATGATATTAGAGTATCAGCAATGGGCAAGATGAGACAAACAAAAAGAGGTACAAAAATAGGAAAACATGAGTTTATAGGAGCGTTTACTGCAACAATGCCAAGAGGAAATAGTGGTGTTTTTAGGCGTGAAGGAAGAAAAGCTTTGCCAATACAAGAGGTAAAATTAGGACTGGAGCCAGAAGCATCAAAAATAATAAAGGAGCTAGTTAATTATGAGTTTGAAAGGATGTTTGGAAAGTTCTTTGAACGTGAATTGAACTATATTACAAGAAATGTATGAATTTTAAAGATTTGCATAATGCAATCTGCACTACGCTGAAGAGAGAAATATCATCGATACAGACATGCGAAGTATATCCAGCAATAAGAAAAGAATTAGTAGCACCAGCGGTTTTTGTGGAGCTTAGCGGATTTGAAAAGGGACATGATCCTGGAACAGAAGAGTTAGCACTAAAAGTAAGATTTGAGGCAAGGATTGTAGTTGATGGAACAGTCGAGTATTCCTCGTTAGTTGTAAGGTCATTAGCAGCAGAAGTAGCAAGAGTAGTAAATAAAAATACTTGGAACGTAAAAAATATTTCTCCTGCTGAATTTCTCTCTGCAGAGCCTGATGGATTTAGACCCGAATTAGATGCATATTTGGTGTGGATGGTTGATTGGAGTCATCAGCTTCATTTAGGTAAATCAGTATGGGAAGAGGGGGAAATTAAACCACATACAATAAACGTAGGAAATATAAATGTTAGACCATAGTTTTGCAATTTCAGAGCTAAATAGAAGATTAGCGAATATCATTCGTATAGGAGTTGTAAAAGAAATAGATTATGAAAAAGCAAAAGTAAGAGTGAAAATAGGAGAATTTTTAACAGATTGGTTGCCGTGGATAACGAGCAAAGCAGGAAAAGATAGAGATTGGTCTCCACCAGATATCGGTGAACAGGTTATGATATTTTCTCCTCTTGGTGAACTATCATTAGGAGTGGTATTAGGAGGAATATATCAGGAAAAATACCCTGCACCAGAGAATAAAGAAGAAATAAATAGTGTGAAGTTTCAGGATGGAACAAGATTGTTATATGATAAAGAGAAGCATCATTTAGAGATTGAAGTAGTAGATAAAATAACACTGAAAGCTGGAGAATCGAGTATAGAAATGACAAAAAGTGGAATAAAACTGAAAGGAAGTAGAATAGATTTAAATTGACATGAGAAGAGCTATAGTTTGTACAGGTGATAGTTGTACTGGAGTACCTATTCATGTTTGCGTAAGCGGGAGTAAAGATGTGCGTATTAATGGTAGATCTGTCTGTCGTAGAAGTGATACCTTAACTATGGGAGAGACACTAACACAAGGATCAAACAGCGTATTTGTAAATGGTATTGGTGTAGCGAGAACAGGTGATGTGGCGTCCTGTAGTTTTCAAGTAGTAAGTAAAAATCAAAGTGTGTTTTCAAAATAAAAAAAATTAAAGTAATCGAAAAATGAGAGGAATGGATGCTAAAACAGGTAAAGAATTAGAGGGAATAGAACATTTAAAGCAATCAATAATTGATATATTAACCACTCCAGTAAACAGTAGAATAATGAGGAGAGATTATGGCTCAAGATTATTTGAATTGGTGGATAAGCCAATAAATCGTGATTTTACACTAGAAATTTATGCAGCAGTAGCAGGAGCACTAGAAAAATGGGAGAGAAGGTTTAAATTAGAGAAAGTGAAGATAACAGAAGTAAAAGAAGGGAGAGTAACATTGAATTTAGAAGGTGTCTATCTTTCAGAAGGTAAGTTCATAAATATTAATGGAGTAGTTGTTTAAAAATGCAGCAGCCAAATATTATCGAACCACTGAACTTTGAAGAGATTTTTGCTCGGATGAAAGAAGAATTAATAAGTCGAGATAAAAGTTTTACAGCACTAATTGAAAGTGACCCAGCGATGAAGATTTTAGAAGTAGCAGCCTGGAGAGAGCTTTTGCTGAGACAAAGAATAAATGAAGCGGTAAAAAGCAATTTACTCAAGTTTGCAAGGGGAGAAGAGCTTGATAATTTAGCTGAGTTTTATGGAGCAGAGAGGCAAGATGGAGAAGAAGATGAACGCTTCAGAAAAAGAATCAAGGCAAGAATAGTTGGCTCAAGCACAGGAGGTAGTAAAGAGCATTATCGGTTTCAAGCACTCTCAGCAGATAGAAGAGTAAAGGATGCGCTGGTTGAGTCAAAAGTGCCAGGAAGTGTAGAAATCTCAATTTTATCCACAGAGTTATCCACAGCGTCAGAAGAGCTACTAGAAATTGTAAAAAAGCAAGTTACTAGAGATGATATAAGGTGTATTAGATAGAACTTGATCTGACACTTTAAAAAAGTAAGTTATAAAATAATAAAAGAAAGGAGTGTTAGAAATGAGTACGATACAAACAAAAATACTAAAACCAAAGTTAGGGTTATTAGAACTAGCAAAGCAATTAGGTAACGTATCACAAGCGTGTAAGGTGATGGGTTATTCGCGTGATACATTTTATCGATTTAAGGAGTTATATGAAAGTGGGGGAGAAGGAGCATTACATGAAATAAGTAAGAAAAAACCCCTATTGGCAAACAGAGTTTCCGAAGATATAGAAAGAGCAGTAGTAAATATTGCAACAGAATTTCCAGCATATGGACAACAAAGAGCTGCAAATGAACTTAGAAAAAGGGGCATAATAATCTCTGAAGGTGGAGTGAGATCTGTATGGCTGAGAAATGATCTTGAAACCTTTAAAAAAGACTTAAAGCTCTTGAAGCAAAGGTTGCTCAAGATGGAATAATTTTAACAGAAGGGCAACTTACAGCGTTAGAAAAGGTCAAAGAACAAAGGGAAGCTCACGGGGAAATTGATACAGAACACCCTGGTTATTTAGGTTCTCAGGATACTTATTACGTAGGAAATATTAAGGGTGTTGGACGAATTTATCAGCAAACTTTTATTGATACTTATTCTCGCGTTGCATTTGCCAAACTTTATGTAGATAAAACAGCAATTACTGCTGCTGACTTGCTAAACGATAAAGTAATACCATTCTTTGATGGACAAAATGTACCACTATTACGCATTCTTACTGATCGTGGTACAGAATACTGTGGTAAGCCAGAGAATCATGCTTATCAGCTTTATTTGGGAATAGAAAACATTGATCATTCTAGAACCAAGGCCAACTCACCACAGACCAATGGCATATGTGAGAGGTTTCACAAGACTATGCAAGATGAGTGTTACAATATTATTTTTCGCAAGAAAATCTACAATTCTTTGGAAGATCTGCAGATAGATGTCGATCATTGGTTGCGTTCTTACAATGAGACAAGGCCTCACTCAGGTAAATACTGCTATGAGGATGTTCAAAAAAGTGTGTCAAACCGAATTTTTAATTCAACTCAATCTTTAATCTACTAGGGAAAAAAATATCGAGTTGAGATATAGATAATGCCCAATCATGTACAGGCATCGTCCATTTCTCTTCCACCTTTCTTATAGCACAATATACCAGCTTGTACAAGGCATTTATGCTGGTGAATGCGCCTTTGGTCTTGGTAAATTTCCTAATTTGCCTGTGTAGCCCCTCGATGAGATTAGTGGTATAAATTAGCCTTCTAACAGGACCTGAATACTTGAAGTAACCAGATAAACTTTCCCAATTGTTCTGCCAAGATTTTACAACTAATGGATACTTTTCGCCCCATTTTTCCTCCAGCTCAAGCAAATAATTTTCTGCAATTTCTTTACTTGTAGCGCGGTATATTTTTTTTAAATCATTCATGAAAACTTTTACATCTTTGCTTGATACGTATTTCAGAGAGTTCCGTATTTGATGCACTACACATAGCTGTACTTCCACATTAGGAAATACGCTATTTATAGCTGCAGGAAAGCTTTTTAGGCCATCGACACAAGCTATCAAAATGTCTTCTATTCCTCTCTCTTTCAAGTCATTTAATACGCCTAACCAGAAGCTAGCTCCCTCGCTTTCTGCTAAGTAAAAACCCAGTACTTCTTTTCTGCCATTTTGGTCTATTCCTAATATGTTATACATGCACTTACTTACACAGCGACCGTCTTCTTTTACCTTAAAAAACATCCCATCCATAAATACTATTGGATACACTGATTGCAGTGGACGGCTACGCCATTCATTGATTATAGGTAGTAATTTATCTGTAATTCCAGATATCTCTGCTGCAGATATTTTATGGTCATAAATTTCTTCCACATATGATGCTATATCTCTGTATCCCACACCACTTGCAAACATGTTCAAGACCTTTGTTTCAAGTTCTGGATGTAGGCTTGTTTGCCTTTTTTTCACTATCTGTGGTTCAAAACTTCCCTCTCTGTCTCTTGGTGTCAATAGTTCAAATGAACCTGCACTTGTTTTCAAAGTTTTTCCATTCCTTCCGTTTCTACGATTGTTTTCTTCGCTTTCAGTAGATAAATGATGTTCTATTTCACCCTCCAAGCTTGCTTCAAGTAGCCTTTTTACAAATGGCGTTAATGCACCATCTTTTCCCATTAATGGTCTACCTTCTCGTATAGACGACAAGATATTTGTTTCTAATTCTTTATAATCTACCAAACCAGTAGTTCTATCTGCTATTCTTTGACTCATGTCAAACCTCCATTTTTATCTCAATTATATTTTACTTCTCGGTTTGACACACTTTTTTGAACATCCCCACTGCTGAGGATGTTCAAAAAAGTGTGTCAAACCGAATTTTTAATTCAACTCAATCTTTAATCTACTAGGGAAAAAAATATCGAGTTGAGATATAGATAATGCCCAATCATGTACAGGCATCGTCCATTTCTCTTCCACCTTTCTTATAGCACAATATACCAGCTTGTACAAGGCATTTATGCTGGTGAATGCGCCTTTGGTCTTGGTAAATTTCCTAATTTGCCTGTGTAGCCCCTCGATGAGATTAGTGGTATAAATTAGCCTTCTAACAGGACCTGAATACTTGAAGTAACCAGATAAACTTTCCCAATTGTTCTGCCAAGATTTTACAACTAATGGATACTTTTCGCCCCATTTTTCCTCCAGCTCAAGCAAATAATTTTCTGCAATTTCTTTACTTGTAGCGCGGTATATTTTTTTTAAATCATTCATGAAAACTTTTACATCTTTGCTTGATACGTATTTCAGAGAGTTCCGTATTTGATGCACTACACATAGCTGTACTTCCACATTAGGAAATACGCTATTTATAGCTGCAGGAAAGCTTTTTAGGCCATCGACACAAGCTATCAAAATGTCTTCTATTCCTCTCTCTTTCAAGTCATTTAATACGCCTAACCAGAAGCTAGCTCCCTCGCTTTCTGCTAAGTAAAAACCCAGTACTTCTTTTCTGCCATTTTGGTCTATTCCTAATATGTTATACATGCACTTACTTACACAGCGACCGTCTTCTTTTACCTTAAAAAACATCCCATCCATAAATACTATTGGATACACTGATTGCAGTGGACGGCTACGCCATTCATTGATTATAGGTAGTAATTTATCTGTAATTCCAGATATCTCTGCTGCAGATATTTTATGGTCATAAATTTCTTCCACATATGATGCTATATCTCTGTATCCCACACCACTTGCAAACATGTTCAAGACCTTTGTTTCAAGTTCTGGATGTAGGCTTGTTTGCCTTTTTTTCACTATCTGTGGTTCAAAACTTCCCTCTCTGTCTCTTGGTGTCAATAGTTCAAATGAACCTGCACTTGTTTTCAAAGTTTTTCCATTCCTTCCGTTTCTACGATTGTTTTCTTCGCTTTCAGTAGATAAATGATGTTCTATTTCACCCTCCAAGCTTGCTTCAAGTAGCCTTTTTACAAATGGCGTTAATGCACCATCTTTTCCCATTAATGGTCTACCTTCTCGTATAGACGACAAGATATTTGTTTCTAATTCTTTATAATCTACCAAACCAGTAGTTCTATCTGCTATTCTTTGACTCATGTCAAACCTCCATTTTTATCTCAATTATATTTTACTTCTCGGTTTGACACACTTTTTTGAACATCCCCTGCCTGTCAGATCAAGTTGTGTCTAGTACAACTTATATTTGGTACTTTTGGAGTTAATACCTTAGTAAGGTTACCAGTGCTATTACGTCGCGTTACTCCTGGTCTACTTCCTATTGTTGCAGTTGGTGTTGCAGCTAAAACTTGATACTTCACATTACTTACTTTTTTGCTTTCACCACACTTGCTTGCTATCTTATTAAGCTTCTCTATAGAATTAGAAAGTTTATGCTCTATTGTACATTCTCTAATAATCCTCTTAATTTCATCATGATGTTCAGAGAAAATTTCATAGAGATTGTTATCATTTTGAGCTAACAAATTTTGCAACTTTTTAGCATCTAATTTATCGACAAAACTTGCTTGCTGTGTCAATTGATAAACTAATTGGTCCTTTTTGAAACCTTGTGGACCATCAATAGAACCAGCTTTTTCTGATATTTTTCTGTTTAATCCAGAGAATATTTCCTTAATTAAAGCAGACTTATTTACAGTCTTGTCTTGCAAAATTTCACTAACAAGCATCTCCTTCACACTGTTGAAATTTTTCGTTTTTTCTTCTGTTTTTAAAACAACAGTTTGACTCTGTAAGTCTATTGAATATGGAATGCTATCCAAATTAGATATACTTGAACCCAAATTACCCAATTTACTTCCTACTTTTTTAAGTGTATCACTGGTGCCTTCTCTTGTTTTCTGTGCTACAGAACTTCCAGCTTCTTTTAATGAATCTCTAGCATTTATAAAGCCTTTTTTTATTGTGCCTGCAGTATATTGTGCTCCTTCAACAGTTTTTTCAGCTGACCATTTGAGTCCTTTATATCCAGATTGAACTGATTTTACAGCTACTTTTACAGCGAAATATAAAGTAAGACCAACTATAGCACCTGGTATAGCAAGTGTTACACCAACTGCTAAAAGTGGTAATAATGCTGTAAATAACCCACTTGCTGTACCTACTACAAGAGCCTGATCTCCTTGTTTCATGCGAGAGAATTCTGTATCTCCTTTTAACAGGTCAGTGATTCTTTCCTTTAGCTTTTTGTGATTATTAACACTCTTCATATTCGATAGATCTTCAGTAAATTTCTTAAAATCAAGATCATTTTCTTGTTGAGTTACAAGAGAATATGAATTTGTTTCATTAGGTAACATTTTTAACCTCACTATTAATTCAATATATTATATTTTATATATGTCATCATTAAATTAGTGTTAACTTGATTACTAATATTGGTATAGCTTAAAATAATTTAGCTGGACATGATTTTATAGAGACTCAAATTTACGATTAGAGCCTAGAGTATAGTCATTATAAATGAATCAAGAGACTTTGTTCAGCCAAAATAATTAGATTCAAACTGATAAGGCTGTATATAGAATATCAGAGGATTATCCTGATAATAGTGTTAAATCAAGATTGGAATATACGAGTAATTATGCTATTTATTAGGAATGATTTTGTTAAAAAGTAATTGTGCAAAAAAGTGAGAATTTGACTGAAGATAAAAAATTAGCATCTGATATTCTACAAGAGGTTGCAGATGCTGGTAATGCTAATAGTGACAAAGTGACGTTGTTTGAAATTAAAACATCTCTACAAGAACGTGGTTTTGGTATTTTAATAATTATTTTCTCCTTGCCACTATCTGTGCCTATACCAGTTCCACCTGGCTATACAACTATACTTTCCATACCGTTAATCTTATTTTCACTGCAGCTTCTGCTTGGGTTTCATTCTCCCTGGATGCCAAATTGGTTAGAAAGAAAATCCTTTAAACGTTCAACACTAGCCCTTGTGGTCAAAAAAACTTTACCTGCATTAAAAAAAATAGAAAAGTTCATGAAACCAAGAATGTCCTTTATCTTCCTAGAGCCAGGTGAAAAGATTTTGGCATTTATAATGTTAGTTTGTGCGTTGGTGATAGCCAATCCGTTTCCGTTAACTCACTTTATTCCAGCAATCGGTACAACTCTTATTTCACTTGGTATTATGAGTAAGGATGGTCTTGTCTCGATATTTGGAGTGTTGGTATCCTTGTGTGGAATATTATTTGCTCTTATTGTAATAGTTAAAGGTCCACAGCTTATAATGAGTGCGTTTTCTTTTCTAAAAGTTTTGTGCATGGTTAATCTTTAACTGTGAGAACCTATTTTGAAAGGGAATAAAGAAGAGAATAAGATGAGGTAAGCAAAAAATAGGAGAGTAACAAGCGATATAAGTGACAAAGAATGAGAGCCAAGTGTTGCACAAGGAGCGATAGGTCGGCTAAGAAGGCATAATATCAGAATAATTATTAATGCAATAAGATATATAATGGGAGGTGGTTGCCAGTGGAGCAAAAGATTTTTCACCATTGGAGACAGTGTACGACTATTTTCTCAGGTAGTGGCAAATTGGAAAAAATACATGATATGCTAGTAAAAGAGGTAAGAAAAATGGTTGGCAAAAATGAAACACCATCAGTAGGAATAATTGATAGTCAATCAGTGAAGACTACTCAAAAAGGAGCTGGCAAGAAAATAAAGGGTAGAGAACGTCATATTGTTGTAGACACAGTAGGCCTAGTTATTATGGCAGATGTTCACAGTGCAAGCGTTCAAGATCGTCATGTTGCTCTAGATCTTTTTATTCGAGCTAAAGTAAAGCCTTAAAAGATAATTATATCATAAGGATTATTAATATTACCATAATAATATCTGCCATATATAATGAAAATTAACCTTGTTCATAGAAACTAAAACAAAATGAAGAATGTTTCTAAAATATTCCATATACCTTCACACTATAGTGTAATACATCTAAGTTACTACTGATCACTTGCAAAAAATATTTAAGTGTAATATACTCAAAGTACTATGTATTTGTGTGGGGACAAAAATGGGTCAACATTTAAAATTAACTGATCAAGAATTTAACAATAATACCGAGCTATTCGATTTATTAGAACTAAAAGCTGTACAGGTTGTAGGTAAGAATTATCAAGAGCTTAGTAGGATTTTAAAAAAACAATATAATAAGCTGGTGCTTGTGAATCACCCTGATAAAGGTGGAGATAAAAATAGATTTAATCAAATTTATAATGTTTATCAAGGACTAAAAAAATACATTGAACCTTTAGAGTCAGGGAATCCTTGTATTAAAGTGAGTGTTAATGCTGAAAGTAATGGTCGTTTAACAGAAAGAGAATTTTGCTATAGGCAGAAATTGTTTGTAAAGCTGGGAATCAGTAAAGAAGCTATAGGCGCAGATTTTGAAAAATTGAATTCTATGCTAGAAAAAAAGCTTTCTTATGATCCTTTATCAAGAGATTGTATTGCGCAATTACGTTCTTACATTTTTCCTCTAAACAAAAAAGAGAATCTAATAAAAGAAGACAAAAAAGCATTAGCATTAAAGTTTATAGAACGTAAAAATGCCTTATTAACTTTTCAAAATTTTGCTTATTTGCCCTTGTTTCTACTAATTACTATTACTATAGCTTGCTACTTTTCATGTGTGATCATACTACTCAACTTCTTTGTCAACAAAGTCACTGGTTTATTACTAAATTACTATATGAAAAAATATGAAAATTCAGAGATTTCTACTGATGAATTTATAAGTAAATTGAGCTATATTATGCTAGGCAGCAAGTTTCTTATTATATATCCTTCAGCTGCTTTTTCTGTTTATTTAATTACAACAAATTTCATTGCAATGGAGTAACTGTTGGTGGAGTTATACTTGGTCCAATGTTGTTGTTAGCAACATTTATTGCAATATTAGCTCCTGTTTTTTTGAAAGCTTGTGAAATATACACTGAAAAACATACAAAAGATTTGTTAGAAGAGGATCCAAGGGATAGAGTGGAAAAGGAAACTGACTTATTGAAATGGTACGATCCACGAAAACTATTAATGCCAATTATCATGCCTCTTGTTAGGAAATGCTTTGCAGAAGTGGCAAATGAACTTGCTGAGAGAAATTTTGATGAGATAAGCACTGATTTGTCTGATGCTCGCACTGAGAAGTTACCTAAAAAACTTCAACCAATTGAATTTGTAGAGCGGAATATTACAGTATAGTACGAGTTCCTTCATTGTGGAGAGTAGCTTGCGTTTCTTGGAGACTTGAGACTACTCTCATCTTTGTAGGCTCTTTCCAAAGGGGGGCTTCTGTCTCATCAGATTGACCGATCTTTTCAGAATGAATTAATCCTCTAGATCTATCGAAAGAACCTCGGTTTATAGCTTCACTTACTGATAACCCTCCTAGTAAGCAATTCTTGCCTATTTTTTCGTCATAGTTTTCTATTTCCTCTAGTAGATCTTCATCATTCACTTCTAATATTACCAAATTTTCATCTTCCTTATCAGGATATAATCTCACTTCCAACTCTCCAAAACTAGTATCGAAAGTCAGTACTATATCACTACCATCTGCAAGGTCTGTGTAATTTCTTATTCCTCCTTGAGTAATAATTTCTACTTCACTTTTACCGATCTTTATTACACTTCTTGCACGCTCTATTTCTTTCTGAGTTAGTACTAGATCTCTTACTTTGTTTGTTACTTTTGCAACATCTATTATACTATCTTCTGAATATTCCAAGTAGAAATTAGAGTTGTCTATTCTTATGTCGTTCAGCTCACAATTGGTTGCACTTTTTGCAACTTCAATAAACTTATGAGTCTTTCTAATATAATCTTTATATGCTTTTATAATATTAGTTTTGTGGTCTTTGAATTCCGATTCCAATGTAATCATTACTTCCATGCTTCTAAGAAACTTCCCATTAGTTATTCCTGTTGAACTAAGATATAACCGAATTCCTGTGCCTTTTTGATTAAATTTTTTACAACCCTCTCTTTGTAACGTGTTTCATAATAATCTATTCCTCTTTCTACATATTCTTGTCCATACTTCAACATACTATAAAAGATACATGCTAATTTTCTTGCCGTAGCAGTAATCGCTTTTGGTGCACCTAGTCTTTTTTTTAACCTTCTACAATATGCACCTATTCCGCTATTGCTTCTTGATACACAGTGAGCAGCCATTCGAAATGCATTCGCGGCACGATTAATGACTTTACGTGTTCTTGTGCTAAACACTTTTTCCCCTGTAATTTTATTAGCAGGGCTTAGCCCCAACCACGAAGTAAAATGCTTTTCTGATCGCCATTTATTATAGTTAACACCAACTTCCGAAATGATAGTTTGTACAGTTAGTATATCCAATCCAGGAATTTTGGTAAAATCTATACCAGTTACTCGATATAATTCTTCATGCAAAGCAAAGTTTGGTTTACTTTTTCTATGCTTATTTTTCTCTTCACCTAACTTTTTACTCTCATCAGACTTTGTCTCAAATGTTTTATAATATTCTTCAATGCTCCTGTCACATTCTGCTACTTTTTCCTGATAAATATTATATAGCTCAAATTCTTGCTTTAATGTAAATAGGTGTTCTTTTCTATAGTTTCCTGCTAATGCTTTTGCAATAACAGATTTATCACTTTTTATTCGTCCATCTCTTAGTTCAGCCAATTTTTCAGGATTACTCTCACCATCTATTATTGCTTTAATAATTTGCATTCCAGTTACACCAGTTGTATCGCTTATAACTCTATGTAGTTGAATATTCATTTGTGTTAGCGCTTTTTGCATACGCAAAGTATGTGTAGAAGCATTTTCAATTAAATTTTTACGTTGCCGAACATAACTACGCAATACACACATTTGATCATCTGGCCTAAATGACCCTTGGAGTAACCCGTAACTGTGTAGTTGTTGAATCCATTGACAATCTTGCACATCTGATTTTCTCCCAGGTACATTTTTAACATGTTTTGCGTTTACCAGTTTTACTTCAAATCCGTGTGATTCAAGTACTTGAAACAAAGGAATCCAGTACACTCCTGTTGACTCCATGGCTACTGTATTAACTTTACATTTTTTCAACCATTTTGCTATGTTGTAGAGATCTTCCGTAAAGCAGCTAAATTTTTGTATACGTTGTTCATCGCTTCCTTCGGGTACACATACATAATGTACAGCCGAGCCAACATCGATTCCTGCTGCATTAGGATTCGTTATCTCTAATTTACTTTTGACCTTTGCCATTTTTAATCTCCATTATATAATAATCCATAGTTGAGAAGTGCTTAAGCTTGGGACGGTTGAGTTATACATTCTTCTAATCGAGGTAGCCCAAAAGGCTCCATCAGTGGTTTGACCGTTCCTCCAAAGCCACGCTATTCTACGGGCACTTAAGGCACCATTGCACAGTTCGGCTATAACTGCAAAAAGCTCTTCTCTACAAAATTATATATAAAATTTGCCGTACACTCAGCTAGGAAGTTTCTTTTTGGTTTGACAGGTTTTATCTGTCCGGCGCTATCCTGAGAATAGAAGACAGCTCCTCTTGCTACCAATTTATATATTATATCATTGGCAACTTTAGAATTCTTCTCTAATCTATTAATTTTTTTTGTTACATAATCTAGAAAGTTGTATTTTTTATTTTTAGAAGATTTTTTAGCAAAATTTAGCACTATCCCAGAAACTATAGCCTTATTGACTAATTTTTCTAGCTGTTCCATATCTTTAACTTGAGATATTTCATTTAAAAATCTGTCTAGTACTATCTCTTGATTTTGTATGTTCCATAAAGTACTTGGTTGAGGTAAACACTTTCTCTCCTTACTGTGGATTTTTGAGTCCTTTTTTTCAGGGTGAGTTGCTCCTGCTTTTAGAAGTAAATCCTCTACTTCTTTGCACGCAGTCTTAGCATAACTAAGTACTTTCGACATACCTGCTCTATCTTGAATAGTGAAAATCATTTTCAGATCCTGACTATTATTGTGTTTATTCAGAAATTTTTCTAAATTTTCAATAGCTCGAGCGTTAGCAGATTTACCTATCATATGAGGTTTTTTACTATCTTTAGATAATACTGTACCTAGGAGTATATCATATAGTTCCTTACTCAACTTCTTCTGATTTGTAGTGAAGAAGTATTCTAAACTGTTGACGTTATTATTATCAATCGCAATTTGTAAAGGGGTTTTTCCTGTATTGTCCTGTATGTTAGGATTAGCTTTTCCCTCTAAGAGTAGATCTATAATAGGATAAGCATAATTTCTATTAGCAGCATAATGTAAAGGTGTTTTCCCTTCATTGCTTTTTATATTAGGGTCAGCTCCTGCTTGTAAAAGTAAATCTACTAAAATAGAACCGTCATGATTGAGTTTTGAAGCAGCATGTAATAATGTTAATCCAGACTCTCCTCTTTTAAGATTAAGAACAACTTTTAAATCTTGATCGTTCTTGTTATCTTTTAAGAACTTTTCTAGTTTATCAGTATCGTACTGATAAAAACACTCTATACCCTTAAGAATCTTTAATAATTCTTTATTTAACTTTTTTTGATTTTTGGTCAAATTAGTTGTACAAGCAAGCCAGATACACAGTAGCTCCTCAAATGAGTATTGACTAGCCATTAGAGATCTACCTTTACTGAATTCAGATGGAAACCATAAATATTTTTTAATTAATTCATACTCTTCATCCAATAGTTTGTTTGCTTCTAACCACTCTTGCTTAGCACGTAATTCTTTTCCTTGCTCAAATAAACTATGATAACCTTCATCTAAAAATTCATCTTCATAATGAATTTCTTTCTGGTTACAACTACCTCTATCATAATTAATTTCCATTTTAGTAAATTTGTTTGCTTTGATCTTTACCTCACTGAGCTCATCT
The DNA here is from genome assembly GCF_013096535.2 of Wolbachia endosymbiont of Diaphorina citri. Lineage (NCBI taxonomy): Bacteria > Pseudomonadati > Pseudomonadota > Alphaproteobacteria > Rickettsiales > Anaplasmataceae > Wolbachia > Wolbachia endosymbiont of Diaphorina citri. The sequence goes on along the minus strand of NZ_CP051265.2, from coordinate 1,460,335 downwards.
AAGGGTGATCTTCCAGGTTGAAAATGTAGAGCTTTTAATTTTAGATTTTCATTTTCTTTTTGTAATGTACTCAACTCTCTAGTTAAATCCTGTTTTTCTAAATTCAATGGCCTATTTGATTCTAGACACTTTTGCTCAGAACTCGACTCTGGTTTTATTCCGTCAAGAAAAGAAGCGTAACCTAAATCTGATTCCTGACTATATCCACCTTTATCACAATCATTCTCCGTTTTAGTAAGTTTGTCTGCTTTGATATCTGCCTGATCGAGCTCATCTAAGAGTGATCTTCCGGGTTGAGGATGTAGAGTTTTTAATTTTAGATCTTCATTAACTGCTTTTTGTAATCTATTCAACTCTTCAATCAAATCATGATTTTTAAATTTTTCTTGATCTAGTTTCCTATAAGCGAACCTTAGATTATCTCTCAGACACTCAATTTTTTGTAAATAATTATTATCATCTAGTAACTTCTTTGTTAAGTCTTCCAGCTGCTTTTCCTTCTCTCCCAACCGCTCTTTTAACCGATTTATTAAAGCCTTAGCTTGATCCAAATCTTGATTTAGCTTTTTATTTGTTATGTTCATGAAATGAATGTCATCTTTTTGATCCTTTAACTTCTTCTTTAAGGTGTTAATTCTAGAAATCTTATTTTCCAGATCTCCTTTTAATTCTTCTCTCTGTTGTTCTAATCTTTCAATTTCTTCACAGATGTTACGTTTCTCTCTTTCGTCTTTCTCCATTGTAACTTTAAGCATTTTAATTTCCCCTTCTAGGGTTTGTATTTTTCTGGTCAGTGCAATTACTACTTCGTTATCCTCTTCTGCTATTTGCTTATAGTGTTTGTGTAACCCTAGATTTCTTTTAAGATCAAAATTTTCTTGTTGTAGATCTTCTATTTTACTTTCTAAATTATCTATTACTGAATTTTCTTTATTGATATCTTCAAATATTTCTTCATGCAAACCTTCAAATTCACGAGACGTAGTGTCTTCAAAACCATTACTAACATGTTCTATCTGATTTGGATTAAGCATACCTATACCCCCTACTAAAATCAACATATGGTATATTATATATCATAATTATAATGAATTGAAATGTGAATTTTTACAGAATAGGTTTATATGTAAAACATTATAATACCATTAAAGCAGATTGATAATTCACAGTCTTTTTGAAGGGATAACTCTAATAAGAAGACCATACTAACTAGTGTTATAAAGAATTGTATTATTTACTACTTTAAAAAAGGTCGTACATTCGTGAGAACAAGCCGCGTAAAAATAAGGTTACAAAAATAGAAGTTTGAAACCTTTGCAAACAAAGCTAGGCAAGACAGTTCGTATGTAGATATTGATTAAATGGGCTAATATAGGTGATTTTAGCGTATAGTAAAATTATTATAAAGAAAAGTTCGTATGGTACACATGGTAGACCAACACATCCCAAAACAAACTCTTCTCACTGTCCTTAGTTTTGAGTGCTGGAAGTGCCCATGTTAACTCAATTATTATTGAATATTACTAATAAGTTAATAGCAATTCATTGCATAGAAAATTTTTAAATAGGGATTGACAGGTTTTAGAGATGGAGTATTTTATAGAAGGTATATTGAGGTATTAATTTTTTATGTATAATAAATATGATAGTGAAAATATTTTTCTTTATATTGTTAGGTAGCTGTTTTATTTAGAAAAGGATATTTTTTCTTATTTGAGATTGAATACCTTACTTTTGCTTAACTAAATTAGATGTTTTTATATGGAGGGTTAAATGATTCCTGGTGATAATAATGAATTATTTGCTGCTGTACGTAGTGGAGATGCTAATCTGGTTGCAGATCTTATCAATGAAGGGGCTGATATTCATGCTAAAGACAATAAAGGCTTTACTTCTCTGCACGAAGCTGCGAAGCATGGTCATTTAGATATAGTAGAAAAGCTTATAGAAAAAGGGGCTGATATTCATGCTAAGACCAATAGAGGTTACACTCCGTTGCACTTGGCTGTTAGACGTGGTTACTTAAAGATAGTAGAAAGACTTGTAGAGAAAGGAGCTGATATTCATGCTAAAGACAATAAAGGCTTTACTTCTCTGCACGAAGCTGCGAAGCATGGTCATTTAGATATAGTAGAAAAGCTTATAGAAAAAGGGGCTGATATTCATGCTAAGACCAATAGAGGTTACACTCCGTTGTACTTGGCTGCTCTAAATGGTAATTTACAGGTAGTAAGAAAACTTATAGAGAAAGGAGCTGATATTAATGCTAAAAATCATGGCCTTACTCCCCTGATTGCGGCTGCTATTGGGGTTGGATTTCATGGTAAATTACAAGTATTAGAGGAACTTATAGAGAAAGGAGCTGATGTTAATATTATAGCCAATCATGGCTATACCCTTCTACACTTGGCTGCTAGACATGGTTACTTAAGTATAGTAGAAAAACTTATAGAGAAAGGGGCTGATATCAATGCTAAAAACAATGAAGGCGGTACTCCTCTACACTTGGCTATTGAAGGTGGTTACTTAAGTACAGTAGAAAAACTTATAGAGAAAGGGGCTGATATCAATGCTAAAAACAATGAAGGCGGTACTCCTCTACACTTGGCTATTGAAGGTGGTTACTTAAGTACAGTAGAAAAACTTATAGAGAAAGGGGCTGATATTAATACTAAGAACAATTATGGTGATACTCCTCTACACTTGGCTACTGCACGTGATTACTTAAGTACAGTAGAAAAACTTATAGAGAAAGGGGCTGATATTAATACTAAGAACAATTATGGTGATACTCCTCTACACTTGGCTGCTATCTCTGGTCATTCAGAAGTAGCTGAATTTCTTATAAGTAAACATGCTGACGTTAACGCTAAAAATAAAGATGGTTGGACACCTTTAGACTCAGCGGCTGCTCTTAGTAAATCGAATGGTGATTGGGTGCCTTTAAGCTCAGCAGCTGCTCTTGGCAAAGCGAATATAATTAAGCTTCTCGGTAAAGAAAATAGCTCGGAAATACTAAACCTTCTAGAAGAAAGAATAAGAAAAAGTGAAGAAATCCTGCAACTTACTTTACAAGATTTACAAAAACAAGGTGTTATCTTATCAACACGTGTGCGTAATCACAGAAGTGCTGGAGAAGAGGATGAAAATTCGTTGCAAAATGATAAGATAGGTCCTAATAAAATAGGAGTTACAAGCGGAACAAGTAAGCCATCTTCATTTATCAATATTTTTGCTTACACTACGGTAGATACTATTAAAGGTATTTTTCAGTTTGTTTCTTCTCCTTTTAAGGCAGCTATAAGTATGGAACCTTCTAAAGCTATTACAGTTCAAGGTATTGATAACAACGGTATACTTCTTTTATTAGATGTATTTATAAGGAAAATCACAGGTCAGAAGTATATTTCCACAGTAGTTCAGTCTATATCACCATTAGAAGCACAGGGCTATGCGTTAAATATTATAGAGGAATTTGAGAAAGTAGTAGAGCAAGCTGCATTAAAAAGTGGGATATCAATGCATCGGTTAAATATTGATTATATGGGAGTGCAGAAAGATATTACTAGAAAAGTCATGAGTGGTAAGTTTAATGAAATTTCAGGGATTTTAAACTCACATCTAGAGAAAGCATGTCCTGGTAGGGAAGTAGGGTGCCCTGGTAAATTAAGCGAGAAAAAGTTTAATGAGTTTATGGCTAAATTTAATAAAGGATTAGATGTAATATTAAATCAATCAACACAACAGATATTACACAAAAGAGATGATACATTAGAGGTCAATAATATAGAAGAACAGCAAGGACCTAGGAGTTATTTAAATAATGCTTCTATTCAAGGCCATTTGACTAGAAATAAGGTTAAATTAATTTCTTAATCTCATCTAAAGAAAGGCCTGTGATTTTAGCGATAACATCAATAGAGACACCGGCCTTAAGTGAATTTTTTGCAACTTCAATTTTACCTTCAATTTTACCTTTTTGATGGCCGATTTGGATGCCTTCTTGCCTACCTTCTTGTCTACCTTCTTGTCTACCTTCTTGTCTACCTTTGTGAGTAGCATCATCAAGTTTTTGTTCCAAGATAGCAGCTTCTTTCTGTAAATCCATTACCCTTTCTTCATAAGCTACAAGATCTTTCTCATTCCAATGAAATTTATCTAACTCGTCATACGCTAACTTTATTATCGGTGACTTTTCTGCTATTTTTCTTAAATCTTCATCAGTTGTTTCTTCTGCATACTTAAAGAAAAAGCACCATCTCTCAACAGTAGTTTCCAACTGTTCTACTTTACTTTTTGTAAATTTAGGTAGTTCAATGAAGACAAATTGAAAATCTTTTAAATAGTGTCCGTTAGTCTTTATATCGCGTATATTATGAGTGGAAATATAATAAACATCTGAAGGAAAAAGAGTACTATTAGAAATAGCAATAAAGAAAACAGTTTTAAAATCAATGTAATTGCCAGACTGTCTTGAGTAGGCTTTAGCAGCATAAAGTTGGGCACGTTTCTCAAAGCCTTTATCACGAGCGAGCTGCATTTCCGCAATATACCTATTTCCGAGAGAATCCTTACAGAGGACATCAACGATGCTTTGTTTATCAGAAGCAATCTCAGGGTTCATAATGGTGCTGAGGAACTCAACATCCTGAATAGCATTGACTCCAGTAAAGCCTAAGATATCATTCAAAAAATGGATAAGGATATTCTTATTTTTTTCAGTACCGAAGATTTTCTTAAATGTTAAATCTAATTTTGGATCGAGAAACTTCGAAAGAGCCATGAGAAAGTAAGATAAAAAGCATTAATAATTATACACAATTGTGAAGAAATATTCAACGTTTTTATGCTAAAGTCTATTAAAGTTAGCTAAACTTCAAGAGTTGACAAAAAACTACCTTCATAGATAACCCTAAAATGCCATTGCGCACCTTAGATGTTATATTTTATCATCTTTTACAACGGTTCTGTCGCATCTATAAATTGTAGTACAAGAAGATTGTAAAAACTGGAATTATGAGAGTTATAGAGCCATTAACATAGCAAAATTTTCAAAAGTAGAACCATTATCATTAGCTTTAATAATTTGTCTTTTTTGAATCATACGAATATTTTCTATGCCTGTGATGGTAATCTTTGCAGAATGGAAGCTTTTAAACCCAAGCATTGGTTTTATTAATTTTTTGATAAATCTATGATCTTGTTCAACAATATTATTTAGATATCTTACTTGAAAAACCGTGATTCTATAAGGTTCAGGAATTTCCGTATTCAAGTCATCAATAGCAGCAATATTACTGCCGCTTTTATCAATTACTACTTTCTCAGGAAGATTATTCCTTCTAAAGGCTTTACGAAAGAATGCAAGTGCTGCAGACTTGTCTCTACGAGTACACATCAGAAAGTCTACAGTATTGCCGAGACTATCTAGTGCTCTGTATAGATAAACCCATTTACCGTTTAATTTTATGTAGGTCTCGTCCATTCTCCAGCTACTGCCAACCTGCTTCTTCCTTTTCCTCACCTCTTCATCTATCAGTGGCACAAATCTGATAATCCACCTTTGTAGCGTAGCATGATCAATTTTCGCTCCTCTTATACTCATCATTTCTTCCAAATCTCGATAGCTCAAAGAAAATCGACACTTCATGTATACTGATAACATTATTATCTCTGCTGAAAAGCTAAATCCTTTGAAATAGGGCAATAATTTTGGACTAATACGCAACATCTTTGCTTTTTTAAAGATGATTATATTACTTCTTTTCTATTTTCCTACAAATGAAACTGACTTCGCTCTATAGATGCGACAGAACCAAAATTGTAAAAGAATATTATGATTTTAGTGGTATTGCTGATTATTCTGCATTCCGCGTAATGCATGGAATAATTGAGAATACACTTTCATGCTTAACGGGTCTAAACAGACACGAGCTTGATGAAAAGAGGTGTACAGATTTGAAAGGCTTAGTAGAAGAAGTTAAAGCAGCATTAGACAATAATTATGATTTAGAAACATACGTTAAAGACCAAGGTGTTCAAAGCGATAAATTGAAGCAAGAGCTTGCTCAACATATGCAATCTGTGATTAATGTTCTAAAGGAAAACAAAGACTATGATTTGTTCATAAGATTGATAAGAAACTGGAACCAAGATAAAAAACTTCACCTCTTGATGTCATCTGAAGGATTAGAACAAGTTCCTAAAAAGCTAGTAGATTTACTCAGTAACGGCAACGATGCTGTAGTAAGAGACTATCTTGAATATCATGGAGTAGAAGAAAGTAAAATAGATGATTTATGTGGAATGGGAAAAAAAGTAGCTGATGAAAGAACAGAGTTTATGAATTTTGTCAGAGAATATAGTGATAAAGAACAAGATAAGTTTGCAGGATCTACCTCCCTAGGAAAAAATGAGAAAAAGCTACTAGAAAAGCTTGGGGGAGCTCTTGGAATGACATTAGAAAGTCGTGATGAACTTCATTATATGGTAACTAAAGGAATCCCTGTTTTTGCTTTGTATACCATTTTTTCTAATGCTAAGTATAAGTGTAATAAAGAAAAATACCCATTGGAAGAACTCAGAGATTTTTGTGACAAAAATAAGTATAAAGTAAAATTAGTAATGTTAGATAGCTCAGCCAATTTATCTACAGAAGATCTTAAGAGTAAGCTTTCGGACTATATAAGTGGTCAAGCATTGGATAAATTAAATCATTTAATAGATCAATTGAATGTTAAATTGCATGATAATCAAGGCATGTATGAAAATCTAATGAAGCTAGATACATATCTAGTAAAGGAGCTCAAAAAAGCAATAATTCAGAAGGATGATTATTCTATCAGATACTATAAAAAAAGAATTTTACAAAACTTAAACCAAGAACAGTTAGCTAAGTTAGTAATCGACAATTTCTCAGGGTTCTGTCGCATCTATAGAGCGAAGTCAGTTTCATTTGTAGGAAAATAGAAAAGAAGTAATATAATCATCTTTAAAAAAGCAAAGATGTTGCGTATTAGTCCAAAATTATTGCCCTATTTCAAAGGATTTAGCTTTTCAGCAGAGATAATAATGTTATCAGTATACATGAAGTGTCGATTTTCTTTGAGCTATCGAGATTTGGAAGAAATGATGAGTATAAGAGGAGCGAAAATTGATCATGCTACGCTACAAAGGTGGATTATCAGATTTGTGCCACTGATAGATGAAGAGGTGAGGAAAAGGAAGAAGCAGGTTGGCAGTAGCTGGAGAATGGACGAGACCTACATAAAATTAAACGGTAAATGGGTTTATCTATACAGAGCACTAGATAGTCTCGGCAATACTGTAGACTTTCTGATGTGTACTCGTAGAGACAAGTCTGCAGCACTTGCATTCTTTCGTAAAGCCTTTAGAAGGAATAATCTTCCTGAGAAAGTAGTAATTGATAAAAGCGGCAGTAATATTGCTGCTATTGATGACTTGAATACGGAAATTCCTGAACCTTATAGAATCACGGTTTTTCAAGTAAGATATCTAAATAATATTGTTGAACAAGATCATAGATTTATCAAAAAATTAATAAAACCAATGCTTGGGTTTAAAAGCTTCCATTCTGCAAAGATTACCATCACAGGCATAGAAAATATTCGTATGATTCAAAAAAGACAAATTATTAAAGCTAATGATAATGGTTCTACTTTTGAAAATTTTGCTATGTTAATGGCTCTATAACTCTCATAATTCCAGTTTTTACAATCTTCTTGTACTACAATTTATAGATGCGACAGAACCCTGAAACTTACCTGTAAACATTACATTCTTTATTAAAACATTTTCACAACAGTGTAACTCTCTAGATGATGGACTTATTTTTGTATCAGAAACTTATTTAGGATTAAAGATACCTTTGACTTTCCACCATTACAAAAAAACATTATATATTATGTAAAATAAAAAACCTAATGCAAGTATAATTTTACTCATTTTAGTGTTTTTTTATATTTTCTCTTCTTGAAAAGATACAGACCTTCCAGAAAAAGTTGGGACGTTTTTAGTAAAAAATGTTTTTATAAAGGGGTGTAATATGACAAATGGAAGAGAGTATACAGCAGAATTCAAAGAAGAAGCTGTAAAACTTTTCAGAGAAACATTTTAAAACATGCATCTCATTTAGCATCAAGTAAAATTTACTTATTTACTTTTCCTAAAATCGCAAAAAGGTACGTATCCTTGCGAGAACGGCTTAAATAAAAGCAGCGTTGTGCAAATAAAAGTGTAAAATTTGTAACAAAGCTAAGCCGATCAGTTCATATCTAAATTTGACTAAAGTAGTCTATTATGGCTAGTTATAAGGTATAATAAAGTGATTATAAATAAAAGTTCGCATGAATCAAGTGGTAGACCAACGCATCCCAAAAGGAACAGTTCTCAATAATAAAGAAAGATTGAGCCAATTCATACCAAAAACATAATTCAAAGGTAAATCAAGGTAGAAATTTAGATCACAACGCTAGTTTTATACTAAATATGGCAATCCAATTGTTACATTTTTAATTATTTTGATTTATAATATTTCTGTAGTGTACTGGAGATTTTTTTAGTTGTGGTTTCTTTTATCCACATTAAATCTTTAGTTTTTTTGTTTTAATGTAATTACAGTTTTGCTGTGGAGGAGGTTTTTGTGTTAAAAGATAGCTATGGTGATCAAATGAGTAACGGTGATTCATATACTAACAAACTTTATTATAGTGAAGAAAGTGTAGGCGAGATGATTGAGAATAGAATTATAAGAGAGGAAAAAAGTTCACTTGTGGAATGTGAAAAGGAGGTTCTGCAATCAAAAGCAGAAGTTGAGCAGTTAAAAAAAGCTAAAGAAGATATAGAGGCAGAGTTTAAAGAAAAGGTAGAACAGACTGAGAATGAAGCTAAGGCAGCAAAAGAAGAAGTTGAGCAGTTAAAAAAAGCTAAAGAAGATATAGAGGCAGAGTTTAAAGAAAAGGTAGAACAGGCTGAGAATGAAGCTAAGGTAGCAAAAGCAGAAGTTGAGCAGTTAAAAAAAGCTAAAGAAGGTATAGAAGTAGAGTTTAAAGAAAAGGTAGAACAGGCTGAGAATGAAGCTAAGGCAGCAAAAGAAGAAGTTGAGCAGTTAAAAAAAGCTAAAGAAGATATAGAGGCAGAGTTTAAAGAAAAGGTAGAACAGACTGAGAATGAAGCTAAGGCAGCAAAAGAAGAAGTTGAGCAGTTAAAAAAAGCTAAAGAAGGTATAGAAGTAGAGTTTAAAGAAAAGGTAGAACAGGCTGAGAATGAAGCTAAGGCAGCAAAAGAAGAAGTTGAGCAGTTAAAAAAAGCTAAAGAAGGTATAGAGGCAGAGTTTAAAGAAAAGGTAGAACAGACTGAGAATGAAGCTAAGGCAGCAAAAGAAGAAGTTGAGCAGTTAAAAAAAGCTAAAGAAGATATAGAGGCAGAGTTTAAAGAAAAGGTAGAACAGGCTGAGAATGAAGTTAAGGTAGCAAGAATGGAAGCTTTGAGGTGTAAAATTGAACAGGAGAAAGAAGAAGTTATGCGGTCTAGGATTGAAGAGGTAAAAGAAAAACTTATGCAGTGTAAAATTGACATGGCAAAAGCAGAGACTGAGTGGTATAAAAAAGGAGCTGAAGAATGTAAAAAAGAGAAGGGAACTGGTACAAATAAACCTGTTACCAATGAAGGAGATGGAACTGGTACAAATAAACCTGTTACCAATGAAGGAGATGGAACTGGTACAAATAAACCTGTTACCAATGAAGGAGATGGAACTGGTACAAATAAACCTGTTACCAATGAAGGAGATGGAACTGGTACAAATAAACCTGTTACCAATGAAAGAGATGGAACTGGTACAAATAAACCTGTTACCAATGAAGGAGATGGAACTGGTACAAATAAACCTGTTATTAATGAAGGAGGAAATGAAAATGGAGAAATTACATCTCAAGAAATAACTCCAGATTGTTCCAACAAAGAAAATTGTGGGCCTTATGCTCATTTCTATAAAACTTATAAGAAGATAGGTCATCAAGGTTTTAATACATCTGATTTACTAAAGGAATTGTATCCTGAGATGTACAATAATTCTAAAATTGTAAAATATATAGAAAAGGGAGCAGATGGTCATTATGGTGCAGTAAATTTTAAATTTGCCTTTACAGGGAATGTTGATTCAGCATCCTATTTCAGTAATATAAAATGTGGTAATTGTGTGAATAATACAAAAGAATTATCCTGTCAGGATGATGAAATTAGGAGTTTCTGTCACTATGATATTCATTACAGTAATAAAGAATTAAATAAGAACTTTTTTTCTAGAGAATCATGTCCTGATCTCATTAAAGAATCCAGTGGAACAAGTGTTATGAAAGTAAAACAAATTGCACCATTGATACTTGTTAATCACTTAGGGCAAATGATAGATAAAGAGGGCAATAACACTCAAATACGCTATAATCAATTAAAGCCTTATCTAAAGGCTAACGGTAAAATCAAGGACTGTGGAAGTGACCATAAGTGTAATGAGTATATTCCAATTATGGAGAAAGTTGCATGGAATAGTGATAAGGAAGTACTATTAAAAACTGTCTTTAATGATGTACAAAAAACAAATCCTTACTATTATGATAATGAAGGTAATTCAGCTTTCGCTGATACTGGTTTTATATCTAATAGTTTAGACTTAATCTGATAGATCAGCTGTAATAATCTCTATAAATCACACAAAAATAATATGACAGTGGACAAGCAACTACAAAGTGCCATTTACTCCTGAAGTTGTTTAATTTGTATTAAACAAGACTTGATCTGACACTTTAAAAAAGTAAGTTATAAAATAATAAAAGAAAGGAGTGTTAGAAATGAGTACGATACAAACAAAAATACTAAAGCCGAAACTAGGATTGCTAGAGCTAGCAAAACAGCTTGGAAATGTGTCTCAAGCATGCAAGGTTATGGGATATTCAAGGGATACATTTTATAGATTCAAAGAACTATATGAAAATGGAGGAGAAGAAGCGCTGCATGAGATAAGCAAGAAAAAACCACTTATGGCAAACAGAGTCTCTGAAGACATGGAAAGAGCTGTAGTTAATATTGCAACAGAATTTCCTGCATATGGACAACAAAGAGCTGCAAATGAACTGAGAAAAAGGGGCATAATAATCTCTGAAGGTGGAGTGAGATCTGTATGGCTGAGAAATGACCTTGAGACCTTCAAAAAAAGACTGAGGGCTCTTGAGGCAAAAGTTATGCAAGATGGAATAATTCTAACAGAGGAGCAACTTGCGGCTTTAGAAAAAGTTAAAGAACAAAGGGAAGCACATGGTGAAATTGAAACAGAGCATCCAGGTTATTTAGGTTCTCAAGATACTTATTATGTAGGCAACATCAAGGGTATAGGAAGAATCTATCAGCAAACTTTTATTGATACTTATTCGAGAGTGGCTTTTGCTAAGCTTTATACAGATAAAACTGCTATTACCGCTGCTGACTTGCTGAATGATAGAGTAATACCATTTTTTGATGTACAAAGCGTGCCATTATTGCGCATTTTGACCGATAGAGGTACAGAATATTGTGGCAAACCAGAGAATCACGCTTATCAGTTATACTTAGGAATCGAAAATATTGATCACTCAAGAACTAAAGCCAATTCTCCGCAAACTAATGGCATATGCGAGAGATTCCATAAGACTATGCAAGATGAGTGTTACAATATTATTTTTCGCAAGAAAATCTACAATTCTTTGGAAGATCTGCAGATAGATGTTGATCATTGGTTGCGTTCTTATAATGAGACAAGGCCTCATTCAGGCAAATATTGCTATGGCAAAACGCCTACTCAGACTTTTCTTAATAGCAAACACATTGCTTTTCAGAAAAATATTAGTAGCATGAAACAAGAGACTGATATTAGTTTTAACTACCTCAATTCTTCTGTCAGTTAATTCATCCCTGTCAGATTAAGTTGTGTCTAGTACACATTATGTATCGTATAGCATTAATAATTGTTCTGATTTTGTGCTTTCTTGGCCACCTTGTGCAACTCTTAGCTACATCACCTAGATATATTTTTTACTGATCCTATCATATTATCTTCCTAATTTCCTTTCAAGATATGTTCTAAACAGTAGAATCTGTTCATCAGGGTGACAAAATAAGATAGAAAAGACAGCCATAGAAATAAATGGTGTCATCCCAATATGATGCTTTCTCTGTCATTCCAGAGCTTGACACCATTTTTGCTTCGATATTTACACATTAGCCATGCATCTGAACGGATACAAAAGTAGAATTTAGAATTCTATCTAAAAGGATACCGAAAAAGAGCAGGAGTCCTATCTGGGAATTATTTTTAAATATGGACATGCATTGATTAGAATCGTCTGGATTGAAATTTTTGTGTTGGTGGTGAAATATGAATCCTATGGCAAGTAAAGCAATATAAAAGATGTTATTTAATGATGATAGTATACCAGCGTACAACCATGCCATTAAGGATATTAAATAAAATCTTTTCAACCAAGATTTTGTTGTATTGCCAAAATATAATGCAGTAGATTTCATTCCTAATTTCTCATCATCTTTTTTATCTTGATGAGCGTATATAGTATCATAACTAAGCGTCCAAAAGACGCATCCTATATAAAATAGCAAGGATTCTATGCTAATCTGGTTTGTTATTGCTGCTGAACCCATGAGTGATCCCATGTTGAAAGTAAACCCTAAAAACAATTGTGGCCACCAAACGTAACGCTTTAGCAAGGGGTAGATAACTATCATGCACATTGAAATTATTCCAAGTATAAGAGTAGTTTTATTGGTTAATAATAAGATTACCAGGGCAATAGACAGTAACAGTGAAAGTAAAGCCAAAGCCTGCTTTATGTTTAATGCACCACTTGCAAGTGGCCTATATTTTGTTCGTTCAACGTGCGCATCTATTTCTCTATCGAAGATATCATTGATTATGCACCCTGCGGGTCTCATTAAAAATGCACCTATAGTAAACAAAACAAGGAGAAAAAGAGCCTGATACGATAGAGAAGTTGAGGCTAAAAGAATGCCGCTTAAGCTAGAAAATAGCACAAGCCATAAACCTGTTAAACTGTGTATTCTCATTAATGAGAAATAATGGTTGAAATACATTAATTAAGTGTGATTATGTAATATTTTGCTTACATTGACAAAATTATCGAATGCTAAATCAGGCTTAAAAACTAACTCAGGTATAAATCGCAAATCAACATAACACAATATAGATTTACGTATTGACCATGCAGATTGGTTCATTTCATTAACAACAGTGCTGATATCATCATTATCATTTTGGGTGTTTAATGAAGATAACACAATATATACATCTGCTTTCTTCAAATCTTTGCTTAGCTTTACATCAGATACTACTACTTTTTCATTAAGAACATTACCTTCCATTAAGACTTTTGATATTGCCCTGTGTAATACCGATGCTACTTTTAGGTTTCTAATTTCCTTTTTCATATTCAACTACTATAACGTCCTTTCTTCTTGCACTAATTGATAAGCTTCCAAAATGTCTCCAACTTTAATATCGATATTACCCTCTAGCGATATTCCGCATTCAAAATTTACACCCACTTCTTTAACATCATCTTTAAATCTACGTAGTGCTTTTAACTTTCCTTCATGCACCAATTTGCTGCCACGTACTACCTTAATTAAAGAATCTTTTTTTATAACTCCATCAGTGACATAACATCCGATTATATTACCGGCTTTGGATGCATTAAATATTTGCCTTACAGATGCAGAACCAACACGAACCTCTCGTGTAACAGGCTTTAACATTTTAGTTAGATACATCCTCATGTCTTCAATAAGCTCATATATTATATTGTAAGTATGTATTTCTATACCTTTTTGTTTTGCTAATTCTCTTATTTTTGAATCCACTTTTACATTAAAAGCTAAAATTACTGCGCTTGATGCTTCTGCAAGCAGCACATCTGAATCTGTTACTCCTCCTACTGCTTTGTGTAGAATATTTAATTTCACTTGCTCTTTACCAAGCTTATCAATTGAGCTTGATATTGCTTCAATAGAACCAGTGACATCGCACTTTAAAACTACAGATAGTTCTTCTGTTTCACTATCATTACGACTGAATATATCTAAATTACTGTCGTCTAAATCTTCTTGCTTTTTCTTGATTAATTCTAACCTGTATTCAACAACTTCACGAGCCTGCCTTTCAGAGTTTACAACAACAAATTTATCTCCAGCATTTGGTACACCATTTAAACCAGTAACTTCAACTGGAGTAGAAGGTAGTGCCGCTTTTTCTCTTTGACCAAGGTGATTAACCATACTGCGTACTTTGCTGTATGTTGTACCAACTACCAATATGTCACCAATCTTTAATGTCCCTTCTTCAACTATTAATGTAGCTGATATTCCTTTAGCTTTATCTATTTTGGACTCTATTACCCATCCAAGTGCTCGACAATCCTCTATTCCTTCTAGCGTCATTAATTCAGCAATTAATAAAATTGCCTCTTCTAGTTTATCTAAGTTGATTTTCTTTTTTGCTGATACTGGCACAATTATAACATCACCACCAAGTTCTTCGGGGATGAGGTCATACTGAGGCAAACTATTAATTATTCTTTCTACATCGCCAGGTTGTGATTTATCAATTTTATTAATGGCAACTATAATAGAGACATTTGCTGCTTTTGCATGGTTTATTGCTTCAACTGTTTGTTTCATGATTCCATCATCAGCTGCAACTACTATCACAACTATATTAGTAATATTGGCACCACGTGCACGCATTGCAGTAAACGCCTCATGCCCTGGTGTATCAATGAAAGTAATTTTTTGCTTATTTTTTGTCGTTAATTGATAAGCACCTATATGTTGAGTGATGCCACCTGACTCTCTTTCTGCAACATTGGATTCACGAAATGCATCGAGCAATGATGTTTTACCATGATCTACATGTCCCATAAAAGTAACGATAGGTGGTTTTGGTCTTTTAGGTAAGTTTTCTCTGTTGCTTATGAAGAGTAAATTCTTTTCTTTATCAGCATCACTTACTCGTTTAGCCGTATGATTAAATTTTTTTGCTATTTCGCATGCTATATCTGGATCTACTAGATCATCTACTCTATAGCTCTCCCCAACTTCTTCTTTGAGCATTTTTAGCACACTCTTGCTATCTTCTGCCATACGAATAGATAACTCCCTGATAGTTATTTTGTCTGGTATAATAACTTCTCTTGATATATTTTTACCCTTAGTAAACTTTGATTGTTTACTTCTTATACCAAATTTTTGCTTAAATACAGGGAGGTGTTCATTTCTTTCATCTATTGCCTGTGTAATGACTAGTTTAGAATGCTTAGAGTATATATCTTTACTAGCTTTAAGAGACTTTTTATCATTGTTCTCATATTCAGTGCTATCTTCTTTTTTTTCAACTGAGTTAGTACTACTTAAAACTTTCTTATTTATTTCTTTAGGTAAAGAGTCTGCTTCATTTTTATCTTCAACCTCTTTATTACTTTCTTCTTTTGTTATTTTCTCTTTTTCTTCTCTATGATTTCTTTCTTTCAGCAAAGTGGCATTCTGTACAGCATTAATGCGGGAAATTTGTTCTTTTTCAGTTAAAGAGCCTAATTTACTCTCGTCAAATAAACTATATTCTTCTGCAGAATGAATTTTTCTTCTTTTTTTTACTATTGTAGTACCAGTACTTTGACTAGCTAAAGAGTTTAAATTAATGTCTAATTTAAGCTTGCTTAAGCCTTGTAGGGTTAATTTTTTATTACTGATATCTTCATTATTCATATTATTTTATTATATTAATCCAAGCTTTTTACGTGCTTCTATGATTATTAAATCTGCTGTATCTTTTAGATCTTCTTTGCTATCGGATGAGGAAGAGAGTATGCTACAAAACTCATAACTTGATAAATCTGCTATGTCCTCTAAAGTTTTAATATTATGTTTACTAAGAGCAATTTTATTATCTATTGATAAGGCTAAGTTGATTACATCGTCTTCCATACCTAAATTTTTTAGCTCTTCTATTTTTCTATCATTCTCTGCTTTCAGGTAATTATTTGCTCTATTATGAAGTTCATTTGCAATATCTTCATTAAAGCCCTCTATTGAAGCAAGTTCTTTAATTGAAGTGTTAGATATATCTTCTACACTTGAAAAACCTTCTGTTACCAATAATTGGCCCATAATCTCTTCTAAGTTTAAAGCTTCAGCAAATAAAACTGAACATTGACTAAATTCTTTATTTCTTCTTTCTGATTCTTGCTGAGTGCTTAATATCTCAATTTTCCATCCAACAAGCTCTGAAGCTAATCTTACATTCTGACCCTTTTTTCCTATAGCTAAACTCAATTGATCTTCAGCAACTATTAACTCTATACAATTTTCATTTTCGTCAATAATGACCTTTGATACTTCTGCAGGAGTAATGGCTTTAATAACAAATTGACCCAAATCTGATGAGTAATGTATGACGTCGATTTTTTCACCGTTTAATTCGTGTATAATAGTTTTTATTCTATCTCCTTTAACTCCAACGCAAGCACCTACTGGATCGATATTCTTATCAGATGAAAAAACAGCAACTTTAGATCTTGAACCAGCATCTCTAGCTATACCTTTAATTGTTATCAATCCGTCAGCAACTTCTGGTACTTCTTGATTCAACAATGCCTCTAAAAAGCCTTCATGAGACCTAGAAAGAATGATTTGACGTCCATCGTCAGAGCGCTTAACAGCCTGTATGTAAGCTTTAACCTTATCGCCTTCACGAAATGACTCACCACCAATCAAGTTCCGTAAAGGGAGGTATGCTCCAATTCCGTTTATGTCTATAATAAGATCTGAATATTCTACTTGTTTAACGATGCCATACCTCATTTCTCCTACCTTATCTTTAAATTCCTCATATTGCTTTTTTAACTCTTCATCTTTGATTATTTGAGAAATCTTTTGCTGGGCAATTCTTGCTGAAACAAGATCAGTGTTAAGAGAAATCAACTCACTAATAGTATCTCCAACTTCTGCATCTTCTTTTATTAACTTAGCTTGTGTCAACTTAATTAAGTCACACTCATTTTCATTTGATTCATCATTAGTGACTTTTAGTTGTCTATATGAGGTAACTTTGCCTGTGTTTCTATCTATATTAACTACAATTTTACTTTTGCTACCATACTTTTGTTGAGCCACTGCTTCAATAGCACTTTTAAGTGCATTTATTATAATATCAAAATCTAAACCTTTTTGAAGTGAGAGCTCTCCCGCTGTTTTTATTACATCAAGGCTTCCAACTATGTTATTCTTGTTGCTTTTCTGCTTAACACTGCTTTTACGATTAGCAATCATATAAATAAATCCAATTTAATTAGTTATAATTATAGCTTCAACAGGTAAAGAACGCTATCTTAAATGTTAAATGATTGCTAATTTAAGTCAAGTTTTTTCATGTCTTTGTATGACAAGCAACGCCGGAGTAAAGAGTAAAGTTAAGACCGTTGCAGCCAATATTCCACTTGCTATGGTTGCTGAAATATCAACCCACCACTGGCTTGATGGAGCATCATATGTGATTTGTAGCGTAAAAAAACTGATATTTAACCTAGTAATCATAGGTATTAAACCAAGAACTGTAGTTGCAACGGTAAGTAGTATTGGCCTGATGCGAGAAATTGAAGCGTTTATTATACATTGCTTAATGTTATTTTTGCGCACCTTAATTTGCTGATGAAAGGCATCAAGCAATAGTATATTATTATTCACTATAATTCCTGCTAAAGCAATTATCCCCACTCCACACATGACAACTACAAAAACTTTCTGAATAAGAAAGAAAATGAAAAATACACATGTTGTTGATAAAAACACTGCTGTCATTACGATAAATGTATAGTATATGTTGTTAAACTGTGCCACTAGCACCAATATCATCAATGTAATTGCTAATATAAAAGCCTTTAATAAAAATGCTCCTGATTTTTGTTGATCTTCCTTATCACCTTTGAAATCAATCTTTACTCCTTTACTACAGTCTTGAGTAATCGAATTTTGAATGAACTTAACTCTTTCATCAACAAGATAGCCAGTATCAACGTCAGCAGAGATTGTTACTGTGCGTGATCCATCAATCCTACTTAGTTTATTTGCCTTTTTTTCGGGAACGTATTTCACTATGCTACTCATAGAATATGGTCCATTTGCTGTATTAATAAAAAGGTTATCTATAGTTTTCATGTTGCGATTCTTTCTGGGAAAGCGTAGTACAATATCAATTTCTTCATCTGCGTTATTTGGTCTATATTTTCCAATTAATACTCCATTTGTAACCATTTTTATAAAATCACCGATGGTTGCAACACTTACTCCAGAGCTTGTAGCCTTACTCTTATCAATACTCATATTCCACTCTATTTCAGGTGCTGATCTACTATCTTGAATATTTATAAATCCAGATGAAGGTTGGTCCATAATTTTTAGGATTTTCTCTGCTACTGAATTCAAGTTGGATGCACTTCCGCTTAAGTTAATTTGTATTGGCTTGTCAGCTGATGGTCCTGACTTTTGTTCCTGTACATCAATTATTACTCCTTTTATGTTTTGTACACTACTCCTTATATCATTTAGTATTTGCGTAGCTTTGCGCCTGCAGCGCCAATCTACAAGTTCCAATTGAATTTTGGCAATAACGTTGTCTGAAAATTTTCCTGATCGAGCATAAAAAACATAAATTTCCTTTTCAACACCCAAAATACGTTCTTCTACTTTCTTAAGTATCAAATCTCGTTCTTTGGCTGATAAGCTTTCTTTTACTTTAACGCTGATTAAAATGTTATCTGAATCTACATTCGGAAAGAACTTTAATCCAGGACCAAAAGTAAAATATAATATACTAGACAAAAATAAAACAAACACAACAACACATACAAATTTTTTGGGGTGATCTAAGACTTTCTCTAACATACGTACATAAGTTCTTATTATAAGCCCAGTATTTTTTATCTCACCACTTTCTATAGCACTCATTCTTATTATTTCTTTTTTTGAAGTTATGGAAGGTTTACCAAATATTGCACCAAGTGTTGGTATAAAAACCAAAGCCATAATTAGCGATCCAGTTAAAGTTAGAATTATTGTAATTGGTATGTACTGCATAAATTTACCGACTGTATCGGGCCAGAGTAACAGAGGGAAAAACACTGCTAATTTAGTCAATGTTGATGATAAAACTGGATAGAACATATCATGAACTGAGGTGCAAAAGGCTTCTACTTTATCCATGCCACAAAT
Organism: Wolbachia endosymbiont of Diaphorina citri; assembly: GCF_013096535.2. Classification (NCBI taxonomy): domain Bacteria; kingdom Pseudomonadati; phylum Pseudomonadota; class Alphaproteobacteria; order Rickettsiales; family Anaplasmataceae; genus Wolbachia; species Wolbachia endosymbiont of Diaphorina citri. Next base: position 1,440,991 of record NZ_CP051265.2, on the reverse strand, counting down.
CATCTTTCTATCAGCATATTCGCTGATTACAATTGCATCATCAACCAGCATGCCAACTGCCATAATTAAACTGAAGAGCACAACTATATTTAGAGTAATACCCATGAGGTAAAGAGCCATTATTCCTATTAGAAAGGAGCCAGGTATTGATAGTGCAACAAGAATAGCAGCCCTTGTTCCCATAAAGAGCATTATTATGGTTAATATTAGTAATACGGCAAATATTATACCATTTTCCAAGTCGTCAAGCACATCACGTACATTTTTTGACTGGTCATTCAAATAAACTACTTTTAAATTTTCAGGTAATTGATCTTTTGCTTTGTCCATTAAGTATTTTACTTGATTTACCGTGTCTATTATGTTTTTTCCATTACGTTTTGAAATTTCTAGTACAATGCTAGGTAGTCCATTAATACGAGCAAATCCTTGGTGATCCTCAAACCCAAGGTATACTTTTGCTATATCTTTGATTCTCAAAACTGCATCACTTTGAGATCTAATAGGAATATTCATAATATCTTCTATGTCTTTTAATAACCCTGATATTTTAATCGAATATTTACCGGTATCATTTTCTAGTGATCCGGCTCCTACCAATCTGTTGTTGTTTGATATAGCTTGAAATATCTCATTTGATTGAATGTTATATTTTGTTAGAACTGTGGGCTCAATTATAACTTCCACTGTTTCTTTACGCATACCTGCTACTTCAACTTTAAGAACATTTGGCAGAGATTCTATTTCTTTCTTTAGTTTGCGTGCTATTTCAGTTAAAGTTCTTTCCGGCAAATTACCAATCAAGCCAACGTTTAGTATCGGAAATAAGCTCAAGTTTATTTTATTGATTATTGGAGATTCTGCTTCAATAGGTAATTTTGATTTTATGTTTAAAAGCTTTGAACGGACGTTATCGAGCACTTCTTTATTATCATACTCTGTTCTAAATTCGAGTATCATGTGAGCACCATCATTAGTTACAAAAGCTCTCAATTCTTTTACACCTTCGATGGATCTTAGTTCATTTTCTATAGGAAGCACTAATAGCTTTTCACTATCCTCGACAGAAATACCAGGAAACCCGACAAATACGCTAATTATAGGAATCTGTATATCAGGATTGCTTTCTCTTGGCATTTTTATATAAGTGTATGAGCCGAAGGTAAAAATCACGATAAGCAATAATATTACTGTTCTATTCCTCTCTATAATTAAGCTTTTCATTCCGGACATTATACGTATTTACATCATATTATAGCTAAGATAAATTATATATTAATTAATCCTTATATAGCTTTATGTAAATGATTAAAATTTTTACAATTTTGCAAGCGTAAGAAAATTTCTATATAATATGACTTTAGTATGGTATTTGAGGGATTATTATGGTAGCAGTTTTAAGTTTGACAGAAGGCAAGAATAAAGGGTTCTGTCGCATCTATAAATTGTAGTACAAGAAGATTGTAAAAACTGGAATTATGAGAGTTATAGAGCCATTAACATAGCAAAATTTTCAAAAGTAGAACCATTATCATTAGCTTTAATAATTTGTCTTTTTTGAATCATACGAATATTTTCTATGCCTGTGATGGTAATCTTTGCAGAATGGAAGCTTTTAAACCCAAGCATTGGTTTTATTAATTTTTTGATAAATCTATGATCTTGTTCAACAATATTATTTAGATATCTTACTTGAAAAACCGTGATTCTATAAGGTTCAGGAATTTCCGTATTCAAGTCATCAAGAGCAGCAATATTACTGCCGCTTTTATCAATTACTACTTTCTCAGGAAGATTATTCCTTCTAAAGGCTTTACGAAAGAATGCAAGTGCTGCAGACTTGTCTCTACGAGTACACATCAGAAAGTCTACAGTATTGCCGAGACTATCTAGTGCTCTGTATAGATAAACCCATTTACCGTTTAATTTTATGTAGGTCTCGTCCATTCTCCAGCTACTGCCAACCTGCTTCTTCCTTTTCCTCACCTCTTCATCTATCAGTGGCACAAATCTGATAATCCACCTTTGTAGCGTAGCATGATCAATTTTCGCTCCTCTTATACTCATCATTTCTTCCAAATCTCGATAGCTCAAAGAAAATCGACACTTCATGTATACTGATAACATTATTATCTCTGCTGAAAAGCTAAATCCTTTGAAATAGGGCAATAATTTTGGACTAATACGCAACATCTTTGCTTTTTTAAAGATGATTATATTACTTCTTTTCTATTTTCCTACAAATGAAACTGACTTCGCTCTATAGATGCGACAGAACCTCAAACTCTCCATCTTATATTGAGGATCAGATGCAATGCCATACACTCTATTTGGCGGAGCAATTTTGTTCTCTATACCAAAAACTATACCTTCAATTATTGCTGTGAGTACTTTTTCAAGGTTACAATCTGCTCCAGGAACACGGTGCTCTAGGCGGCATCTTTTGGAATCGTTGCCAAAATAGGGGATTCTTATTGCAGCAGTTCTGTTATTCACTCCCCAACTAATCGTCGTTGGAGTATGAATATCTGGGTACTGAAATCTTAAATATGAATCATCATTTGGAGCAAAAAACAACATATGTTTTTTCATCATTGCACATAATCCACCTATGCTGTGAATCAGGTGGTCACTATATTTTTGCTTATTGCTATAAAATAAGTTATTATTATTTGAATCCATGAGGCTAACATGTACATTTAGTGCGCTGCCTGCTCTATCCAAATAAGGTTTTGCTTTAAAAGAAACATTACCATCGAACTCTTGTGCTGTTCTAATCAGTAATTGTTTTGCCAACTCAAAATGCATAATTAAATTATCAGAGCTCGTATAACAGTCACTTTTTATTTCATATTGGTTTAAAGAACTCTCTTTCTCACAAAAAAATCCAAGAGAAGCTATTTTATTTTTGATGCTATTCAGAAATAAATATTCTTTTTTTATTCCCTCAGTGTAAAACTCCAGTTCAATACCGAATACAGTATTATGACTCAAATTACTTAATATAATCACAAATTTACTTCAATAAATTTATATTAAATCAGCTATATTTATACAAGTACTTTACTTATTTATCAGTAAATTTAATATCTTATTTATACATAATATATTACTATTTTTTAATAACATACTTCTAATCCTCGGTACAAGCGACATTTACAAATTGATTGTTTTTATTTCAAAAAATGATCAATTTTAGTGCTTTTATACTCTTTACAACTCGTCAAAAAATCCTCATAATTTTAGGTATGTATTAAGTAGTGTTAGCTTTTTATCTTACAGTAAGCTATTGATTATCTTGCATCTTTCTGATTATTGTTCTTTCTTGGTGTGGTATATGAACTTAACTAACCCTAAGGTTTCTACTATGTTTTTTGATCAGATTATTACAGTAACGGACCACAATGTTACTTGGAAAAAAATCCAAAATTATCTCCATAATCTTTATGGAGAGGCAACATATAACAGCTGGCTGAGTTCACTAAGATTTATCAGCAACAGAAATGGAGAAGTTTTGTTGTCTGTACCAACAAGATTTATAAAGGAGTGGATTACAGTTCACTACATGGAAAAAATATTGTCATTATGGCAAAGCGAAGATCAAAGTGTATGTTCTATTGATATTCAATTAATTGAAGAAAGAAATTCAAATTCTAATACGATACTAAAAAATAGAGAGGAAAATAATCATAATCTTGGTTCACCACTGGATCCCAGATTCAGTTTTGATAATTTTGTGGTAGGAAAGTCAAATGAATTAGCATTTACAGCGGCAAAGCGTGTAGCGGAATCTATAGATCCAATATCAGGCAGCAATCCTTTATTTCTATATGGTGGAGTGGGACTTGGTAAAACACATTTAATGCATGCTATAGCTTGGGATATAGTTAATTCTCTATCAGCAAAGAGAAAAGTAGTATATTTATCGGCAGAGAAATTCATGTATCAATATATTACAGCGCTGCGAAGTAAAGATATTATGTTATTTAAAGAACAATTTAGATCAGTAGATGTATTGATGGTAGATGATGTACAATTTATCAGTGGTAAAGATAGTACACAAGAAGAATTTTTTCACACTTTCAATGCATTGATAGATCAAAATAAACAATTGGTTATATCAGCTGATAGATCTCCTAGTGATCTTGATGGAGTAGAGGAGAGAATAAAATCACGACTTGGTTGGGGATTAGTTGCAGATATCAATGAAACAACTTTTGAATTAAGACTTGGTATATTGCAGGCCAAAGTGGAGCGAATGAATATTTATGTTCCAAAAGATGTCCTAGAATTTTTAGCAAGGAATATAAAATCCAATATAAGAGAACTAGAAGGAGCATTAAATAAGGTTGCTCATACTTCGTTAATTGGAAGAAGTATGACAGTAGAATCAGCTAGCGAGACCCTAATAGATCTTCTTAGATCGAATCATAGGTCAATCACAATAGAAGAGATACAAAAGAAAGTAGCTGAATTTTTTAACATAAAGGTTGCAGATATGCAATCTAATAGAAGGCTCCGTAGTCTTGCAAGACCAAGACAAATAGCTATGTATTTTGCTAAGAAGTTTACACAAAAGAGCCTGCCAGATATTGGAAGAAACTTTGGTGGCAGAGATCATGCGACTGTTATACATGCAGTCAAACAAGTAGAAAATTTTATAAGAACTGACTCAAAATTTGCTGATGAAATCAATCTATTAAAAAAGATATTTAAGTAGCACTTTATTAATGACAACCAGGCTGTTTTCATTTCTTTGATCAAATATCTTTTTCAAGTAGATTAAGTAAATCAAAGATCAGTATTAGTATAAGCTAAGAGAAAATAGCTAGTCGATTGCTTAAAAAGTATATAAAATCACAATTTAAGTGGGAAATATGGCAATTAGACTTATTCCAGGTAATCTTGATATAAAATTTAGTAAATATAGAAATTTGACAGCACTTATTAGTGTTATTCTTATCATTTTTTCAATGCTTACTTTTATGCTGCGTGGAATGAATTTAGGTATAGACTTTACAGGTGGAATTTTGATGGAGATAAAATCTTCAAGTGAGGATGATGATATTCTCAATATATTAAAAGAGAATGGATTTGCGATACAGAGTTCAAAAGCTGGTGATAACTTAGTTGTGCGGTTTAAAGATGAAGGAGATGAAGATAAAATTAAAAAGGTCAAAAGTATACTGGAAGAAAAATTCGGTAATGCAATAATTTACCGCAAAACAGACTATGTTGGTCCACAAATAGGTTCAACACAGATATTTGAAGGGATATCAGCCATGTTAATTGCAATTATTGGAATATTTTTTTACGTTTGGCTTAGGTTTAATTGGCAATGTGGACTTGGTGGAATAATGGCGCTGATCCATGATGTGATTTTAACTCTTGGCTTTATCAGCTTAACGAGTATTGAGTTTAATATTTCATCAGTTGCAGCTCTACTTACCGTGATTGGCTATTCAATCAATAATTCAGTGGTTATATACGATCGGATTCGAGAGTATCAAAAAAATAGAAAAGATGTAGAAATGGATGAAATAGTTGATGCTAGCATTAATTCTACACTATTTCGCACTATGTTAACTTCAGGTACTACTCTTCTTGCTGCTCTTCCTTTAGTACTGATTTGTACAGGTATGGTTAGAGACTTCAGCTTAATCATCTCTTTTGGAATTGCAGTTGGCACTTGCTCTGCAATATTTATCTCTGCTCCTATATTGACTTGCAGAGCATTGATAAGTAGATGAAGCACAAGTGTTAAGGTATTTATAATAAAATCAGCATATATATCTTACATTGTTCATATTATAAAGGGGTTTGTTATGGTAGATACTTGTAAACTGAGATTAAATGGTATTGAAAATTTTAATCCATCAGGAGATAGTTTCGATGTTAAATTAAAGAATGGTGCAGAGTGCAATTTTGATGGAAATAATTTGAAGTGTAGGTATAACGCCAAAAGCCATAATCCGTTTAGCCAGCCTGTTCATAATCCAGATACAGATTACAGATTTACAGAACAGATAAAAATAGGGAATATTCAGTTTGATTCTAGCAAAAGTACAATTGATAATGAAATTAATAAGTTATTTAGTTTTAAAGTTAATGATGATACGGAAGGAAATTATGTCGCAGAGTATCCGGTATACTCAGATTTGGATATGGAAAGAAATATAAATATTGCCAGCAAAGATGGAAAATCTATTGTAAATATAAAAGGGTTTTCCGGATATAATGAAGAAAATAGTAACATTTATTTTGCTGATATTGATAAAGGGGGGACACGGGTGATAGTACAGTACAAAGAGGATTCTCTTGTTGTTGAGAATAAGAGATTAGATAATTTAGGCAGCAAGCTTGAGATTGAGAGCATAGATCAAACTTCAAGGGAAATTGATTTAGAAAGCAAAAGTGGAACACTTGAATATGATGATACTTACCAAGTAAGGTACTATACGGAACCAGATGATAATTATCACAACTTAGAGATTAACATAATTTAGGGAACCAGCATCAGAATGTTGCTTATATAAACAGCACTCTCTAAGGTTCTGTCGCATCTATAGAGCGAAGTCAGTTTCATTTGTAGGAAAATAGAAAAGAAGTAATATAATCATCTTTAAAAAAGCAAAGATGTTGCGTATTAGTCCAAAATTATTGCCCTATTTCAAAGGATTTAGCTTTTCAGCAGAGATAATAATGTTATCAGTATACATGAAGTGTCGATTTTCTTTGAGCTATCGAGATTTGGAAGAAATGATGAGTATAAGAGGAGCGAAAATTGATCATGCTACGCTACAAAGGTGGATTATCAGATTTGTGCCACTGATAGATGAAGAGGTGAGGAAAAGGAAGAAGCAGGTTGGCAGTAGCTGGAGAATGGACGAGACCTACATAAAATTAAACGGTAAATGGGTTTATCTATACAGAGCACTAGATAGTCTCGGCAATACTGTAGACTTTCTGATGTGTACTCGTAGAGACAAGTCTGCAGCACTTGCATTCTTTCGTAAAGCCTTTAGAAGGAATAATCTTCCTGAGAAAGTAGTAATTGATAAAAGCGGCAGTAATATTGCTGCTCTTGATGACTTGAATACGGAAATTCCTGAACCTTATAGAATCACGGTTTTTCAAGTAAGATATCTAAATAATATTGTTGAACAAGATCATAGATTTATCAAAAAATTAATAAAACCAATGCTTGGGTTTAAAAGCTTCCATTCTGCAAAGATTACCATCACAGGCATAGAAAATATTCGTATGATTCAAAAAAGACAAATTATTAAAGCTAATGATAATGGTTCTACTTTTGAAAATTTTGCTATGTTAATGGCTCTATAACTCTCATAATTCCAGTTTTTACAATCTTCTTGTACTACAATTTATAGATGCGACAGAACCACTTTTTCTACTGCTTCTTCTCTAATTGCGAGCACGTTTGACGTTTTTAAATCGCGAAATTTTTCTTTTACTACTCTGACAAAGTATTTTTCTGCTTCTCTCTGTGCTCTACTTGCATAGATTTTCTTTGCTTTGTGCGGGTTGAAGGCCTCTGAAAGATAGGTACTATGTTCAGCAGCAGTGCCATTTTTAAACCATCTTACTTCCTTGTTTTTTATAACTTGTAGTAGCTCACTCGCATTAAGACGCGTGTCGAAAGTTCTTATCGGAAGTTTTCGCTCAACTGACTTCTCTCGCGCTTTTATTCGCCTTCTAGAGCTTATTTGCGCCTGCACATGCTTGCTGTTTACATTCACTATGTGAAGGCTTCCTCGTATGCTGAAGTTGTGATAGACATAATAATACGAAGTCAAGCTTTTTTTTTCTTGACTCTTTTTTTCGTTTTGGTACTCTTTGTTTTGATATCTCTTCATAAGGTGTCGTAGTAGAATTTTTGTGTCAGAAGCTGGAGTCTACTAAAAAATAAAATGCGTGTAAAGGGCAGAAATGCCCTTTACGCAAATTCCCTTAAATTTTAAGCTTGATTTTTACTAGAGTTGGTAGAATATGACGTTTTATATACCATAATTAATTTTTCCTTATTTATCATAAAAAATTTAGATTGTAGGCTTGACTTTGCATAGCTTATATTGGTATGCTTGAACTAATTATGTAAATTAACGTGAGGTCATTATGTTAAGCGCTTTAAAAAATCTAAAAAGTAAAACCCAGAAAAAAGCTAAGGAGTTGGTGAGTACAATTACTCATGGTGGAAAAGTGGGTAAAATTCATGATATAAGTAAAGAAAGTTCTACTTTTTCTGGAGTTTTTGGTTATGTAGAGAATGGTGCAATCCATGATTATAGGGAAGCTCTTGACTTGGATAAAGAAATAAAAAAACAGTGGTTTTCTTCAGTAGATAATGGAAGAGCTTTTCCTAGAATATACAAAAGTGGTTACGAGGTTCATAATACAGAAACCTGGGAGGCTCGTCGAAAGAACATAAATTTTCTTTTTGATATTAATGATAAAGAAACCTTGAAAATGTATAGAGATTACCTACTTGGGGGCTCTGTGGATTCTAATGATGTAAATCATAGTTCTACGGTAGTTTCAGGAGATGTTCCTAAGGAGATAGTAAAGGAACTTTACGGTATGAAAAGTGATAAGATAAAGTTTGCCGCACTTGAGGAAAATCTAGATGAAGATTTCATTCCTTTTCCGGTTGCAAGGTTAGCTGTTGCGGGAAAAGATCCGATTTGTTTGATGGATTTTCTCGAAGCTAGTAAGTGCAAAGAATATGGTATAGACGCAATTACAATATGCTCACCTGACGAAAACAAAACGAGGGGAGTACGCTTAGTACTTTGTCAAGATGAAGACGGACAGGAAATAAGATCATATGAGGTTCTTAATGGAACATATGATATGGATCTTAATTGGGAAGTTGCAGAGAAAAAGTGCGAGATGAAAATTTCAGTTAGCGCTGATGGTTCTGCGAAAATTCTTAAAAGAAACGGCGTTACTGATGAAGAGATATATGCACATCAAGAAGTAATGGTAGGAAAACCGCATGATACAAAGTTCCTCTATGAAGCACTTGGATTAAACCAAGGAAAGAGTACGGAAAAAGTACAACCTAAGCTATATAAACGTTCTCAACCACAAAAAAGCAAGGAAATAAAAGAGCTCGTGGAAAAGAATCCTGAGGTAGAGTCTGCACTTAAAGAATTTGCTTCAGGAGTGAAAGAAGAGAGCTCTGAGTCGGTGAAACCATTGACAAATGTTGCAAAACCGAATGTCAAAGGAGCGGACTCTTCTATTGGGCGTTAATTTTCTATATGAGAGCTTTTACGAATTTTTGTAAAAGCTCTACATTAACTTCTCAATTTTACTAATCGACAACCCTGTTATCTTAGCGATAGTTGTGGTGTTCATACCTTCAGCTAGCATTGCTTTTGCTACTTCAATCTTTCCTTGAGCCATACCTTGAGCCATACCTTGAGCCATACCTTGAGCCATACCTTGAGCCATACCTTTCTCTCTACCTTGCTCTTCGGCAGTTTCCATTTGGTATGCGAGAATAGCTGCTTCTTTTTGCACATCCATTACTCTTTCTTCATATGCTACTAGATCTTTTTCACTCCAATGAAACTTGTCTAACTCATCGTACGCTAGTTTTATTATTGGTGTTTTTTTTGCAATTTCTTTCAGATCTTCTTCTGTAGTATCTTCTGCATGTTTGAAAAAAAAGCACCAACGCTCTATCGTGTTCTCCAACTGTTCCACTTTGTCTTTTTTGAATTTAGGTAATTCAATAAATATAAATTGAAAACCTTTTAAATAATGTCCATTAGTTTTTATTTCGCGTATGTTATGAGTGGAAATGTACTCAACCTCATCAGGAAACAGCGTCTTATTAGAAATAGCAATGAAAAAAACTTTTTTCAGATCTGCATAATCTCCTCGCTGTCTTGAGTAAGCCTTAGCAGCATATAGCTGAGCACGTTTTTCAAAACCTTTATCACGAGTGATCTGCATCTCTACGATGTATTTATTCCCTTGAGAGTCTTTGCAAAGAACATCAACAATGCTTTGCTTATCAGAGGCAATCTCAGGATCCATGATAGTGCTGAGAAACTCTATTTCTTGTATTTCACTACTACCGGAAAAGCCTAAAATATCATTTAAAAAATGAATAAGGATATTTTTATTCTTCTCAGCACCAAAGATTTTTTTAAATGTTAGATCTAATTTTGGATCAAGAAATTTTAACAGAACCATAGCAAGAGGATGAAAAAATACTAATGATTATACACTATTTTCTGTGATTTTTCAATTCTGCCAGTATTAACCTGATAAGGCACGGTGACTTTACCGGTTGAGCCACTTCTGTTCTTTGCAACGTTTATCGGTTCTGTCGCATCTATAGAGCGAAGTCAGTTTCATTTGTAGGAAAATAGAAAAGAAGTAATATAATCATCTTTAAAAAAGCAAAGATGTTGCGTATTAGTCCAAAATTATTGCCCTATTTCAAAGGATTTAGCTTTTCAGCAGAGATAATAATGTTATCAGTATACATGAAGTGTCGATTTTCTTTGAGCTATCGAGATTTGGAAGAAATGATGAGTATAAGAGGAGCGAAAATTGATCATGCTACGCTACAAAGGTGGATTATCAGATTTGTGCCACTGATAGATGAAGAGGTGAGGAAAAGGAAGAAGCAGGTTGGCAGTAGCTGGAGAATGGACGAGACCTACATAAAATTAAACGGTAAATGGGTTTATCTATACAGAGCACTAGATAGTCTCGGCAATACTGTAGACTTTCTGATGTGTACTCGTAGAGACAAGTCTGCAGCACTTGCATTCTTTCGTAAAGCCTTTAGAAGGAATAATCTTCCTGAGAAAGTAGTAATTGATAAAAGCGGCAGTAATATTGCTGCTCTTGATGACTTGAATACGGAAATTCCTGAACCTTATAGAATCACGGTTTTTCAAGTAAGATATCTAAATAATATTGTTGAACAAGATCATAGATTTATCAAAAAATTAATAAAACCAATGCTTGGGTTTAAAAGCTTCCATTCTGCAAAGATTACCATCACAGGCATAGAAAATATTCGTATGATTCAAAAAAGACAAATTATTAAAGCTAATGATAATGGTTCTACTTTTGAAAATTTTGCTATGTTAATGGCTCTATAACTCTCATAATTCCAGTTTTTACAATCTTCTTGTACTACAATTTATAGATGCGACAGAACCGTTAAAATAACCTGGAAAATCGTTAATTTTAGTATTTGCAAATCTCACCTCGTGTAACTGTGGATTACTCACACGAACGCTAGGATTAATGTTACCTGTATAACGATCAGTAATATCAAACGAATGACAACAAGTAGTAACATCCGCTGATGTCACATACTGAAAATCATAAGTCACATTTTCATTAGCATGAAACGTAGTCTCAAGCCACAGATGACCAATATCATCACCTTCGGGCTTACTATTCACTACTCCCTCTCCTTCAAAAGCAACTATAACTTTATTGTTTACAGCAAACCTTTTAATGTACTCACCTGAGATCGCATTAAACCAATTTGGTACCTCTTTGATTTGCATCATATCAAAGGTAACTGGAGCATGGTCTAACTTTTCATATAGCCTTTTATATTCAATGCCGAGCGGACTCATTTCTCTTGAATCAAGCGTGCGACCATCGCACTTGATTAAATTTATCTCTCCTTCATTAACTTTCGCTCCCTTCGGGTACTCAACAATCTCGCCGATATTATCGACAAATTTAAGCCCATTAATGGTAAAAGCGAGCTCATTGTAACTGTTATTAATGCTGTATTTATTTGCTTTAAACGACGAAAATAACAAATTAGATTTTGCTAAATCAGAATTTTCTGTTGGATATTTAAAATCAATAGTTGAAACTGGTGCTGAAACCTTTGCGCAATAAAAATTTGTTGCTTTAAAATTAAATGTCCGATCGGTCGGTAATAGAAATTTGAGTGTCAAACTTTGATCATCACCAATATCAGAAGGGATGACAAAGTCCAGCAAAGTTAAACTGGTGTCGTAAACTTTTGGTGAATCAGAATCAATTAAAAATTCATCTACTACATTCACTTTTGCTGGAGTTGATGATTTTGCACCAAAATCACGAATTGCTATTAATTTAACAACTAGATCATCACCACCTCTCCAAGCGTAGAACTTAAGCTTCAGTGACTGAGAAATAACGCTCCATAGAGCATTAGAGTTTTTAAATACTATCGCTTTCTCAAGAGGCGAATTTTTCTCATTAGGCTTTTCACAAATAACGTTCAAATAAAAACGAGGATTGCCTTCATCGATTCTCTCAGCCTCAGTAATGTCTTTAATGAAAACCCTATCAATGTCAGTTCTATCTTGCATAGCAACTGAATCAGCATAAGATCTTACAAACTGCCATGAAAGTCCAGCAATTGGCACTTGTGAGAACTGAGGTAAAACATAGCCCGGTCCCTGTCCCCTATCATCAATTTGTAGACCAATATTAAACTGCCCATCGATAAACAAATTATCAGATATGACAGCGCTAATTGGATCAGCGCTACGCTGAGTCTGAAAATATGGTAGGTTATCAAAAACAATCTCAGGAGCAGCAGCATTGCCGTAACAGCACTTTAGCTCTGCAATGTAACGATCTTCGGGGTCATCTACGTCAACAAAGTAGTAGATTTTATGGGGCAATGCACCGTTTTCATCAAGTTGCAGAGGATTTGGTGCTGGTACAACAGTTCCTTCTTTATTTTTGTAATAGGCATTACGAAGAGTTGTAGGACTCTTCTTGTCATAGAAATACATCCAGTAGCCAGCAGCTGGCATACCTTCCTTATTCCTGATAATGTCTTGCAATACTATACTTAGTATTAACTTCTGTGTCATTTCTCCCTAACCTCAGCAAAAGCTAATACTGGTATATACTCAACCTACCATAATCTGTCAATATAATTCTTTATTGAAAATTTTAGGAAAATGTTGTATAATTATACAGTAGTAGAACTTGGTAAAACTTATGGAGAGCCCAGAAATTAACATATCTCTCGGTGGAGAAGCCTTAAAGGGCCTGAATCGTTTATCTAAAGTGAAAAAGCAATCTGCTCAAGAGTTAGTAGAGGAGTTAATACAAGAAGCAGCCGAACGTGAGGAAGAGATAGCACTGTTCAAACTCGCTGTTAAACGTGATGTTCCAAACGCAAAATTCATCAAGCATGAAGACATCAATTGGGATTAAATACTCAATTTACTACGAAGAGAATGTGGTCTATAATGACCTTCCAAGTCTTCCAAAAACAATAAAATCAAGAACTAAAGAAGCTATAAAGGATCGTCTTTCAGATTCTCCTGATAAAGTGGGAAAAGCTTTATTAGGTCAGCTTAAGGGACATCGCAGAATACGAGTAGGTGATTACCGTGTGGTATATAGGGTAAACACATCGGAACGTGTGGTAATGATTACTGGAATAAAACATAGAGAAGATATCTACGAAGATTAAAACATTTTATACAAGTAATATACATTATACAGCCCTTCTTCCTGATCCATTCTTCACCTTAGGCGGCTTTGCTCAGCTCAAAAATAACCATTTTTTTGGGTACCCCCCACTATAAGTTATATTATATTATATTATTTATATATAATATAATATAACTCATTGGGAGAGGCGACGAAAACAAGATCTTGAGTTTGAGGAGCCTCCGGTTTTAGGTGAAGAATGGATCAGGAAGAAGGGCTCAGGGTCGATGATGATGTCAAACTAATAGTTGATTATCTCAAAGACTACAGACAATACATCGATAAACGGCTAGCAAACCCCGACGAAATAGAAGGAATAACAACAGGAATAAAGGAGCTTGACACAATAACAGGTGGCTTCAAAGAAGGAGAGTTCTCTGTGCTTGCAGCACGTACTTCAATTGGCAAGACTTCAATAGCATTACACATGGCTCTAGAGGCCGCAAAGCTCTTAAATGACCACGAGTATGTCTGTTTCTTCTCGCTTGAAATGTCAGCCAATCAACTCATCAACAGAATAATCAGTATCAAAGTCAATGAAACAGTCAACACCATCATTAAGAAGAATAATATGGAGCTTCTGTACCAAGGATTAAGTGAGCTCGCTTTCTTAAATCTCCTTGTCGATAGTTCAGGAAGTATGGATTTAAATGTTCTAAGAAAAAAGATCGCATCAATTGATAAGCAATACAGTATAAAAGGTTCTGTCGCATCTATAAATTGTAGTACAAGAAGATTGTAAAAACTGGAATTATGAGAGTTATAGAGCCATTAACATAGCAAAATTTTCAAAAGTAGAACCATTATCATTAGCTTTAATAATTTGTCTTTTTTGAATCATACGAATATTTTCTATGCCTGTGATGGTAATCTTTGCAGAATGGAAGCTTTTAAACCCAAGCATTGGTTTTATTAATTTTTTGATAAATCTATGATCTTGTTCAACAATATTATTTAGATATCTTACTTGAAAAACCGTGATTCTATAAGGTTCAGGAATTTCCGTATTCAAGTCATCAAGAGCAGCAATATTACTGCCGCTTTTATCAATTACTACTTTCTCAGGAAGATTATTCCTTCTAAAGGCTTTACGAAAGAATGCAAGTGCTGCAGACTTGTCTCTACGAGTACACATCAGAAAGTCTACAGTATTGCCGAGACTATCTAGTGCTCTGTATAGATAAACCCATTTACCGTTTAATTTTATGTAGGTCTCGTCCATTCTCCAGCTACTGCCAACCTGCTTCTTCCTTTTCCTCACCTCTTCATCTATCAGTGGCACAAATCTGATAATCCACCTTTGTAGCGTAGCATGATCAATTTTCGCTCCTCTTATACTCATCATTTCTTCCAAATCTCGATAGCTCAAAGAAAATCGACACTTCATGTATACTGATAACATTATTATCTCTGCTGAAAAGCTAAATCCTTTGAAATAGGGCAATAATTTTGGACTAATACGCAACATCTTTGCTTTTTTAAAGATGATTATATTACTTCTTTTCTATTTTCCTACAAATGAAACTGACTTCGCTCTATAGATGCGACAGAACCTGGATAAATGCTAAAACATATGACACTCTTTTCAATTCATTTCGTAATTTAGCTAAAGAATTAGGAATTTCTACAGAAAATCATATTGATCTTAATGTTGTTCGAGATA
This sequence comes from Wolbachia endosymbiont of Diaphorina citri, assembly GCF_013096535.2. Taxonomy (NCBI): domain Bacteria; kingdom Pseudomonadati; phylum Pseudomonadota; class Alphaproteobacteria; order Rickettsiales; family Anaplasmataceae; genus Wolbachia; species Wolbachia endosymbiont of Diaphorina citri. The sequence continues at coordinate 1,425,813 of NZ_CP051265.2, read as the reverse complement.
GAGGAATTGAATCTATTGTCAAGGATGTATATAAGTATGTTCGAGACGTAAAAAGTCTTTTTATTTTTGATAATGCCACTAATTATGAGGAGATTGAAAAATTTTTACCATCCTATTTTCCTAATTTGTTTTTTCATGGAGAAAAGCCTTACGTTTTAATTACTTCTCGTAGCAAGAATTGGGAAAAAGAAATAGAAAAGACACAGTTGAATGATGGATTTTCTCTAGGAGAAGCTATAACATTTATTGAAAGAGCCTTAGAAGTAAAAGATAGGTTACAGGATTACTATCTAGTAGGGTTAGCACAAACATTGGGATATCTTCCATTAGCTTTGACACAAGCAACAGCATATATTACACAAGAAAAGATTAATGTTAGTGAATATCTAAAACTCTATAATGAAGAAATGAAAAAACCGAATCCTAATTGTCTCGAGGCGCTAGGTCTCACCAAAGAATTATTTATAACTTTGACGCTTAACCTTGATAAAATAAAAAGAGAAGAAAATGTTGGGCAGCAATCGCATGATATTGTATCATATATGGCTTACTTGGATCCCAATCAAATTGATATAGAAGAAATTTTCCTCCAGAAGGAATCAGAAAAAGGTAAGCAACAAGTTTTGGATGCTCTTAATCTACTCAATAAGTTTTCAGTGATTGAGCTAGAGAAGTCAATAGCAAGAGTTCATAAAGGGATACAAAAAACAGTAAGAGTAGAGAAAGAACGAACAGGAATAGAAGAAGAAACTTTAAGAGAAATTATGACATCATTTTCCCTTATAAATCCGAATCACATTATATCTGTTTGGAGTCATGTAAGTAAATATGACAGATTAGTTAATGAATTTATTGATTCTATTTATGATAAAAGTACTATCTTACATTTACTAGCCAAAGATGGTAATGAAGAAGTTATTAAGCTGATATTAGAGAAAATAGAACCTAATAAATTAAGCAAAGTTATTAATGCTATTGATGAAAAGAATTTTACTTCTTTAGATTATGCTATCATACATGGTCACTTAGGTACTGTTCAGCATCTTGTAAGGAAAGGGGGTGATGTAAATCTAAAGAACACAAAAGGTATGAATCCTTTGCACTTTGCTGCCGTATATGGTCACTTAGATATTGCTAAATACCTTGTAGCGCAAGGGGCTATAATAAAATCATTAAACAAAGATAGTATGTGTCCTTTGCACTTTGCTGCTATATATGGTCACTTAGATATTATTAAATACCTTGTAGAGGAAGGAGCTAGTATAAATATAAAGGATAAAAATAACATGCGTCCTTTGCACTTTGCTGTTATATATGGTAGATTGGATATTGTTGAATATCTTGTAGAGAAAAGAGCTAATATAAATCTACGTAGTAAAGAAGGTGAGAGTCCTTTGCACTTTGCTGTTATGCATAGTCAGTTAGATATTGTTGAATACCTTATAGAGAAAGGAGCTAGTATAGATAGACAAGATGAAAAAAATATGAGTCCTTTGGACTATGTTATTGTGTATTCTAACTCAGAAGAAATTATTTGTTATCTTGAAGATATGCACTTAGCTCCAGATTTAAAAACACAATCACATAAAAGAAACCTAGAGACATTTGATGAACATACACCACCTAAAAAAAGAAAATTAAAAAATATGAGCGCAACATCAGAAGAAAATGCATCAAATATACAACTATTTCAGAGTAGTCAGAATCTACCGTCAGACATATTAATGTCTGTAGATCTTTTTAACAGAATGGAAATGGAAAGTGTAGTTAATTTCACTAATACGCCTATGTTTTTACTTAACAGAGTTACTGTAGAATCTACAAACAAAGATTTAAGACTATAATTTTACAGTAAGCTATTTAATTTTATGAGGGAAATTTCAAAAAAACAGAGAAATAAAGTAATAAATTGATATAAATTCGCGTAGAACAAGTGGTAGACCAACCCATTCCAAAACAAATTATTCTCGTGCGACCCGAAAGTCATGAAATCGTGATGGTTAGATTCCATCCGCCTTAACATCGGGTTGAAAGCATAATCCACACTTTAGGAAAGAGGCAATTTTCTAGGGTGCAAGCATGGATTAAAAAGGGGTAATATTAAACTTTATAATAAATTCCCCTAAGAAAGTTAGATATGGTTACGAAAGGAACTTATGTCTGAATTGTCGTTATTTGTGATATGCGAAATAAAGTTGACACGCATAAACCAAAGGGTATGGAGAGGTGAATAATTAGAATGAGAAGGTCTAATTAAGATGTTTTCAACCTCCTGGCAAATAGTAAGAATCTAAGTCTAACGTGAAACGATTTCATGGAACGGAGTAACCACATGGAAGCTCTTATTATCCCTTGTTTAAAAAAGGATAACTAAGAAGGTGGCCCACTGAATGCTTCTACGTGGAGGGATTGTTTAAGAAGCTAACGCCTAAAGTAATATTTGGGATATGCAGACGTAAACACTGTAATTTGGAAGGTAAGGTGAGGTAGATTATGATAAAGCTTGGTAAGAAAGAATCATTTAATAAATCACTATTAGAGAACTCATAACTAGCTTCAGAACAAAAGAATAATACTAAAGGTTACGATACAAAACCTAGTAATTTAGGCAAGTATGATAGGCCTTCAAATTCACTTGAAAGTAGCAATGCCCAGAGGATTAATGAAGGGCTCAAAATCACGTATCATACTTAAGTTAAGGGAACGCATTCCAAACAACACTTCTTCTCATACCCCAGTTGGGGATTAGAAGTCAGTGAAAAAGCCGGGAAAATAGGGTAAACTCCGGAAACATATTATCAAAAAATAGAGAGGTTACCCATGAATAAAAATGTAACAGAATTATTTTGCTTTGTAGACGATTTTTGCAAGGCTATAAACAAAAATTTCGCAGAAAAACTCCTGCCAAACAGTAAAAAACCTACCAGAACGCCAGGGATTACGCATTCTGAAATTCTTACTATAATTTTACTTTATCAACAATCTAGATGTGAGGACTTTAAATCTTTCTATACATATTATTTGAAAGCACTACATGGATCTGAGTTTCAAAATTTGCCAACATATAGTAGATTTATTAGGCTAAAAGGTATTTAGTGCTCTTGTTAAAGTGGCTTTGTGAGCAGTCAAAAATGACCGGAATTTCGTACATAGATGCAACTTCTATCGCTGTTTGCCATCCAAAAAGAATCTCAAGAAACAAAGTTTTCAAAGGATTGGCAAAGCTTGGAAAGACTACATATGGCTGGTTTTTGGGTTTTAAATTGCATATGGTAATTAATGAAAAAGGTGAAATTCAAGGAGTTACAATGACTAAAGGTAACGTTGACGACAGAAAACCAGTACCAAAATTAACTGAAAAACTGACTGGTCTTTTGTTTGGTGATAAGGGCTATATAAAGAAAGAGCTCTTTGCAAAACTCTTCGATAGAGGAATAAAACTCGTTACCAAAGTAAAAAAAGGTATGAAAAATACATTAATGCTTCTTGAAGAAAAGATTTTTTTAAGAAAAAGGTCGATTATTGAAACAGTTTTTGGTTACCTCAAAAACAGACTTGATCTTGAGCATTCAAGACACAGGTCTCCAATAAATTTCTTGGTGCACATCTTTTCCACATTAGTTTCATATTCTATGAAGCCTAAAAAGCCCTCTATTTCTACATTTTACTGTATTGATTAATCCGCAACTGGGGTTAGCTAGAGTAGGAAAAACTCAGGTATGACCATGCATGGAATGATGGCTAAAAACGTCTTGGCTGACTTTTTAAATCGAGATTATCAAGGTGTAGCAATCTTTATACAATCACTTTTAAGTAATGAGGCAGTGGTCATAGGAAGTGGAAATCATGAAGTAATACGTAACTATCCTGTACATAAGAGTCATTTAACAGGCAATGGTGGTGAAAATGTATATGTAATTGATTCTGAAGCTGATAACATTCCGGAGGTTATTATTCATGATATTGATGAAGAGAATTCAATAGATACGGTTGATTTAAGAAATGTAGTAAGAAAAGCAAAAGATAATTTTGAATTACAAGTAATTAGATTTGAAAATGATTTATTATTAAGAGCAACAGTGGGAAAGCATGAGTATTTTACCGTGAGGTTAAAAGATGAGGCTCAGAGGTATAACAAGACTCATGTAATAGTAGAAAATGCTCCTATGATAATCAGCGTTGACAATAATGAATGGAGTTTAAAACCACAACCTTTGATGTTTGAAAAGGATAAAGAAGTTATTGTTATAACGGATCAAGATGTAGAGAAAGATACTGAGCTTGCTACGCCTAGAAAAGGAGGAAATTATAAGTTTGTTCGTAGTAACAGCAATGATCTAATGATAACGAATGCTTTTGATTCGACTATTACTAAAGACAAATATAGAAAAACAAGAATATCAACTTTGAGTGCACTAAATTTGCTCATTTTCTCTTAATTTGACTCGTATGCTTTTTTGAACATTCCCAAAATTTGGGAATAGCTTATGTCAAATTTCTATTCTCTTTTCCAGTTTTTTAGGAGTTTTTTTCTTGCAAGCATAATAGTTTCGTATACATAATGAAACCAAATGGTATTTTTAGCTTGATAACAGAGGAGAATAAAGAGGGCTTAGGTGTAACACTCAAATAATGATTTACCTTATGGATACCGCTAGAAAAATTGATTAAGGTATATAATTCTCTCTGCGTCAAGTTACTGAAGATATCGAATCTACAAACGCTTTGGATTTAGTATACTACGCCTCTGTACACAGTATCTTTAATGTAAATGCCCATGTGATTCCATAGATAATCTCTGTTTTTTTATTTTGTCTGTCCATTTATCATTTTCTATATCTTGTTTGTTGGTTGCTTTTTCTTCTTGCTCAACAATTGCCTTATCTATCTTCTGATGAATTGCATCAATTGCATTAATTGCATTTTTTTCTTTGTATACTTCGCTTTTTCCTTCAATAATTAAATTGGTAAAAATATTTACAACAAACTGCACTTGATTATGATTAACCTGACCTTTTATCAAAAAAGGTAAAGATCTTAATTCTATTATATATTGACCTATGTTATTCTCTATGCCTTCTGTATGCATTAATATTTCATTATCAAACTCTCTCAATATTTCTGATGCTATTTTACCTTGAAAGAAAAGCCCTAAATTATCTGCTACTTCACTTATTAATAACTCTCTGTTTTCTTTATTATCTTCCAATTTAGTATAATCACGCAGTAGATCCATAACTGCAGATACTCTGACTTCAATAATATCATCAACATCTTCACCTCCTAGAGCAACTCCTGATCCCAATAACCTCTCTCTGAGATTTTTCTTTAAAAGATTGGTAAATTTTTCATTTGCATCCGATCCTGTAGTAGATATTGTACCATCTAAATAGTTGTTTACTTTGATTTGAGTACCTAAGCTATGCTCTATTTGTATTTTTATCTCAGGTTTAAATCCTAATTTTGTACAGAATTTCTGAAAATATTCTTTAATAATGTCAAACAAGCTCTTGCCATTATCTTTATAATTTTTTAACTCTTCAGGAATAGTGAGTGATAATTTACCTTCTTTATATATTATATCATCTTTGTCATTTTGAGATTCGAGTATGAATTCTAATGAGCTGGATAGGTCACATATTTTCTCTTCCGGATTGTCAACCGTGGTTATAGGCATTGCCATATCAGACGTCACTTTTATGCAGTTGTGGTCGGTGCAGTAAATGTTTAGCGCTTTTTTAGGACTGTGTGGAGTTAAATTACAACTACTGAGTGCGGCATGAGATTCATTAAATATACCAGCCCCATACCCTGCTTGATTACAATTGGTGACTAACTCTTCTAAAATAGCATCACTTGGAACCTTTGCTTCAGCGTATCTAAACATTTCCTTAAAAATTTCCTTTGCTAATGCACGGTAATCTTTTTTGGAGAATAGATGATAAGAGCTTCTCCCTGCGTTATAAAATCTCTCAAATTCCTTTCTATATTCATCAATTTTTTTCTCATCAGCAACTGTAGGGCTATTACAATGATTTTCCCAAACTTCAGATAGTCTATCTTGATCAAGCTCCCTAAGTACTGGTTCCATAAAAGCTTTACCTTCTTCAGAGAGGTTATCAAAATTATCACGGTTAAAAATCTCATTTTTATAATCTTTAGCTCCTTCCTTAAATGCAATAATAAAATTTTTATCTATTTCTTTTTCATTAATAATAAAATTCATTCTTTGAAAATCTAAGAACATTGTTTCACCGGAATTCGCTAATTTATTATCTTGATCTGCTCTTAATTTACTAAAATTGAATTCTTTAGCTGTGGCCTTTAATCTAACTACCGGACTCTTCTTTGCCTCTTTCATAATTAACACCTTACTATAAATATGCTGTAAGTTGTACCATATAATGATGAATAATTTTATAATATATAAAAAAGTCGATAGTCTATTTCTTTATTTTAGGGATATAGGAAAGGCGTAGATTTCTCTTTTCATTTGTAGCATGCTGCATTAATATTTACGTATTAATCTAGAAAATAGTGATGAATAATATTGTAATTGTTGGTCTGCAATGGGGTGATGAAGGTAAGGGTAAAATAGTAGATTATCTTTCTGAGAATGCAGATGTAGTTGTGAGGTTTCAGGGGGGAAATAATGCAGGGCATACTATAGTAGTAGGTGATAAGGTGTATAAATTAAATTTACTGCCCTCTGCTGTTTTGAGACCAGGCAGAATATCTATCATAGGAAATGGCGTTGCTCTCGATTCACACGCTTTAATCTCAGAAATAGAGTCATTGAAAGTTAAAGGGGTAGACGTAAATCATAACAATTTGATGATATCTGAAAGTTGCCCATTAATACTCAGTATACATAAAGACAAGGAAAAGCTATTTGAAGATTTAAACGGAAATTGCAAAATTGGCACAACAAACAAAGGGATAGGACCATGTTATGAAGATAAAGTTGGAAGGAGAGCTATACGCCTTTGTGACTTAGAAAACACAGATGAGCTCAATCAAAGAGTGGACGCTCTCCTGAGTTACCATAATGCTATCAGAAAAGGACTTAACTACCAGGTAGTTAAAAAAGAAGAAATATTAAAGGAAATTGAAGAGATTTCAGAAAAAATTCTTTTATATAAAAAACCTGTGTGGAAGATACTAAATGATTTTATGAAAGAAGGTAAGAAAATAATATTTGAAGGCGCTCAAGGCGCATTTTTAGATATCGACCACGGAACTTACCCTTTTGTTACTTCAAGTAATACCGTAGCATCGCAAGCGATAACAGGCTCAGGATTATCCTACAATGCTCACATTATTGGTGTAGCAAAAGCGTATACAACAAGAGTGGGTAATGGTCCATTTCCTACTGAACAAAATAACGAGATTGGAGACAGCTTATTTTCTATAGGTAAGGAACTTGGAACAGTAAGCAATAGAAGAAGGCGCTGCGGATGGTTTGACGCAGTTTTAGTGCGCCAGGCCGTACAACTCTCTGGAGTTTCAAGCATTGTATTAACAAAATTAGATATTCTTGATTCTTTTGATACTATTAAAATAGGCACTGGTTATAAGTATGGCGGAAAAATGTATGATTATTTACCCGCATCACATTCAATACAAAAAGAATTAGAGCCAATATATGAAGAATTTCCTGGTTGGAAAGAGAAAACTCAAGGCAAAAGGTCAGTTAAGGAATTACCTGCAAATTTGATGAAATATGTGAGAAAAATAGAAGAATTAATAGGTGTACCAATTCATCTAATTTCAACTAGTCCCAATAGAGAGGATGTTATTAAGCTTAAAAATCTATGAAAACGTCTTGTTAACTTTTATCTAATAAAAAACGATACTTGTGTGACTTCAAGCAATCTATTATGCAAAGTAGCAGCGTAAACGTACAGTGAGCAGTGTGATTTTTCTTAAATACATGTTGATTGTTATAATATAAACATAGTTAAAGGAGGCGTATTATGATTGCAGGTTTGACTAAGGGAGACAAAGCAGTAAAAGCGGAAAAAACAAGTGATCAGCTGAGAGAATTGTCAGTTGCAGAATATGTAGTTAAGTCAATACATGACTTGCAAAAATTGCATAATAGATTATGTTCATCACAGGGCAACAATTGTGTTAATGATAGAGAGAAGTTTGTCCAAGATAGTGATGGGCTTGGTATATTTCAATTTCTCAAAAGCTATATTAATGATGCAGAAAAAAATGAGCCTTCCATTAAGAACCTTACTATAATGAAATTTCTTCGCTCAATTATAGAAGATAGGGAACTGTATAAAAAGTTATGCAGTTTCGATGATTTTCTCGATTGTGAGTTAGAAAATTTGAGAGATAAGATAAGCTTATTAGCGCTTTTGAGAGAAAAGATGGACTTTACTGATATACAAAAAGCTTATGGTAATTGGCGTTTTAGTAATCTAATAGGTGATAATGATTTTAAGCGAATGTATGTGGATGAAGCAGTAAAAGAAAGAGAAAAGCCTGTTAATGAGGACTTTGAGAAAAATATAGGTAAATACATAGAGTTAGTAAAGGAAGGAAAAGAAGTTGCAAGTAGGTATTTTGGAAAATGGAAAGAGGACTTTCAAGTTTACTGTGAAGAAATTGACAATAATAATAAAGTTTTGAATATTAACCTTACTCATTACGACAATAGTGAGCCAACAAAGATTAGTGACGTTTTACAGCAAGAGAAAGATATTAAAGAACTGAATATCTATTGCAATAAAAAACATGAAATACACGCTCATAAAAAAGATAAGAAAAGATATTATGAATTTAAAGAAGGTGCATATTATGAAATGACAAGCACTTGGGCTGCAAAAGATGGATCAGGAATGTGTACCATGATTATGAATGTGAGTAGCGATGGCATAACTGAAATACTAAAATTTAATGGTGAAGATTTTGTTTCATCGAAGGAGATTCTAGAATTAATAAAGCAAAACGATGAATTATATATTCAAGGTCTCTCTTTATATGATGCTGTAATGGAATCACTAGAAGAGAATAGGGCTACTCCTATTAATCTTTACAATGAATCTATGGTGGCTTATCAAGGTAAGGAACCAGAGGGGAAGTTAGATCATAAAGTTGATGCTGATAATAGCCTTCCTTCTTCTCCTTCTATTAATAGCAATGCATTGGAAGCCAATTTACAGCACACTAAAACTCAACCAGAAATTGCTTCACAACAAATCCGAACTCAAGAGGAAACTAACTCACAACGAATGGATGAATTGATTCCAGATAATCAAATATCGTCTAAAGAAAATGTCGAATTAAAGCAAGAAATGTCAAGCTTGAAAAAAGGAGCTACTGAATTGAAGCAAGAAATAGAAGCAGAAACAATTGTAAAGTTAGAGAGGCATGATAGCAATTTAAAAGATGAACTTGAAGAAGAAGTAAAGTTCGACATCGAAGATCCAGAAATCGAGTACGAGGAATTTCCAGAAGATATACTTGAACTCATTGAAGACGAAGATAGTATTGATGAATTGCAAGAGAACTACAGCGACATCATTGCAGATCAAATTCAGACAATTGAAGAAATGAAAGAAGAAATAGAAAACTTAAATAATCAAGTTAAATACTTAGAGGATCAACAAGATCAAGTTACTGATAAACAAAAAATTAGCAAGACCATAAGTGGTTATGCAAAACAATATTATAGTCTAATGGGAGAAGTTTTTAGTGAACCTGATAATGAGTCTGATGTTCCACTGAAAGAAAAGACAACATTGCACAAATCTCCAAGCCTTGATAGTGGACTTGATAGCGATGAGGAAAATTGTGATGATGATTTATCTTCTAACATAAGTTCTATAAGTTCTGTTGAGAAGGTGGCAGAGAGTAGAAACGTAAGTAACTTGCTTTCCTCTTGTATTATATGGAGATAAGTTGCAAGAGGAATACTCACGTAGAGTATAAAAATCTCCTGTATTGATAATAATTTAAAATCTATAGTAGACTGAAAAAGATTATTAAATTATAATACGACAATGATAAAAGAAGACAAATCAAAAACAATTTTTGAAGTGGAAGGGGCAGTAACTGCTTTACTACCTGCAGCAGAATTTAGAGTGAAGCTGGACAATGAACATGAGATTATCTGTCATGTATCAGGAAGAGTGAGAAGAAGTAAAATACGTATCATTATAGGCGATAGAGTGTTAGTTGAGATGAGTATTTATGATAGGAATGCAAGAAAGGGTAGGATAATAAAAAGGCTCAAGTGATAGAACAATCTCTAGATAATCTTATTCTTGCTTCATCATCAGAAAGGCGAGTAGCCTTACTAAAACAAATAAATATTAAGCCAGGTTTGGTTTTGCCAGCAGATACAGATGAATCACCTTTGAAGAAAGAGCTGCCAAAAGATTACTCAATCCGTATGGCAAAAAGTAAAGCCGAGAAAATACAAAGTGCAAATCCAAATTACTTTGTGCTTGGTGTTGATACAGTTGTTGCTTGTGGTAGAAGGATACTGCTCAAAGCTGAAAACGTTGAGCAAGCAGAAAAATGCGTTCGCTTGTTATCAGGAAGAAGGCATAGAGTATACACCAGTGTGTGTTTATTAACTCCTGATCAATCTAAACAGCATATTAGGACTGTAGTTACAATAGTGAAATTTAAGCGTCTCAGTGAACAAGAAATTAAATATTATTTAGCATCAGAAGAGTGGAAAAACAGGGCAGGGGGGTGCAACATACAAGGTCTTGCAGGAATGTTTGTATTATTTTTACGTGGCTCATACTCTTCTGTAATAGGGTTACCATTACATGAAACCCATTGCTTGCTAAGTAATTACTTTAACCTATACTAATACCACTGTCCTTTTTTTGTTTTTCTTCAGCAATAAGTTTAGCCCAGATTCTATTTCTATTTGCTAATGCAATTCTATTGCGATCAGGACTATCATTGCGTTCTGTTAAAGTATCTTTTCTTTCCTCTTCTATTCCAGCTTTCAGTTGTGCTGCATCTTTTTCTAGCAATTTACATAGTTCGCTATTTTTGTCTATAGTCAGATTAGTATTATCATTTTCTTGTTCTGCTTCTTGTTCTGCCACTTTTCTTTCTAATAACTTACGTACAGGGTCATATTTTTTACCTTCTTTTATTTCTTTCAACATACTTTCTGAGAATAAATCTTTAGTAGCCTGGTCTCTCAATCCTTTATTCAATTTTTCCAATGTATCTTTTGGTTCAATGGTTTCTAATCTCTTCTCTAATTGCTCAGAATTGACCTGAAAATTATCGTGGCTAGTGTAAGTTGGAGATGAGTAACCTGAGTCGTTTATTTCTTTCTCCGCTGCATTGTCTTTTAGCAATCCAGCTGCTAATAAATGTTCTTTTGTTTGCTCACTCATTTTCTTTTGATTTACTGGTTTTAGCAGGAATTTCTGAGTTTCTTTATCCAACTTACTGGTAAATTCCGTAAGTAGGGTATCATCTCTTTGTTCAACATTCATTAGGCTCGCTTTTAACTGTCCAGAATTTACTCGAGATTTTTCATGATTAGAGTGAGTTGGAGATGAATAGCCCGAATCGTTTGTTTTTATGTCTGTTGAGCTGTATTCTAGAGATTCATTTTCTTGTTCGGTTTCTTTTTGTTCATCGTTTCCTCTTTCTTCGTTTTCCTTAGTGCTAAGATAATCTTTTTCTTGTTTATAATCTGATTGAGGTTTTGAAAGCGTTATATACTCATCTTCGTTATCGCTCCAACCATCTTCGAAGTCAGAAAATTCTTCATCATACTCACTTTCACTACGTAATAACTCATTTTTTGCTTTCCATGCAAGAATCGAAGCTACATCATTTAGTGGTTGCTTATTTCCAGTATTGCGTGATTCTTTAGCGTTTTCATACTTAAATGCATCTTTAACTTTTTTGAATGCAACGTCTTGTACTGGTGCAGCGCTTTCAGTAGTTGTAGGATCAAAAATTGCACCTTTTTGACGATTATTAGATATTTGCTCACTTTCATCTGATTTTCGGCTTCCAGATGCAGTATATCCAAACGTAGTAAATGTAGACTGCCTATCGTTTTGATTTTGGCTTACAGATTTGGTGAAAGCAGTACTGTTTGAATGATCAGAATATGGAGAATTGTAGTTATTTCTACTATTAATCCGTATTGGCTGATACTCACCTTTTTGCTGATTATTAGGTAATGAACTAGTTCTAGGTGGCAGTGACGGTGGAATCTTTTTAGCAGATGCGTTATTAGAATTTGTAGTGCTAGTCGTTGCATGCTTAAACTCAACTTCTTGATCTTGAGTAGCTTGAACGCCAATACCTTTACTAATATCACTTTCTATGAAAGTTTCAGATGATTGTTGTTTCTCTTGTTCTTGTCCTTTCTCCTTGAATTGTATTTGATATAGGAATAAGCCACCTATTTTTACATCTGTGTTTGCTTTTAATTGTTCCTCAGTAACACCATTACGTTCAGTGAGATCTACACCATCTTTATCAATCTTGATTTTGATAGTACATTTTTTTCCATTTTTGTCATACCAATTCAAAGTCATTTCATATGAACCATCGATTACAACATAATGCCTTATTCTTTTCTCTCCTTCTTCGGCAACAAAACCGTGCATTCCGCTCTTTCCATCACTATGCAGCGTTGAAAATCCCGAAATTCCTTTCTTCTGACAAAAGTCACTATTTAAAAACTCGCTGATTTTAAACTCTTTTTTGTCATCTCCCAGTGTAATACTTGCGTGATCGCCATATATTGAAACTCCTGCGATATCATCAACATACTCTTTTAACCTTGCTTTAACTTCACTTTCAAGCTTTTGTTCGGCTTTCTTTATCTTGTTCTGCTCTGGAAGAATAACTTCATAAGCTTTATTTTTGTCTTCATCTATCTCCAAATTCCAGATGGGGTGCTTTATTAGAAACTTTACTGCATTAAAACCAACTCTGGAATTATAAATTGGGTCGTCTTCCTTTTTTATTTCATCGAATAAAGTAAAAAATCCTCGAATGAATTCATGATATTGTTGTGTGCTTTGAGTATTCATATTTTCCCTCACTAATAACCCTCTGCCTTTTAGCCTTAGCTAGTACAATTATTACGGGAATTGATTTAGTTTTTATTAAAGAAGTTGTATTGCTAACGTGATGACATGAGCTATTTTATGTTCACATCAAGCAATTTAAGTTGTCATTCCAGACTGGGATGACAACTTAAAATATTGCTTTAGCTCTGTTTTTGCAACTTCAAGTATTTGCTACTCATAGTAAATACTTCTGGATCTTGAGAAGTGAGCTTGAGTATAGCAAGTATGTTTATGAGCAGCAAAGCAGCAATTGAAATATCAGCGATATCCCAGAGTAACTTAACTCCACCGATTGCACCAAATGGAGTGATTAAGGTAAAAACTACAGTCCAGATTTTAGTGTATTTATTATCCATAGATACATAGCGTATTGTTTGTTTTGAACAAAAAAACCAAGTAAAGATAGTAGTAAAGGCAAAACAAAACATTATGGCCATAATTAAATAGTCAGTATAGGGCCAATTCATAGCTTTTCTAAAAGCAAAAATGCACATGTTAGTGCTCTCTAAATCAGTAATCCAAGAATCCGTGACAAGCAGTACCATTGTTGTAATGAACACTATAAGTGCAACTATAAAAGGAGATATTATTGTAATGAGGCTCTGTTCAATGATAAATTTATTGTTGTTTTTCTTAGGAACAATTGAAGAGTGCACAATCCCTTCGAGACCAAGCCCTATATCTGTTGCAAAAATACCTCGCAAAGTTCCTACTTGAATAATAGTCAACATTTCTAAAATAAAACCTAAAGATAAACCAGATGTAAAGCTACTAGTTGTAAAAAAACTGCTTGTTATTAGTTTTAGAGAAGGAAGAATATTTTCGCTAAACTTAAATAATATGATACCACAAAGTGTAAGGTAACTTACCGTCATTATCGGTATCATAGCCGATATAAAAATTTTAATTTTTTTTAAGCTAAGAGCTGCAACAACAAAAAATATTATGGCCATTACAATGCCGCCAATGACTACAGGTATATCTACCATGCTGAGTGGTATTGATAGAGAATTTACCTGAACAAGGTTACCAACTGTTATTGAAACCATCATCATAATAACTAGAAACACAACTGTAGCTTTTCTAGAATTAAATGCATCAGTCATGTAGGCTACAGGTCCACCTATAAACCGTCCATTTTTTTCTTTTCTGGTTTTTATACTTAGGTAACAAGTAACATATTTTATCACAGAAGTAACAACAATAATAATTGCCATCCATAAAATGGATCCCGGTCCTCCGATTTTTAGAGCAACAGCAGTTCCTGAAATATTTCCTACTCCTAAATTTCCCCCTAAGATTGTAAACAGAGCAGCTATAGAAGAAAATTTATTTTCTCCTCTTTTAGCTCCAATAAGTGAAAGGGCATACGGTAGTCTAAATATCTGCAACCATTTTAGTTTAACCGATAGGTAAACACCAGCAACTAGTATGAGTAGTATTGTTGGCAGTAATAAAACAAACTTTACTGTATCCATCTGTAAAAGAGAGATTTTTACTTGAGTATATAGCAAAAGTTGAAAAATACCTAACTTATTGTTTATGAGAAGTAACACTATAAAAGCTATAGTAAGCCTGCTAAAATCCTATTTTTCATACCACTCATTTATGAGTTTATTGATATCGGAATCCATAAAATCCTTTAGTGGTTGACTGGTTTTTATCTCGGCATTTTTAGGGATACACCTATCTTTACATATTGCGTACTTTATATGAAAGTTAATATCAGCGTATTCCTGATTTGGAATGATATTAGTTTTAAAGGGAAATAACACCATATCTTCATATATGTTACTAACAAATGTAACTTCCCCAACTTTATCTTTATGCTCCTTGGGAGTAGGCCAATGAATATCTATATTTGATATGTTACCCTCACAGTCAAAGGAAGTAGGAAGGCCGAAATCTCCAGGGTCTTTGTAATATATATGCCAACCTGGTTTTATTGTAACCTTTATTGTGCCTTCAATGGTGAGGTTTGCTTTATTTACCTTACCAATGAGCAGATCAAATTTTGCAACTTCTTCTTCAGCGCACAATTGAGTGCAAAAAAAAAGTAAAAGTAGGATTGAGTGTATACGTATTTTCATAAGAATAATCTTACTTTATTATGAAGAAAATAATTTCAATTTTATCTATTGTTAATATGATTGCTAATATAGCTATATTAGCAATCATATGTTATTTTTTTATTGCTAAGCAGTTATAATATTAAAGAGACGTAACAAATATAAATAGTAGTGGCTTTTTATAGAAAATCACAAATTTATTTCCTTTATAAATGTAAGACTTTTTAGAACTAGAAAGATACCTTGGAGCAACTTGCTCCAAGGCTCTTGTTTACTTAGAATCCACCCATTCCGCCCATTGCTCCTGCACCCATAGGTGATGAAGCATTTTCTTCTTTATTTGGTAGATCAACTATCATAGATTCAGTAGTAATAAGTGCGCTTGCTACAGACACTGCCGTTTCAAAAGCAATACGAACTACTTTTGCCGGATCAATTACACCAGCTGTTGATGCATTAGCGTAGTTCATAGCCTCAACGTTGTATATAAGCTCTTTATCATTCTGCTTAATCAAATAGTCAATTATAACAGCAGATTCAAGACCAGCATTTTTAACCAATCTTTTGATTGGAGCACTGAGAACTTTTTTGACAATGTTGATACCTATTTGCTCTTCATCGCTTGAAGCTTTTAGCTTATCAAGAGTAGATGCAGCATAAAGAAGTGCAACTCCTCCACCTGGAACTATCCCTTCTTCAATTGCAGCTCTTGTTGCATGAAGTGCATCTTCAACTCTATCTCTGCGTTCTTTTACTTCTACTTCGGTTGCTCCACCAACTTTGAGCACAGCAACGCCGCCTGATAATTTCGCTAAACGCTCTCTCAGCTTTTCTTTATCATAATCAGAGGTTGAAGTTTCAATCTGAGATTTAATCTGGTTAATTCTAGCATCCACTCTGTTTTGTTTATCAGAGTCGCTGTCTTCACTAACAATTGTAGTATTGTCTTTAGTGATTTTAACATTTTTAGCAGTACCAAGATCTTCGAGAGTTAAATCCTCCATCTTGATTCCAAGCTCATCTTTTATGACATACTTAGCACCTGTTAAAGCTGCTATGTCTTCGAGCATTTCCTTTCTCCTATCACCAAAGCCTGGAGCTTTTACTGCAGCAACTTTTAGACCACGTAATTTGTTGATCACTAAAGTGCTTAATGCTTCACCTTCAACATCTTCTGCAATGATAAACAAAGGTTTACCAGACTTAAAAATAGCCTCAAGAATAGGAAGTAAAGGTTGAATAATATTAAGTTTTTTTTCTGTAATCAGCAAATATGGATCATCAAGCTCCACGCTCATCTTTTCATTATTTGTAACAAAGTATGGAGAGAGATAACCACGGTCAAACTGCATACCAGTTGTAAGTTCAACTTCTAATTCTTTTGAACCCTTACTCTCTTCAACAGTAATGACGCCTTCTTTTCCAACCTTTTTAACAGCATCAGCAATGCTATTACCAATATCTTTATCACCATTTGCAGAAATTATTGCAACTTGTGCAACTTCATCCATTTTCTCTAAAGAAATTGTGCGAGACATTGATGTAATTTCCTTTAATATCACATCTTTTGCCTTCTGTATTCCATTTTTGATACAAATACGATCATTTCCAGCTGCAATTGACTTTGAAGCTTCCATTATCATATTGCTAGTCAGTATTGAGCATGTTGTGGTACCATCACCAACTTTGTCATTACACTGAGAAGCACTTTGAGCAATGGTGCTTACTATCGCAGAGTGTAATGGTTTTTCAGGCTTTATACCTTTCATTACCTTATAGCCATCCTTTGTGACCTCTGGTCCACCATATGGCTTGCTAATTCCTATTGTATTTCCCCTAGGCCCTGCAGTTGCTCCCACCGTTGAGTCAACCATTGCTGCAACTTCACGAAAGGCTTCTTGCAACTGTTCGCCTGATACTACTATGTTAGCCATTTTTATCACTCCTTAAATTAATAAAAAATTTAGAATATTAAAATACATAATGCACTATATAGCGCATTAGTTTAGTAAAATAGGGATACCTACTTGATAACAGCAAGTAGGTCTGACTCCTTCATCACGACATACTTTTCATTGTCATGCTCTACTTCTGTGCCAGCCCACTGCCTGTAGAAAACCTTATCACCAGTTTTTACAGTTAAAGCTATACGCTCTCCGCTTGAGTTGCGTGAACCACTACCAATTGCTATAACTTCACCTTTAGTAGGCTTCTTTTCAGCACTTGATGGTAGTACAATTCCACCTTGTTTTTCTTCAGTAATAGGCTTTATTAGCACGTTATCATCTAATACATTCAAATTTACACTTGACATTTATGTTTCCTCATTAATAGATTAACCTACAATTCTATGTAGTCATCTAAAGGTTACATTTCAAGGGTTGGAGTTAGTAAAAGTGTATAATTAAGATTTGAACAGAAGTTTTATGGGTTACATACCGCTAGCAAACCGTAGTCTAATATCTTTATACGGACCAGATACGAGAGATTTTCTTCAGGGTGTTATAACAAATGATATTAATAAACTAAGTAGCCAGCAGGCAATTTACTCTTTATTACTCAACCCTCAGGGAAAATATCTGTACGATTTTTTCCTCATTGAGCATGATAAATATATTTATTTGGAGTGTGAAAATGCCCATCTACAGCAAATAATTGAAAAATTAGACTTGCTCAAAACTTACCTTAGAGTGAGGATTAAAGACATTAGTTCACTATATAAGGTTGGAGTTTTGTTTGATGCTAAGTTGGCGAAGTGTAGTAGTAAGTCACAAGTTATTTTTCAAGATCCAAGGCACAAGCTGCTAGGAATGAGGATCATACATGAAGATGAAATAAAAGAACCGGTTGGAGATTTTATTCAGTATGAAAAAGTTAGAATTAAAAACCTTGTCCCAGATGGAGCAAAAGATATGGTGCAAAATTCATCATTTCCGCTGCAATATTTAATCGATAAGATAAATGGTATAAGCTTTAATAAAGGGTGCTATATAGGTCAGGAAGTTGTAAATCGAATGAGCAGACAAGAAAAATTCAGAAGGAAACTTTACCTTGTTGAGGGAAAAAATGCACTTCCAAATATTGGCACTAAAGTAATCAGTGAACATAATGAAGAAGTAGGAGAACTACGCTCTAGTGTCGACAATATTGGACTTGCATTGCTTAATACTGGAAAAAGCCACGCAAATTTATATGTCGGTGGAGTTAGCATTAAGACGTTATAAAATATCTATTCGAGTAAAAGCCCCTTTTTCTTGTTTAAGTGTTTGCAATACTAGTTAAATTCTTGACTTTATTATTTAAATATATCATAATTAAAGTATATTATTATTTTTAATAGGAGAGTTTGATATGGAGTTAACAGCAGAACAAGAAACTTTATTAAATGATCTAAAGCTTGTAATGAAAGGAACCGGAACTAAGGATATAGTTCAAATACTTGAAGAAGCTAAAACAGAAGATCTTTTTACTGTTTTTAAATTATATAGAGGCGAAAAAGGAGACGAAGATTCTCCTTATACAAGAGTTAGCCTTTTATTCGATCTTCTTGGTAAGAATAAAATTTGCGAATCAGCCGTTTTCGATATGGTTAAAAAGAGAAATATATTAAAAGAATTTTTAAGTATCGATCTTGGCTTTGTAAAATCGGATAATGGTATTCGCGAAGATTATAGAATGGTTGATATTATTGTGAAATCTCCAGTTAATATAACTGAATTTTTAGATTTAATCAAAGACAAATTTGGATTAAAAGAGTTTTGGAAAGCTTCATCCGAAGCGGATCGTAATATGATTGAAGGTGCTTTAGAAAGAGAGATACTGAAAGATGATCAAGAGAAAAGTAAATATGAAAATTATCTAAAAGAAATCAAGACAATCGAATCGGAACAAAAGCTCAATACAATAATATTAAGGGGAATGGCAAGGACACTAGATTTTGGAGATAACCGTGAGTCAAGGAAAGAGGCAGCTAAGAAAGGAATGAAATTTGGTGCTATTGGTGGTGCTATAACTGCATTGGCGGTTGGGTTAGGATTGTATTTTGGTACTGGTGCTGCATTAACGGTATTGCCGACTATAATTGGTATAGCTTTAGTCGCTGCATTATTAGTTGGAGCTACGATTTATGCTATTACATATGATGTTTTAAAGCCTAAGAGTTGTGTAGATACCGTTTACGTTTATAAAGGGTTTGACACTGTAAAACAAGAAGCTGATACAGAGACAAGTATGGTAGTGCTTGGTTAAGTAAAAAAAGGAAGAAGTCTCTTCTTCCTTTTTTCCAAGTTTTTTATTTAGCTAGGTATCCTAGCTATCTTGTCCTATGTGTAATCATAAAGAACTATATTGTTTCTAAAAGCCCCTTTTTCTTGTTTTACAGAATTGTTAATAACTAAGTTGATAACCTAATAGAGTATATAATTTTACATTTCTGAGTACTTTGGAGATCTATAATAAATATGATCTCCAAATACTAATATATATATAATTGAGAACAAAAAACTGTGGATAACTCTGAAAAAGATCAAAAAAGACATCAAAAAGAGTATGATTAGATTGAGATATTTATAGAAAAACCTACTCAATTGATAAATATCTTAACGCTTTTTAAGAAAAGACAAATAGAGGGTCGTATTGGAGCTAAAAGATAAAATTTTTAAGTGCTTTTGAAGCGATACTTTAGGTATTTTTAAAGTAATACTTTTAAAGTATCAATTGAACATTTTTGAGCATTAATCTGGAGGTTCAACAGGCACTTTTTTATGCTGTTTGAGAAGAGCAAAAATTGCATTTTCTCTTGCTGAAAGCTTGTGTTTCTTATATTTTCCATAATATACATTATGTAATTTTTAATACTAACAAAAATATCTGCCAATCTTTTAAACAACAACCTATCGAACCTCCGGATTAGTACTTAAAAGGAACTATTAAAGTACCTTTTTAAGATTAAACGGTAAATCGATGTGTTACCTTTTGGTTTTCCCAAAAAATAAGCTCCCACGAATCTTTAATAATGATTAATGCTGAATCCTCAATAATCCTTTTTCCATTGTATAATTCTTGTTTTTGCTCTTGACTTAATATATAACAATCCCAACCTTTATCCTCAACTTCCTTATCAACAAGGTTTCCTTTCACATCACGCTTCATTTTGTGATGTTTAACAACCATGCGAATAGCACCAGTTGGTTTTTATTAGCTATAAAGTAAAGGTCAAGTATCTGGAATTCTGGACATAAAATCCTCCTGTGTAAAAAAAGTTAGAAAAAAATGCAGTGCATATACGAAAGATATACACTGAAGAATATATTTTTTAATAAGTTTGATTAAAAAGTCTGCAGACTAAAGATAGATTTTGAGCTCTTAAAATATCTCTAATTGTAATTATAATGAGGTTGGAAATATGCGGAAGTAATTTTTATACGTTAGCTACAGTTAAAACACAATTGACTTTGCCTAGTTAATATTTCAAATTATAAAAAAGACAAATAATTTCATGATATTGCAGGGCAAAAAAGGGTTAATAACCGGAATAATAAATAAAAGGTCAATAGCATATGGTATAGCAAAAACTCTCTCAGAGCACGGAGCTGAGCTTGCAATAACTTATCAAAATGAAGTAATAAAAGAGAAATTATTACCAATAGCGAATGAATTAAATGTGGAGCTAACACTACATTGTGATGTTTCAAATAAGGAAACCATAGATAGTGCTTTTGGGAAAATAGAGAAAAAGTGGGATAATCTTGATTTTTTGGTACATGCAATAGCATTCTCCGATAAAAATGAGCTCAATGGTAGATACGTCGATACTTCACTAAAAAACTTTCTCAATGCAATGCATATATCATGCTATTCTTTTACTGCTTTAGCGCAAAGAGCGGAAAAAATGATGTTAAATGGCGGTAGTTTACTTACTTTATCTTACTATGGTGCTGAAAAAGTTATGCCAAATTATAATGTGATGGGTTTATGTAAAGCAGCACTTGAAGCAAGTGTAAAATATATAGCATGTGATCTCGGACCACAGAACATCAGAGTAAATGCAATTTCTGCTGGTCCAATCAGAACTTTGGCATCTTCTGGAATAAGTGACTTTCACTCCATATCGGAATGGAATAGAAGTAATTCTCCACTTAGACGCAATGTTACAATAGAAGATGTTGGTAAGGCAGCACTATACTTATTAAGCGACCTGAGTAGTGGTACAACTGGAGAAATTTTACATGTTGATTCAGGGTATAATGTTGTGGGAATGAAGATAGTAGACTAATACAGTACTGCAGATGCATGTGAAGCCTGTGTTTTTTTGTTATCCGACTAATTGACATTGGAGCCCAGTATCAGCTACTAGAATGACAACATTTTTTACTTAAATCTTCGCATATTAACCATAGAGTTATTATTTTACAAGTATTTGCTGCCGCTGATCTTCCATTTGGGTTAAGAGATTGTGCGTGAGGATTGCTCTTGAAGTTGCCTTGCAAGGGAAAAAGTCTTGTTCCTCCCGATCTTGGAGTTGCTTTGCAAGCAAGAAATCCTATTGTTCTTGTGTCTGTTTTACTAAGACTTTATTCTTATTAAGCAGTGATTCAAAATGAGCATGGCTTTTATTATAGAATGCCCCCTATAGAAGCTTACTATTACCCATAAATCTAAAAATGGAGAAAAAGCTGCTATTTTACTAATTCAACTTTCTATTATAAATAGATCTATGGTCTAAAAATGGAATATATGATGAAAAGAACTATAAATACCTCAACTGGCGAATGGGCAGAAAGTGAATTTGGAATTGTTAATTTTGGTGATATAAGATTAAGTAAAAGGCTTCTAAAAATAGTTAATAGTTTTGCTGAATCGCCTGAGCGTTCAATAAATCAAGCTTGTGAAGATTGGCATCAAAGTAAAGCAGCTTATAGATTTTTCCAAAACGATGCCATTTCTGAAAGAAAAATATTAGACAGTCATATAATTAAAACTGTTGAAAGAGCTAAAGAATACTCAACTATCTTAGCTATCCAGGATACGAGTTATATTTCATATAAAAATCATAAAAAGACCGAAGGATTAGGGATTATAGCAGCAAGATTAACATCTAAAACAACTAATTTTAAAACCCATGGATTAGTGATGCATACAACGTTTGCAGTTACAACAGAAGGACTACCTATAGGATTATTGGATCAAAAAATTAGTACTAGACCTTCCTTAACTGAAGACCTAAAGGAGTTGAAAAGAAGAAGCCATAATACTGCTCTTCCCATAGAAGAGAAAGAAAGCATACGGTGGATAGCATCACTTAAAGACTCTACTAAACATCCTGGATTAAAGGATGTTAAGGTAGTTACCGTTTGTGATAGAGAAGCAGATATTTATGATTTATTTGAAGTTGCTTCCACTAATCAATCTCTTTTTGTAGTAAGAGGAAATCAAAACAGAACAGTAAACAAGAAGTCGACTTATTCTGAAAAAGGTGGTGAAAGATTGTGGGATTTGATGAATCGCATGTCTTGTCAAGGAGAAATTCAAGTGAGTATTCCTGCTCGCGATAAAAAACCTCAAAGAACAACAGTTTTAGAAGTAAAGTTTAGTAACTTTGTGATGAATGCATCAAAAAACAACGCTAGACGTAAAACCCAAAAACTTCCTAATTTAAATTTAAATGCTGTCTATGTTATAGAAAGATATCCCCCATTTGGCGAAGAGCCCATAAACTGGATTTTGTTAACAAATATAAATATTAATAATTTTGAAGAAGCAGTAGAAAAAATACAATGGTATTGCTTAAGATGGAGAATAGAGGTTTTTCATAAAATTTTGAAATCCGGTCTTAAAGTTGAAGAATGTAGGCTCCAAACAGCAGATAGATTGATCCGCTTTCTTACAATTATGAGTATAATTGCATGGAGAATATTTTTTATTACATTGGTAGCTAGAACAAATCCGAATCTTTCTTGCACTGTCATACTGACTGATGACGAATGGAAGGTTTTATATACCAAAATGCTTAAGACAAAAAACTATCCTGAGACTCCACCACCTATAAGAGAAATTGTGAGGTGGGTGGCCAAGTTAGGAGGGTTTTTAGCTCGCAAAAATGACTTAGAACCAGGTCCTATAGCCTTGTGGAAGGGATGGAAACGTCTCTTTGATTTAGCAGAAGGATGGAGACTTGCTCATGAATTCTATACTTGTGGGTAATAGTAAGAATCAAGACCATTCGTGACAGTTCTAATTCTTGATTTTTACTATCTAACTTCTTTTTAATTCGTCTAACATCACTTCTCTTTTTATAAAGAATTTTGGTAAATAGCTCAAATTAAAGGAAAATGTAACTTCATCTTTTTTTCGAGAGCTTATTAGCACATTCTCGAATCTTTCACACACTCCTTCTATATCTTTCTTTTTCGCTGGGTTTTTTCCACTAATCTCTTTTAGTGTACTATTAGCTAACTTTTCCATTTCTTCATCTAAAATATACCCATGTGATTTTTCAGACATTCCACTAAATACATATTCCTTTCCAAGTATTTTTTTGAGTATATGTTCTTCTTTATTTGGTATGTTGGATTCATGTTCCCTTAACCCCTTCCTCTCTTCTAATTCCCAATCAAAGAGAAGCCGATAGCCATATCTTTCAGTAGAGCTATGTTCCTTTAATCGATAGCACCTGGAATTATCACCGTCTATTATTTTTATGCCTACTTTTTCATATAATTCTGAAGTCGTAAAAATTTCACTACTTTGCTTATCTTTTACTTTATATTCAGATTCTAATGGTTTGAACTTAAAAATTTTCGCTGATTTATGCACAAGCTGCTTAGGAAATTTATCATCTTTTGACCTACCTAAAATAACACCTTTAGTTATGAGATTAACGGAAAATTCTTGTGTATTAGATGAAATATAATTTATTACTCTATATACAGCATCTGTTGCAAGTTTCTCAATTGCTATCTCCCATAAATCGATATCATCATCTACAACCCTACTCATTTTTTTCTCAAATTTCTGAAAAATTTCCAAACCAGCCTTTACTAAAATCTCTCTCTTGTTATCTCCAGAAGACACAATTGCTGCATAAGCCGCTTTCTTTTCTCTTTTATGTCTTTTTGCAGAAATAAGACCCATAAACCTATTGACTCTTTGCAAAGCGAATTTAAATAGACCTGGTGCAATAGTATCATTCACAGCTGATGTACATTCATCTACAGCTTTGCCTGTTTTCAGTATTTTTGAATCTGGTCTTACCTCTTGAGAAATTTGAGAGTACTTTTCCTCGAATACTTTAACAAAAACCCTAACAAAAAAGAGCATCTTTTCCTTTATCTCATCACTTGTAATGCTTATACAGCTAAACATTTCTTCATCATCAGTCGATGTACTACTGCTGCCTATAGATGAAGATCTTGTTACCCCAGGGCTCTCTTGACTTCGTACACATTGAAGTTCTTCATTAGATAACCTGTCTTCATAGTCAACTGTTGCTCCTATTGTTGACTCAGTAGGCAATACCTCTATACCAGGGCTAGATTCTTTATAATATTCATAGTCCATTTGATTATCTGTCACATCCTTCATTTCTGCTTCGGAATTTTGTTGAAAGCAAATAGACTCACTGTCTAATTTTTTTTCACTAGGCCTGATGTTATAGCAATTAGGTAACATTTGTTTTCTTAAGATTGGCTCAAAATGAAATTTCCCTCTATTTATTATGTGTATAGTATCTCCTCTATAGTAAACTTCCTTATTCAAAATATCGCGATCTAATGCACCCTTTTGGTAACCTTCTCTATCAATAAGATGATGTGTTATTACATTTCCTCCATTGCAAGTAATGCGTTCTTTAATAAAATGCAATCTTACCTTATATACTATACAAATTATTCTTCCCTCAATTTCTGGCAGACCCCATGTAGCCGTAGTTAATTTTAATCTATCTATTGCTCTATACCCTTTCTTAATATCATCTGCGGTAAACTCAATTCGTTGAACATAAGAAGAAATGCTTCCACCATCATTTTTTAACGCTTCTGTAAGCCATGACGAATCAAGACCAAATTGACTCTTTGCAAATATCTTACAAATCTTCCTTAAAGATTTTGCAGTAAAGGTCCCTAAAGGCTTTAATTGATTAAGTCCTTGTGCAACTGCATCAAAGAAACAATCTCCTTCTCCAATTGATTCCCCTATTATAAAATCTTCCGGCAAATCTAAATCAATAGGTATTTGTTGACTACTAGATGATAGTGTATCTTTTATTAACTCAGATCGATTAACTGCTTGTTTAAAATAATCTACAGAATGTGATGTCTTTAACATAATACCCCACACATTTATTACGTAAAATATAATTTTGTTATGGCTAAAAAGATCTAGCAAAGCAAGAACTTTTTAGCATATTTTAGCATTTTATTTTAGTTTGTATTTTTAAAACTAAAACAGCCAAATTTATAGACTCATGTACTTTATACATTTATTTTGACTGAGAAAAAGATTAGGATGTATTACTTGATTAACACTACCCTTTCTTTTATCTTTTAAACTTTTTAGGATTAAACTTAATATACTTTCAGTTAAATCTAAACTTCATCTACAACAACCGCACCATAAATTTTTTCTGCGGTACATCTAGAAGCAATGATAACGTGGCAGTTAAAGCTTGTAAAGCAATTTTTATATAGCAAGATTCAGCTATTTAATAAAAAGATCGTGGCTAGACCAAAAAATATAAGAGCTGAGAGAATATCAGTTGTTGCTGATGTTAAGATTGAAGACGAAACAGCAGGATCGGATCTTAAACGATGAAGCATTATAGGAATAAAAGTGCCGATAAATGTTGCAATGATCGACATTGCAATCATGGAAACTACGAAAATGATCTCTACTTTTAAACTATGGAACCTTATTGCTAATACTACGAGTGAAATTGTAGATAAAATCACTCCATTTATAAGACCTATTAAAAATTCTTTCATCAGTATTCTTTTTGCATTTTGCTCAGTTAGATATTTTGTTGCGATTGCCCGGATAGTTAGTGTTACTGTTTGGGATCCTGCATTTCCGCTCATTGATGCAATTATTGGCATAATTATTGGTAGTACTATAAAACTTTCTATTACGTTATCGAAAAAGCCAACTACTATAGAACATATTGTTGCAGCTAAGAGGTTAAATAATAACCAAGGTAGCCTTTTAATTATAGTTTTATGTATAGGAGCATTTATATCAGATTTAGAAGATACACCGCTTATTTTAAGTACATCCTCTTCTGCTTCTTGCTGAACAATTTTGATTACATCTTCAATAAGGATTACACCGATAATTTTACCATTCTTATTTACTACTGGAGCTGATAATAGAGAGTAATCCTTAAATATTCTTGCTACTTCTTCTTGGTCCATTCCAGTTTTAATTATTTTTATATCTTGACTCATTATCTCTTTTATTATTGTTTCTCCTGAGTGAGATATTACCTTATTTAAGTTGAAACTACCTATAGGTTCTAATTTCGAGTTAATGATGAAGATTTGGTAAAATGTTTCTGGTATTTTTTTATAATTGCGCAAGAATTCCATTAGCTGATTTATCGTCCAATAATATGGAGCTATAACCATATTTTTATGTATCAATCTTCCTGCACTTTCTTCTGGGTATGATAACAATTCCTCTACTAATTTTTGAGTTGCATTGGGTAAATAGTTAAGTATGTTTTCTATAGACTTTCTATCCAAATCTTTCACTATGGCTACTATGTCTTCTACATCAAGAAGCATTAGTAACTTTGCTGTATTTTCTATTCCCAATATTTCTATGATCTCTACTTGTAAATCTGGTACTACATGTACTAAGGCATCACTTAACAAATGTTGATCGAGGATATTAACTAATTTCTCCCTGTGATCACTGATCGAAGTAGATAAAAAATAAGCTAACTGAACGCTATCTATCGTTTTTACAATATTACGAACATTTTCTAATTCTTGATTATCTAGAGACTCTATTAAATCATCAATAGCCTTTTTGTCTAAACCATAATGAGAACTTGTTTTAATATTCATTACTTTACCTTATTTTTTTAATAAATATACACACTTGATTTTATTGAACATTCAAGTATAATAAAATTATTTTGAATTAACTATTATATGGTTAAATTTCTATTTTGTTTGCTGTTATTGTTATTGATAATAAATATATTAAAGTCTAAAGTATAATGAAAACCCATCCAGAAATCCTTGAATACTTTCAAGGCTTAAATAAAAGTATTTCTCTTATCAGGAGGTGTCTTTGACATAGAAAGATTGAAGTTGCGTCTTGAAGAGCTGGATTCTCAAGCGTCGAATGATAATCTGTGGCAAGACAATCAAAAAGCACAAGAAATTTTAAAAGAACGCTCTAAAATTAAGCATGAAATAGAATCGTTTTCAAAGCTAGAAAGCGATTACAACGATGCTATCAGCTTGATGAAATCTGCTATTGATGAGAATGATGAAGAATTTTTTTCTGAAGTTGAAAATGAATTAGCCAAGCTAGAGAAATTAATCAAACTTAAAGAGACAGAATCCTTATTTACTGGTGAAGCAGATAATAATAACTGCTTTCTAGAAATCCACTCAGGAGCTGGTGGAACAGAGAGCAATGATTGGGCCGAGATGCTCATGCGCATGTATACAAGATGGGCAGAAATTTATCACAATTTTAAAGTTGAAGTTGTAGAAAAATTAGATGGTGATGCGGTTGGTATAAAATCTACAACAATAAAGATCATCGGAGAAAAAGCTTACGGGTGGGCAAAAAGCGAAAGTGGAGTTCATAGATTGGTTAGAATATCACCATTTGATGCAAATGGTAAACGTCATACCAGTTTTGCAAGTGTAGGAGTAACTCCAGTGATTGAAGATTCAATAGATATTGTTGTCGATGAAAAGGATTTAAAGATCGATACTTACCGTGCCTCTGGAGCAGGCGGTCAGCATGTAAATAAGACTGAAAGTGCAGTACGTATTACACATATTCCAACAGGTGTTGTAGTTCAATGCCAAAATGGTCGTTCTCAACATAAAAATAAAGATGAAGCACTAAAGCTACTTAAAGGACGTTTATATAAAATTGAATTGGAAAAAAAAGAACAGAAAATGGCCGAAGAATATGGTAAGAAATGCGATATAGGTTGGGGCAGTCAGATCAGATCGTATGTTATGCATCCGTATCAAATGGTGAAGGATTTAAGGACTGGACATGAAGTCGGCAATATAAATTCCGTTTTTGATGGCAATATAGATTGTTTCATAGTTAGTATATTGGAGTTAAAATGAGATTTATTAAAAAGTTAAGTTTTATGCTCTGCTAATAAGGGGAAAAGAAAACCAAAACCTACTGAGAAAAATGGAACAACTTTGTGAATATATTTATTATCCAAGTAGCTGATGAAAATGGCAACTCGTTTCTTATGGGCACAAAAATGTAATATGAAGAGAAATCTTCGTACATTAAGTTGTAGCCGCGCAACGTCTGCCATTGATGATTATTTCACCTACTGTAACTGCTGCTAAAATAAAGCAGTAATACACTTGTGTTAACAAAGAAATAGGTGAGACAGAAGCAATGCTACCTGCTAGCAGCAGCTGGGAACCATAAGGCAAAATGCCTTTTGTAACACAAGCAAAAATATCTAATAAGTATGCACTACGGTATGGCGGAATATTGTGCTTTTGTGCAAGCCTTTTTGCAATATCGCCACTTAATAAAATAGCAATGGTATTATTAGCAACCAAAACAGTAAACATAGATGCTATACCCGCTATTACAAATTCAGCTTTAGTTTTTGTAATATTACTTTCATCGATGAGTCTATATAATGCCTCTTTACCCTGCTTATACATTATATGGCTTAACCCACCAATAAATAGAGCGAATATCACTATCTCGTTTACTTTTGTGAAACCGTCATATATGTTATGAGAGAGTTGGATGATAGTATAGTCAAAAAAAGTTACCCCTAATACACCAGCAATAATTATATTTACAGTTATTGTGACTAAAGTAGTCATTTCAAATAACCCCATGATTATTAAAGAAATATAAGGAATAATCTTTATTAGTGATAAATAATCTAAATTTGATGTAGGAATAATTTTTGTACTATCTGCCATAACTGCTAGATAGACAAGTGTTATAATGCTGGCAACAAATGCTACTTTAGAATTTACTTTAAGTTTATCCTTTATCGTAGCACCCTGTGAAGACACAGATGCAATAGTAGTGTCAGATATCATTGAAAGGTTATCACCAAATACGGCACCTCCAACTACAGTTGCAGTTCCTATTTCAAGACCAAAAGCTCCACTTTTTGCTAAGTTAACAGCTATTGGTACCATCAATACAACAACTCCCATAGATGTACCAATTGCAGTTGATATAAAAGCGGAAGCCACAAATACTCCAGGCAGTAGTAATCTTGCTGGAAGAAAATTGAGAATTAAATTAGCAACAGTATCTGCACTACCAATTGATTGAGTAACCACAGAAAATGCTCCAGAAAATAGAAAAATTAAACACATAGTAAGGGTATTTTTATCACCCATACCCTCGATGACAGTATCTATGTTACGTTGAATTTTACCTGCATTGCGTGCAACAGCAAAAAATAGTGCCGGTAGTAGGCAAATTACCGGTGAAACTTGGCGAAGCGGATTATCAATTCCGATAAAGGAAAAATAGATACCACTTCCAAGGTATAAGATTAAAAAAATAATTAAAGGAAAAAAAGCTGTCATTTTGCTGCCTTAAAACTTATAATTATAATCAATTAAGTGGTTTCAGACAAGCTTAGTTTTCTGCAAGTTAATAACAGTCTTTTAGACTCTCAAGTTACGCTATGGAAAAATGTGTTGACCATTGTACCATAATATATAGCATCAAAAAATATTCTACAGTATGAGGTAAAGCTATGGTAATGTCATATGAGCAATGGGAAATAATACTAGGTATAGTTGATCAGAAGGAAGATTTAAGCAAAGATAATGTAATTGAAAAAATAAAAGAGCTACTAAATAAAGCAAGGATACTGGAGAGAAAAGAAGTATTAAGAATGTTAGAAGGGATATCGCATAAATTAGAAATATCAAACGAGATTCCAATAGTGCAAGAGACACCAGAGCCATTAAAAAAGAGACTAAAAGTGCAACATATACCACAGACATTAGAGAAATCAGAAAAAATACTAAAAGAGCAAGGAGTATCAGATGCACAAAAGATATTAAAGAGAGTACTAAAAAAGTTAGGTGTACAAGAGACATCAGAAAAATCAAAAGCAGTAACGACAGAAGATGTACTGAATGTGCGAAAAACATCAGAGAAAATGCCAGTGATGTTAGATACACAAAAGATACTAGAGGCAATAGAGAAGCTAAAGAAAGCAAGTAAAGATGTGTATCACGAGTGGAAGAAAGCTAGATTTAATGTAAATTATTGGTTTACATTAAATTACGATATACATAGTGGGTATGATCAATACGGATTATTGTGTTTAGCTATGGATTTTAACTTGATGAATGTATTCAATGCTCTGTGTAAAGCAAAAGGAATCAATATTCACTCAAAAGGGCCATTTTCTCAATGGAATGTTTTACATTGGGCTACTGAAAATAGCAATGCAAAAATGGTATCAGAGCTAATAAAAAATGGAGCAAATGTTAATAGTATGGATTCATCTCAACGGACTACTTTATATCAGCCAGCTGCAAATGGCGATATAGAAATAATAAAAATCTTAGTAAAAAATAAGGCAGATGTTAATGCAGAGGATCTAGCGAGATTGACTGCTTTATATGAGGCTGCCGGTCATGGCCATAAAGAAGTAGTAAAGTACTTAATGAAGAATGGAGCAGATGTTAAGAGGAATGGGGCGCTTAAACTTACTCCTTTACATCTTGCTGTTGCAAATGTCAATAAAGAAGTGGTGGATTGTATAATAGAAAACGATGAGAATATTGGCAAAAATATTGAGAAAGTGGATGTATTTGGATGGACTTCTTTATATTGGGCTGCTGCAAAGAATGATACACCAATATTAAAGAGCCTATTACACGCCATATCACGATGTAGAGCAAGTGTTGATATAGAGGATATGTTATTGGGGCGAACTCCCTTACATATTGCTGCTGCGCTTGGTAATTTGGAAGCAGTAGAGCTCTTAATAAGCTATGGAGCAAGTGTTAATCATAAGGATGCATGGGGATGGACTCCTTTTGATTGTGCCTTTACAAAGAATGATGTGCAAATGATGGATGTCCTGATAGGAAATCGAGCAACTATTGCTATAAAGGATTTATGTAAAATACTGCCTACTATTTGTCCATGTAATTTTTTTGAAATACAACATACCCTAGTGCAACTTGAAATATATGATGAGGTAATGAAATTAGCTGGAGCTGAAGTTTTACGTTATGCTGCCAAACATGGTAATATACAATTGGTATGCACTCTATTAGCACTTGGAGCAAATGTTAGTGCAAGTAACGATGTAAGATTAACTGCTTTACATGAAGCTGCCAAGTATAACCATCCGGAAGTAGTAAAGATCTTAATTTTATATGGAGCAAATGTTAATGCGCAGAATGACTTAGGGGAATCTCCTTTAACTTATGCTGTCGAACGTAGAAACTGGATAGTAGTAATGACTTTACTATGTTATAACGCAAGTACTTTATTGCCTGATCACTGCGGTGAAACTATAAGAGATTTAGCTGAACGTCAAGGCATAAGTAATCTTCTAGTGGAAGCAGAACAAAGAGCACTAGATATACTTACGCGGCTTAACTTAGAATCAAGTATACTCAGAAACAAAGCATTAATGAAAGTGCAACACACAGCTTCACATATGGTGCAACACATAGCATCATATATGTTGAGAGAAATAAAATCACGTCTATCTATCAGCTTTGAATTTATGATAAGAGATCAAGCTAACCAAATTGAACAATTACAGTATAACGCTAAACTTAATGAAAAAAGAGTAGCATTTATAACTGACCAAATTAAATGTATGAAGTTAGGAACTAATACTAAAGCGTGTCCAGCTGAAATAGATGAAGTAAAAGAACAAATATTACATAGTCCTTACAGGTGGTCATATCGCACTAAAAATGTTAATGTAGAAAGAGTAACACCTTTGGCTAATGGCATTGCGCGTATGCAGTTAGAGCCTAGTACTAAACTAGATATGGTAGAAGATGGACAAGCATCACTATCATCTATCATAGCCATGAAGAATATGTGTACTCGTATGGAAGATACAATCATCTCTAGATTTCTAACTCATAACGCTGGAAGACAGATGTAAGTAGCTGACACTGAAAAGTATATTAGGTAGAGTTATGTGCTATTAGATTTCAGTGTACTCTACTTTCATTATAAAATTTCTATAAGTAAGATGCCAGATAGTACCAAAACCATATTAGTAGAAGACAATAACGTTAGGCTCGATAGGTACATTAGAAGAATTTTTCCCAATTTGAAACAATCTGCAATTGAGAAGTCTTTAAGGAAAGGGTTAATCGAAGTTGATGATTGCAAAGCAAAGTCTAGTGATAGAGTAAATTCTGGACAAACTATAACGCTGAAGCACTTGAATTATATTGAGAACGCTAATTCTGACTGCAAATATAATGAAAAGTTAGTGAATCTACTAAGAGAGAATATATTATATGAAGACGAATATATACTAGCTATAAACAAACCTGCAGGGGTCATTGTTCAAGGTGGCGTAAAAGTAAAGATTAGCATTAGTGATTTGCTTGACCAAATAAGAGAGGGAGAAATATTTAAAATTGTCCATAGACTAGATAGAGATACGAGCGGAGTGATAATATTCGCACGCAATGCTAGTGTTGCCAGATACCTTATGGAGGAATTTAAAGGACGGAGGGTAAAAAAAACTTATTTAGCATTAACTTCTGGCATGCCAAGCAAGGATAGTGGAATAATAGATTATCCGTTGGTAAAAAAATATATTTCTGGTCAAGAAAAAGTGGTCGTTGATGAAAGCTCACCTCAAAGTGCCACTACGCATTTTTCAATTATAGCAAGGTTAAAACATAATGTTGCTTATTTAAAATTACAACCAATTACCGGCAGAACCCATCAGTTACGTGCACATTTAGCTCATATAAATTGTCCCATTCTTGGTGACGGTAAATACGGTGGTAAAAAAGCTTTTATTGATGAAGTGGCAAATAAAATTCACCTTCATTCGCATTCTTTATCTTTAAAATTGCCAAACAATAAAGAAATCACTATTACCGCTCCTATCCCTAAGCACATTGAAAAGTCTATTGAAGCGCTATTTTTCGACTGAAAAGATTTCACCAATCAACTTTTCTGTCTTTGGCTTTGATTTGAAGCACAGATATTAGGCTAATTAATGCGCAGGCAGTAAGATAAATGCCTGCTGCAAGTTTTGTTTCGGTTTTTTCTATAAGAAACATGCATATCGATGGAGAAAGGCCGCCGAAAATCCCTGCTGATATGTTATGAGCTAAACTGAAGCCAGTACATCTAACTTTTGTTGGAAATAATTCGCAGGCGAGAGAATTATATATTCCAAAAGATGCACCTATCGGTATGCTCATCAACAGAAAAGTGAATGTTATAATATAGTGATTAGCATATGATAATAGCGAAAGTACCGGCAAGCTAACACAAGCTAAAGTTACTAATGTAGGAATTATCACATTTTTTCTTCCAATTTTATCAGAAAGTATTGCAAACAGCACTGCAGACGTTCCAAATGTGATTTCAACCATGATCCTTACTAGATTTTTAATATCAATGCCTGAAAGAATAAGCTCTTTTACAGATATGTTGTAAAACATGATTACTGAATAAACAATTGCGTTTTGAGCAATGCCAAGTCCAATTGCTATCACAAATGCTCTTTTATAATTCTTGATTAATTCTAAAAAGGGAGAGTTAGATAAGCTTTTATTTTGGTCATGAGTTTTATATGCTAGACTCTCTTCCATTATGTATCTTATTAAAAAACCTATAATGCCCATAACAGAGCAGAAATAGAAAAGCAACCTCCAGCCCCAAATCTCATAATTTTCACCTGTAAACTTTTTGCAAATGGCTATCATTACAAAACATGTAATAGAACCAAGAGCACCACTAAAAGCTTTTATGCTACCTAAAAAGCCTAAATTCTTTTTATCGCTTGAATGCTCTATTAAAAAGGCTGAGTTAATGCTCGTTTCCCCTCCTGTTGCCATTCCTTGTATTATTCTACAAAGCAGAAGCAATATAGGAGAAAATATTCCTATTTCTCTAAAACTTGGTATAATTGCAATTGCAGTAGACGATATTGAAGCTAATATTACGGAAGTCAGTAAAATTTTTCTCCTGCCATACTTATCTCCAATGTAACCAAAAATAAACGCACCAAGTGGTCTAAATCCAAAGCCAATTGCAAAACTGCCAAGAAATTTGATTGTGCTCAAATAATTATTTTCTGAAGGAAAAAAAACGTTGCTTATTATATGAGTTAAAACTCCAAACAGAGTTACTTCATACCATATAATCATATTGCAGATTATGCTTGATAGTATTGCTTTTTGAATATCGTTCATAACTTCCAGTTTACCACACTCCGCTATAAAAATTTTTATTCAATAACCTTCAAGGATAATTCACGTAAATGCTTATCATCTACTTTAGAAGGAGCGCCCATTAGAACATCTTCTCCTTGCTGATTCATAGGAAAACAGATTACTTCACGAATATTCGGCTCATCTGCAAGTAGCATAACCATTCTATCAACCCCTGGCGCTATTCCACCATGAGGTGGCGCTCCAAACCTGAATGCACGCACAAGCGCGCCAAATTTTGTATCAACTTCCTCTTTACTGTAGCCTGCAATGGCAAAAGCTCTGTACATAATATCTAGTTTGTTATTACGAATCGCCCCACTTGAAAGCTCTATTCCATTGCAAACGAGATCATATTGATAAGCAAGGATATCTAGTGGATCTTTGTCTTCTAAATCCTTCAAGCCACCATGTGGCATGGAAAATGGGTTATGAAAGAAATCTATTTTTTTGCTTTTATCATCATATACAAAATATGGAAAATCGATGACCCAGCAAAACTTAAAGATATTGTCATCTATAAGACCTAGTTGTGATCCTAAGAGAGAGCGAACTTTCCCTGCAATTATTGCTGCTTCATTTTCCTTATCAGAAGCAAAAAATACACTATCTCCAGGCTTTACATTTGTTATTTCTTTTATAGAATTTAACCTATTGTCATCAAGAAATTTAGCAATTGGTCCTTTTGCAATGCCGTCCTTATCAAATGTTATATACCCAAGACCTTTAGCACCTAATTCTTTTTGCGCATGTTCTATTTTTTTATCAAAAAAGCTACGTGGTTCCTCCGCTGTTTTGGGAGCAGGAATGGCTCTGACTACCATACCTCGCTCAATATTGCTTTTGAAAATATTGAACTCTGAATTACGGAAAATTTCTGTTACATCGCTGATCAATAGTGGATTGCGCAGATCTGGTTTATCAGAACCGTATTTGAGCATTGCGTCTTTGTATGTAATACGTGGAAAATCTTTATCAACTGATTTGCGAGAAAATTTGGCAAACACTTTATATAAGGTAGATTCAATAACCTGAAATATATCTTCTTGAGTTACAAAAGACATTTCAAGATCTAGCTGATAAAACTCCCCAGGAGAACGGTCAGCCCTTGCGTCCTCATCACGAAAACAAGGTGCAATTTGAAAATATTTATCAAACCCTGAAACCATAAGCAACTGCTTAAAAATCTGTGGAGCTTGTGGTAATGCATAGAATTTACCAGGATTTAGTCTGCTTGGCACTAAATAATCACGTGCTCCTTCAGGAGAAGAGGCAGTAAGTATGGGAGTTTGAATATCTAAGAATCCTTGCTCTATCATAAGCCTCCTGAGCTCTGAAATGATCTGTGAACGTAGAATAATGTTATTACGAACCTTTTCACATCTTAAATTAAGAAAACGATATTTAAATCTCATGTTTTCTGGGTATTCTTGCTCACCGGCGATACTTGCTAATATACTCCTTTCTTCTTTTGCTATTTCTTCATCACAGTGGAACTCAAC
The DNA here is from genome assembly GCF_013096535.2 of Wolbachia endosymbiont of Diaphorina citri. Classification (NCBI taxonomy): domain Bacteria; kingdom Pseudomonadati; phylum Pseudomonadota; class Alphaproteobacteria; order Rickettsiales; family Anaplasmataceae; genus Wolbachia; species Wolbachia endosymbiont of Diaphorina citri. Next base: position 1,389,505 of record NZ_CP051265.2, on the reverse strand, counting down.
TTCAGATTCAACTTGTAAATTACTAACTATAACTTCAATTTCTCCTGTGGAAATAGAGCTATTTACCGTATCTTCAGTTCTAGCTTTGACTATTCCTGTGACAGTAATCACACTTTCTGATTTTAAATTCGAAATTTCATCAAAAAAATCTTTATCGTTATTGAATACCAACTGAGTAATCCCATGAAAATCTCTTAAATCAACAAAGATTAGGTTACCATGGTCACGTTTACGGTACAGCCACCCAGAGAGAGTAACTTCCTTTTCTACATCATTCTTCCTTAATTCATTACACTCGTGAGTTTTATAACAGTTCATTTAATTGAAATTTCTAGAATACAAAAAGATTATAAAATAAATTAACCTTTGGGCAAGATAATATCTAAAGATCCTTTATAAGCAATTCTGATTTAGATATACTTTTTTATTATGTGTGTTGAGGTGTATTTATGAACCCTGAAGAATTAAAAGAAATTTTAGCTAAAAAAGAGAGGGTGAATGCTGTAATAAAAGATCTTGTTGATACTGTCACCAAAAATGATTTAGAAAAAGTAAAGTCAATTTTTGAGGAAAATAGTTCCATTATTCGAGATGTTGTCACTGAGGTTAATTCCCAAAGCGGTACAAATTTATTAAAGTGTTCTACTAATAACAAAATGGCCGAATATCTAATAGAAAAGGGTATAAGCTTTAGCGCTGCAGTCACAAAGGCAGTTAAAAGAAGAGATTTAGAGTCAGTAAAATCAATCTGTCAGATTAACAGCTTAATAGCTAAAGATGAGTTATCGCAAAATCCTGAGCCACTAGAATCTGCAACTTATGATCACAAATTTAATGATAAAATTGCAAGGTATTTGATTGAACAAGGTGCAAATCCTAATGCAACTGATCATCTTGGTCGTTACTTACTTCATCTGCAAACTGCACAAGGCAATTTCGAAGGAGCTAAGGCTTTAATAGAAAACGGTGCGGATGTTAACTTAATAAATCAAGAGGTAAAAAGCTATCAGAACTTAATTATTGGTGGTAGTGCGTTAAAGGGTCAAACTGCGTTGAATTTTGCAATTAGAATATATTACAGACATAAAGACATAGACGATCAAAAATCTGATAAAACCTTAAAATTTATAAGTTATTTAATAGAACACAAAGCAAACTTAAATATCAAAGATTGTAATGAGATGGTCCCTTTAGATATTGCTATATTTCATAATTCTCCAAAGATAGTAGAATTATTGATAAAAGCTGGTGCTGATCTTAATGTTGGAAGGAAAAAAGCAGAAGGTGTTTTAAAGTATGCAATTACTGAAGGGCATATAGATATAGGGAAAGCTACAATTCGATATATTTTGGAACATGACTCACACTGGTTAACAACTTCAAATAAACCAGATCTTCTCAATGACCAACAAGAGTTATCAAACTATTGGGATGAATATAAAGCTCAAGTTAAAGAGCCTCATGATATAGTGGAAGATAGAATTGACTTGACTGGTGACGGCTCTACCCGTCCTATAATGAGAACAGTGAGTGGCTTTTTAGATCATGAAAGTAGAAAAAATCTAGTAAAATCATCATTTATATCTAGTGCTGAGGCACCAGAAAATTTTTGTCCGAGAAAGCTGGCTGTTATAAGTGTAGCTGCAATAACTTGCGCTTTAGCATTATATTTTCTTGCTCCATTAATCATTGGGTCTTCTGCTGGAATTGGTACTCAACTAGCATTAGGAGCTGTAGGTGCAGTTGTAGGTGGTGGAATTGGAATCTTGACTAATGTGGCAATCGATCAATGCTACGTTAATTCAGTTACTCAGAAAGCTGACTAAAATTAAAGCGCCATAGATTGCTAAAATCCATAATTGTGGAGTAATATAATGTTACTTTCCTCAAGCCTTTAGCTCCTCAAATACTTCTCTTGCTCTGTTTAAAACAGAATCAGGAAAACCAGCAAGTTTTGCTACATGTATTCCATATGACTCATCTGCAATGCCTTCAATTACTTCATGTAAAAAGATGACTTCTCCTTTCCATTCTTTTATTTTCATACAAAAACATTTCACATTTTCTAAGTATTCACCTACTTTAGTCAATTCATGATAATGAGTTGCAAAAATGGCGCGGCACTTATTTACATTGTGAATATGTTCAATCACCGCCTGTGCAATAGATAATCCATCATACACCCCTGTGCCCCTACCAATTTCATCAAGTATCACCAAGGAACGGTCCGTTGCCTGATTTACTATCGTTGCTGTTTCGATCATCTCTACCATGAAGGTAGAATAACCAGCTGTTATATTATCCGTTGCGCCAACCCTGCTGAATATCTTGTCAATCACTCCTACATGCGCACTCTCTGCTGGCACAAATGACCCCATGTGAGCTAAAACTGCAATGAGAGCGTTTTGCCTCAAGAAAGTGCTTTTTCCAGCCATATTAGGACCAGTAATTAGATGTATACCAGCTAAATTGATGCTATTTGCAATGAATTTATCGTTAACTTCAACCACTGGGTGTCTTCCGCTACAGATATTGAACTCTTTGCTGTCATCAATAATGGGTTTTACGTAATTATTTTGCACTGCAAGCTCTGCAAATGCGGTTCTAATATCAAGTTTTGCCAAAGCATTTGCAGCAAGAGCAATTTTTTCAGATTCTTTAGCGACTTCACTACACAGTTCACTAAAAATTTTCATTTCTAAGCCGATTGCAGCATCACGTGCCGTAAGAATTTTATTTTCTAGTTCTTTCAATTCATTAGTAGTGTAGCGCATGCTATTTGCTAAGCTTTGTCTATGAATAAATATATCCGAAGTTATTTTGTGATTTGCCGACACTTCAACGTAATAACCAAGTATATTGTTGTGTAATATTTTGAGTGCAGCAATGCCAGTTAGGTCGCGATAAGATTCACGGAGCTTAGTTACCAACTTGTTACTGTTGTTCAATATATAAGATAACTCAGATAATTCTGAGTTGTATTTTGGATTGATAAATCCTCCTTCTTTTACGGAACTGAGGTTGTTATCAAGTATAGCGCTGTTTAGAAGCTCGAATAGATCTTTATGATTACCAAGACTTTTATGTATTGTGCTTAGTTCACTCTCGTCACTACTTATCACCTGAACTGGTTCCTTTTCTCTGGTCAAGCACTGGAATGACATCTGAGAGTTAATTTCTGATTTTTCACTTAAACAATAATTATGCAAGGTAGACAGAAACTCAGACAACTCTAAAGTTTTTCCTAGGCCTATTTTTAATAGGTTCATATCCTTTGGTGAACCACGCCCTAGTATTAGGCGCGATAAAGACCTCTCAATATCTGGAATGTTAGATAATATCTCTCGTATTTTTCTGCGTGGCTCATGATTATTTACAAAAAATTGAGCGGTGCTGAGCCTCAAATTAATTGCCTTAGAGCAAGCAAGGGGTGAAGCGAGCATTTGTTTGAGCAGGCGTCCACCAGAGGCTGTTACTGTGTGATCAATAACTGAAATTAGTGAACCTTTCTTTTCACCAAATTGAGTTGAAAACAACTCAAGGTTTCTCCTTGCTGAAGCATCAATAAGCATGAAATTTTGTTGCTTATAGGTTTTTGGGAATTCAAGCCTTGGAATGGAGCCCCTTTGTGTTACTCTGACATATTCAAGCAGTGCACCACACGCCATGATTTCTACTTTGCTGAAATTTCCTATACTCCCAAGTTCCCTGATTTTATAAAACTCGCATAACGTTCTGTGAGATTTACTATACTCAAAAAAACTCTGTGCGTGTTGTGTAATTGATATTTTATAATTTTTTAAAATCGATCTAATTTTTTCGTCCTCAATGAATTTTTCAGAAATTAATAATTCTCTTGGTGATATACGCAATAAATCACTATCTAGAGCCTTCAAACTTGTTAAAGTGTGAAAAAATTTTCCCGTCGATAATTCAAGCCAACTAATAGCATATTCATCATTTTGTTCAACTATGGATGCGAGATAATTATTGCTTTTATCCTCCAGTAGTGAATCTTCTATAATTGTACCTGGAGTTACAACTCGCACTACATCACGTTTTACTATGGATTTATAGCCCCTCTTTTTTGCTTCATCAGCAGTTTCTAATTGGTCACAGATTGCTACTTTGAATCCTAAATCTATTAGCTTGTGCAGGTAAGACTCACTACTGTGTGCTGGCACTCCACACATTGGTATTTCTTGCCCATTTGAATTGCCCCTCTTGGTTAGCACTATATTCAGCAATTTCGCAGCTTTAATAGCATCATCGAAAAACAACTCATAAAAATCTCCTAGCCTATAAAATAGCAGATGATCCTTGTATTGAGCTTTCAGGTTCAAATATTGCTCCATTACAGGGGTATTTTTTTCTCTTATTAAGTTCATAACATTTTTAAATATGTTAGCAGCAAACCGCTTACTCTGGTGTTGGTTATTTTATTATGGATCAATAATTTTTTTTAGCTATAGTACAAAAACAAATAGTTTGAGGTAGAATTATGGAATATGAACGGTTGTTAAAAATATTAAGGACAATAAGTGACTTAAATGAGAACAATATAATCGAAAGGGTAAAAGAGGAATTGGAAAAAGAAGATCCAGACACGTATAAAAAGTGGCAAGATAATGGATTTAACATAAATTATAGATTCGATGATCAAAATACATTTTTACATATAGCTGCTAGAAATGATCTTGTAAAGATAGCAGAGCTTTTAATAAAAAAAGGGGGTAATGTTAATACAGCAGATGAAGATGGATGGACTCCTTTACACTTTGCTGCTGCATGTGGCAGTATAGGAGTGGTAGAGATTTTCATAGCACACAAGGTTAGTGTTGTAGTAGCAGATGAAGATGGATGCACTCCTTTGCATTGTGCTGCTCACAATGGACATAAAGAGATAGTAGAACTCCTGTTAAACAAAGGGGCTAATATTGATGCAGTAAATAAAGTTAAGATAACTCCTTTATACGCTGCTGTTCGCTTTGGTTATACAGAGATAATAAAAGTTCTCATAGCAAACAAGGCTAATATTAATGCAGCAGATGAAGATGGATGTACTCCTTTGCATTGTGCTGCTATCAATGGACATAAAGAGATAGTAGAACTCCTATTAAATGAGGGGGCTAATGTTGATGCAGTAAACCAGGTTGAGAGTACTGCATTACATTATGCTGTTTCTTCTGAAAATTGCCAAATGGAAATAGTAAAAGCTATCCTAGAAAAGGGAGCTAGTGTTAATGTAGTCGATGAGTACGAGCGTACTCCATTATGCTGGGCTATTAGGAATGGTAATTTAGCAGTAGTAGAAGTTCTACTTAAAGAAGGAGCAGATCCTTTATTGGGACATAAAAGTTTTAACACATTAAAGCTCTTGGTTGAATCAATAAAAAATGATTTTAAGCATCCTAAGAAAGCAGAAGAAACACAGCAACAAGAGGATGATGAATATGAATTGATCAAATACTCATTGCTACATGACTGTTCTTTAATTGATAATATTGAAAGAAGTGCATTTAGTAAGTTGATACCGATGTGGCTTGCTGATGGGTCCAACTTAACAGAAAATCAGAAGGAATTGAATAGAAAATTTTTAACTATTATTAAAGATTTTCCACATATCACTTATCAAGATTATAATAATGATATTAAAAAAATTAAAAAATTTTTACTAGATCATAAAAGTAGTCAAGATCTAAAAACCATTCTCAACCTTAAACGAGGAGAATCTAAACTGACAATACTGCATATTCTATCAAGTATGGAATGTAGCAGTTCAGAAGAATGCATAGATTTACTGTTGAATTCAGGTGCTGATCCTAATGAAAAGGACGACACAGGAAGAACGCCTTTGCATTATGCTGCTCGTTCTGGTCATTGTGATACAATTATCAAATTGCTTCTAAGGAAAGGAGCTAATCTTGATATAAAAGATAAAAAAGGTAAAACTCCAATAGAATTTGCAGTTAATAATCCCAACCTTAATATTAAAGAGTGCTTTTTAACTGATGATGTTCTTTATGAAACTTTTTGTAAAAAAACACAAGTTGACCTTAATAAAGAAGACAAATATATAAATTTATGGAATGATTTCACACTAGAGAAGCAAGAACCATTGCAATATTTAAATCAATTAAATGAAGCTCAAGATATAGATCAGCTAGAACAGATTGTAAATGAAGCTATAAAATCTAGGGTAAGGTTCAATTTTACTTATAAGGGAAATATATATGAAAATACTTATGAGAGTAAGTATAATTTTACAGATTATGTAATAAGAAGAATTAGTGAATTAAAGATTTTTCAAGGTGAAAGGGACATAGAAGTTGCTAGTCGCATAGTATGTAATTTGGTAAAAAGAGGTGCAGTATTTGAAACTCTAAGTAGTATAATTGTAATTGATAAACTAGAGAAGTTTAAAGACCACAAAGCTAATCTTAAAGAAGCACGTAAAAGCTATATACATTACTCTCTAAGGTTTTTGGAAGCTGCAAAAAACGCAACTACTGGTAAGGTAAAAGAGGCAAAAATGGACAACTTCACTTTCTACTTGAAATACTCAAAGAATAGTATAGTCGAGGCTGCAAAAATCGTAAATGGAACAGATGAAAGCACAGAATTTCGAAGAGACGTGATAGCAATCGGTGAAAGCGAGATAGAAGTTTTAACGAAAGGTGGGGTAAGAAATTATACTGACCTTATAGGTAATATAGTACTGACTTTTCATACTGATTTGGGAAAAGTACATGTTAGGTTGTATAATGATGTGCAAGATAAAAACAAAATTATAGTAGCAGTGAACAATAAAGAGGAAATATTGGAAAAATTCAAAAATTATAAAGAAGAGTTAGGTAAGAATTGCTTAATTGGCCGTTATTTTGTCTACGATGCTATTGAGCAGGGATATTTTAAAAGGCCTGAGGAAGTTTTAGAAAAAGATTCCATATATCATGTAAGTTCTTCATTAGAAAATATATCTTTATTTCCTGTTGTACAACAGGACATAGAGAAAATTCGCTCGCGAGGTTGTGTTACTTAGCTTAAGTTTAAATTGCCAAAAAATGCAAACTTCATCATACTGAAGGAACTACTTTTTTGCTAGAAGAAAAAGCAGCAAGTAGTGAACCAAAGGCGATGAGAAAAGATCCAAGCCAAATTATAGACATTCCTGGTTTATAGTGTACTTTGGCTGCGATTTTGCTTTTATTCTTGTCAATTTCACCAATAACAACATAGATATCAGAAAATAAACTGTGATAAATGCTGCTTTCAACATTTTTCTGACCTTCCGCAAGGTAAAATCTATATTCAGGAGTTACTTCACCTAATATCTTACTATTAAGCAAATTCCTGATATCCATTGTACCTCTTACTGCATGGAAGTTTTTTTCTTTTATAAATTCAATGTTTCGTAAAGTGACTTTGAATTTATTGACTGTTATGCTGTCTCCTATTCCCAAGTAGTTTTCTTTTTTCTCCTGCCAACCAACTGAATAAGATATACCAAGCACTAGAATTGCCACTCCAGCGTGAGCGATCATCATTGCATAATAAGAACTAGAAACTCTTCTTGCGAGTAAAATTGACTTACTAAATTCTACCTTAAACAAACAAATTCTTTTGCTATATGCTTCCAAAACAAAAACTAATAATGCTATAGAGATGCTAATTGATAGCACAATCATTAGCTTCATGTGAAAGATAAACGGCAAAATAGATGCAGCACTACAAAATGAAAATCTATATTCACGGAATATTGGCAATAGACTATTTCCCTGCCAACTGCAGTATTGCCCTATCATGGTGAGTACTAGAATAGCTAGTGCAATAGAGTTAAATAAAGAATTGTAATATGGTGCTCCAACTGAAATTAATTCACCGGTTAAATACTCAAGCACTGTAGGGTATAAAGTGCCAACGAACACGATGAAAAAGGCAGTGATGAATAATAAATTGTTCATCAGCATCATCGTAAGGCGTGAAAAGAATCTTCTACCTTCTGTCACTTGAGTAGCAGATTTCTTTTCAGATTCCAATATCGAATACTGGAAAGATGTGTGATTCTTTCTCGTAAACACTACAAATATTACTAAGCTACTGACTGTAATTACACCAAGTAGAGCTAATATATACAGTCCATATCTTGGGTCATCTGCAAACGTGTGCACTGAGGTAAGTATTCCTGAGCGGACTAGAAATGTTCCAGTTACACTCAATATAAAAGTTGTAAGCGTAAGTAAAATAGCGAAATTCCTTAAAGTATTGAAATTTCGTACAACAAGCAACAAATGTGTCAGCGCCACTGCAATTAGCCACGGCATCAAAGAAACGTTTTCCACTGGATCCCAGAACCAAAATCCACCCCAACCGAGTTCACGATATGCCCACCAGCTACCCAAGCTGATGCCCAAAGTGAGCAGCGACCAAGAAATAAGTACCCAAGGCTTGACAATTTTAGCCCAAACATTTCCTTCAGTATTTGCAATTAATCCAGCTATAGAGAGCGAAAAAGGCACGCTAAATCCAAGGTACCCCAAATATAATATCGGTGGATGAATAGCAAGGCCTATATCCTGCAATATCGGATTAAAACCCAGTCCATCTGTTTCAATGCCTGGCATTTTAGTGAAGGGGCTGGATTCAATTAAAGTGAACAGTAAAAAACAAAAGCAAATCAGCCCATGAGTGATAAGAGATATTTTTTTTAATTTACTACCATTAGTCCGTTCTGGTGTCATGCAAGTAGCTGACACTGGAATCCAGTTTTTATTACACTGCCATTTGATGTACTCATTTGCAATTAAATTCCAGTGTCTGGGCACTGGGATGACAGAGGGGGAAACTGGGGTGACAGAAGGTATATAAATATCCATTAGTAATAAATATATGACAAGCACTAATGCCCAAAGCAACATAGATCCTTCTTTATTTCCCCAAACTCCACAAATCTTATAGACCAAAGGTTTTGTTGTATGTGAGTGGTAATATACGTTTTCGAGTGAGAAATCATTTGTAATGTGGCAGTAGATCAAAATAGCCATTGATGTTGATACACAAAAAAATATGGCATTGGTGATAAATCGATAAGAATTGAGCGGTAAAAATAAGTATGTTAATGACAATAAACAAGCTACCAAAAGTAGTATATTTCCAAGCTCAGGCATGAATTATAGTTATTTATATAAATATTACTGATAACAAACTAGGAGTTAAAGTTTTAATATAGGAACAAAGCTAATCTTCAATTATATTAATAGTAAGTAAAAATTAAACATTAAGCTTTTATACTTTATATTATATAACATTAATATTGTGAGGTAATATTATGGGCACAACTAAGATTAGTGAATTTCTATTCAATATAAAAGGTAAAGTGGCAAAACAACATGCTGAACCAATAATTGAAAAAAATCTCTATACTATTTTAGGATTCAAAGATGTAGAAGATTTCGAACATAAGACAAGTAAGTCCGTTAACAAAAAAATTTGGCAGCTATTTATTGATTGCTTTACAAAGGAAATAGATTATGTAGCAACTAAGCAAGTTGTAAAAAACGTTGTTTGTAATATTGCCAAAAGTGCCCAAGGGAATGCTTTTACTGAAGCTGAAAGCTTAATCTTAAACGAAAAACAAGATAATAAAAAGAGAGAAAGAGCGATTAAAAAAGCTACTAGTATTTTAAAAAAAATCAATCCAGAGAAAGCCTTCAATGAACTTTCAGTAATAAAAAAACAAGCCGAAGATTTTTTACAAACCGATTTTTATAAGGCGCAGAGCAAACCACTGCCAGGATTTGCTCCATCTGGTGCGCAGCTTTTTGCGGAAACTTTGAAATATATAGAAACACTAGAAAAATTATCAGAAGTTAAAAAGGAAGATTTAACTAAGAGTTTCCTATTAAATTATATTAGTTCACTGAACAAAAAGTATCCTAAATCACAAGGTAAAAGGGAAGATGCTATACGAATACTATCAAGCGATGAGTTGAAGAATTTTTATAATAAAGGTGTAGAGGAAGGAATACTACAACCGCTGGTATCATATAAAGAATGCAGAAATCTGTATGATAAAATGAGCCAAACAAAGAATGAATGTATAATCAAAAAAGAAGAGCAGGAGAAAGCAAGTAAGTCAATAACCAGTATAATTAGTGACATAAAAAAATGTAGAGAAGCAGTCCTTAGTTGCAAAAATTTTCAGAGCTCCTACATAAAGGAAAAAGCAGAACACCCATTTAGAGGCAGTGCATGTCAAAAAATGATTGATATATATCAAGAGAGAATTTCTGGATATCAGGAAAAATTTCGTCAAAACCTAAACCAAATAAGCGTAATATTAAAAGATACGCCGCAAGATGTGAAGGAAATAATCAATTGTGTAAATGAAGCAGAGCAGTATGATGAAATTTTTGATTCATCTTTAATTTGTTTACCGAACATACAGAATAAGCTAGATATTCAACCAGAAAATCCCCTAACAGAACTCAGAGCTGCACAAATTAACGTTGAAATTGAGCTAACTAGGCTCTGTGAACAAAATATTAGAGTAAGCATGTGAGTGCTTCAACAAAATTCAAAAACCAATAAAAACCTCACAAGTCTTATCAAAACGGGAGAAAATGTGTCTAATAGTGGCAAATATCATGTATTTCTTTCAATTTGCCACTACCTAAATCACACATTGTCTTCCATGAAGGAAAATTTTGCTCCACTGGCAATCACTTCATGTATAGCTTTACTTCCATAATAAGGAAAATGGCAAAAGTAATTTTAGATCTACTCTAACAACAGCCTATTTTCCTTAAAACTAAAATAGCTACTGAATGTAATAATAATGTGATCTATTAATTCTATCCCTACACTTTTACAAGCTTCTGCCAGCTGTCTAGTGAGTGATATATCGCTGCTTGAAGGCTGTATATCTCCGCTTGGGTGATTGTGGGATATTACAATCGATGTTGAGCCAATTAAAAGCTTACTATTACCCACAAGTATAGAATTCATGAGCAAGTCTCCATCCTTCTGCTAAATCAAAGAGACGTTTCCATCCCTTCCACAAGGCTATAGGACCTGGTTCTAAGTCATTTTTGCGAGCTAAAAACCCTCCTAACTTGGCCACCCACCTCACAATTTCTCTTATAGGTGGTGGAGTCTCAGGATAGTTTTTTGTCTTAAGCATTTTGGTATATAAAACCTTCCATTCGTCATCAGTCAGTATGACAGTGCAAGAAAGATTCGGATTTGTTCTAGCTACCAATGTAATAAAAAATATTCTCCATGCAATTATACTCATAATTGTAAGAAAGCGGATCAATCTATCTGCTGTTTGGAGCCTACATTCTTCAACTTTAAGACCGGATTTCAAAATTTTATGAAAAACCTCTATTCTCCATCTTAAGCAATACCATTGTATTTTTTCTACTGCTTCTTCAAAATTATTAATATTTATATTTGTTAACAAAATCCAGTTTATGGGCTCTTCGCCAAATGGGGGATATCTTTCTATAACATAGACAGCATTTAAATTTAAATTAGGAAGTTTTTGGGTTTTACGTCTAGCGTTGTTTTTTGATGCATTCATCACAAAGTTACTAAACTTTACTTCTAAAACTGTTGTTCTTTGAGGTTTTTTATCGCGAGCAGGAATACTCACTTGAATTTCTCCTTGACAAGACATGCGATTCATCAAATCCCACAATCTTTCACCACCTTTTTCAGAATAAGTCGACTTCTTGTTTACTGTTCTGTTTTGATTTCCTCTTACTACAAAAAGAGATTGATTAGTGGAAGCAACTTCAAATAAATCATAAATATCTGCTTCTCTATCACAAACGGTAACTACCTTAACATCCTTTAATCCAGGATGTTTAGTAGAGTCTTTAAGTGATGCTATCCACCGTATGCTTTCTTTCTCTTCTATGGGAAGAGCAGTATTATGGCTTCTTCTTTTCAACTCCTTTAGGTCTTCAGTTAAGGAAGGTCTAGTACTAATTTTTTGATCCAATAATCCTATAGGTAGTCCTTCTGTTGTAACTGCAAACGTTGTATGCATCACTAATCCATGGGTTTTAAAATTAGTTGTTTTAGATGTTAATCTTGCTGCTATAATCCCTAATCCTTCGGTCTTTTTATGATTTTTATATGAAATATAACTCGTATCCTGGATAGCTAAGATAGTTGAGTATTCTTTAGCTCTTTCAACAGTTTTAATTATATGACTGTCTAATATTTTTCTTTCAGAAATGGCATCGTTTTGGAAAAATCTATAAGCTGCTTTACTTTGATGCCAATCTTCACAAGCTTGATTTATTGAACGCTCAGGCGATTCAGCAAAACTATTAACTATTTTTAGAAGCCTTTTACTTAATCTTATATCACCAAAATTAACAATTCCAAATTCACTTTCTGCCCATTCGCCAGTTGAGGTATTTATAGTTCTTTTCATCATATATTCCATTTTTAGACCATAGATCTATTTATAATAGAAAGTTGAATTAGTAAAATAGCAGCTTTTTCTCCATTTTTAGATTTATGGGTAATAGTAAGAATTAAAAGTGCACGTTTGATGATCTCTCTAACATAAAGAGGAGTTTGATCTACTGTACCAAAGTTTTGCAGATCTTCCGCTATTAGACGATATTTTTTATTCATGTAGATAACGCGAAAATTTTCTTTATTGAGGCTTCCTATACTTACTTTTAAATAATCAAGGAGTTTTTTCCAATTATTGATTATAGGCAGGTCCTTTATTTCTTCTCGTGCAGAGCGAACAAAAGCCTGTTTTACACAAAAGATAGCGGATATGGCTGCATTACTAACTCCATCAATATTTTGCAGTGCTTCTAAATCGGCATTAAAAACCTTATTTAAACTACCAAAATTTTCTATCAAACTCTTTGCTACTGGTTTTACATCAATTCTACTATATGCTGAGTATAAAATATGTTCTAAAATCTCATAATCAAGTAGTGATTGTCCGCTATCTGAAATAATTCTCTCTCTTAGGCGCTTTCTATGCCCTTTTTTGTAATCTTTCATTATTCATGAATTGCTTATCTCTTATAATAAGAAATTGAATTTTTAAGTAAAATATTTAATAAAACACATGAAGCATAATTGTAAATTTTTGAAGACAGCAAATGAAAGTAGCCCCTCTCTTGTCATCCCCTGCTCCCTCCTTCTTGTCATTCAAGTAGCCTCATCCCAGTGTCCCTTCTATATATCATCCCAGTGCTCCTTCTATGTCATCCCAGTGCTTGACACTGGTTTCTTACCAACAAAAACCTAGCATAACTTTTGTGCTCAAAAAATTTCCAGCATCAAGTGCTGGCCTGAAGCTTTAGCTGTAAATGTTAAGAAATTTACCAAGCGAAAAAAAAAGGCAAAAAAATCCCCGTGTAACGAGTTTTGACCCTATAATAATGTAAATTGGCGCTGTAATAATGTGCTAACGCTTAAAATAAGCGCGTTTTGGCTGAATGTAGAAAAAATAAAAAAGACATGCAGCCGCTATAATTTTTATGTAATTTGCCAATAAATATCTGAGTTTTTTACTGAATTTTTGTTGTTGAACCCGCGCGGATCGAAAACAAGGATAAATACTCTTATTATCATAATAAGCTTACTATTACCCATAAATCTAAAAATGGAGAAAAAGCTGCTATTTTACTAATTCAACTTTCTATTATAAATAGATCTATGGTCTAAAAATGGAATATATGATGAAAAGAACTATAAATACCTCAACTGGCGAATGGGCAGAAAGTGAATTTGGAATTGTTAATTTTGGTGATATAAGATTAAGTAAAAGGCTTCTAAAAATAGTTAATAGTTTTGCTGAATCGCCTGAGCGTTCAATAAATCAAGCTTGTGAAGATTGGCATCAAAGTAAAGCAGCTTATAGATTTTTCCAAAACGATGCCATTTCTGAAAGAAAAATATTAGACAGTCATATAATTAAAACTGTTGAAAGAGCTAAAGAATACTCAACTATCTTAGCTATCCAGGATACGAGTTATATTTCATATAAAAATCATAAAAAGACCGAAGGATTAGGGATTATAGCAGCAAGATTAACATCTAAAACAACTAATTTTAAAACCCATGGATTAGTGATGCATACAACGTTTGCAGTTACAACAGAAGGACTACCTATAGGATTATTGGATCAAAAAATTAGTACTAGACCTTCCTTAACTGAAGACCTAAAGGAGTTGAAAAGAAGAAGCCATAATACTGCTCTTCCCATAGAAGAGAAAGAAAGCATACGGTGGATAGCATCACTTAAAGACTCTACTAAACATCCTGGATTAAAGGATGTTAAGGTAGTTACCGTTTGTGATAGAGAAGCAGATATTTATGATTTATTTGAAGTTGCTTCCACTAATCAATCTCTTTTTGTAGTAAGAGGAAATCAAAACAGAACAGTAAACAAGAAGTCGACTTATTCTGAAAAAGGTGGTGAAAGATTGTGGGATTTGATGAATCGCATGTCTTGTCAAGGAGAAATTCAAGTGAGTATTCCTGCTCGCGATAAAAAACCTCAAAGAACAACAGTTTTAGAAGTAAAGTTTAGTAACTTTGTGATGAATGCATCAAAAAACAACGCTAGACGTAAAACCCAAAAACTTCCTAATTTAAATTTAAATGCTGTCTATGTTATAGAAAGATATCCCCCATTTGGCGAAGAGCCCATAAACTGGATTTTGTTAACAAATATAAATATTAATAATTTTGAAGAAGCAGTAGAAAAAATACAATGGTATTGCTTAAGATGGAGAATAGAGGTTTTTCATAAAATTTTGAAATCCGGTCTTAAAGTTGAAGAATGTAGGCTCCAAACAGCAGATAGATTGATCCGCTTTCTTACAATTATGAGTATAATTGCATGGAGAATATTTTTTATTACATTGGTAGCTAGAACAAATCCGAATCTTTCTTGCACTGTCATACTGACTGATGACGAATGGAAGGTTTTATATACCAAAATGCTTAAGACAAAAAACTATCCTGAGACTCCACCACCTATAAGAGAAATTGTGAGGTGGGTGGCCAAGTTAGGAGGGTTTTTAGCTCGCAAAAATGACTTAGAACCAGGTCCTATAGCCTTGTGGAAGGGATGGAAACGTCTCTTTGATTTAGCAGAAGGATGGAGACTTGCTCATGAATTCTATACTTGTGGGTAATAGTAAGCATAATAAGGGGGCTGGCGCAGTTTGTCAAGGAAGTTTTATGCGAGAGATCTATTGAAATGCTCGTGCAAAATCATACTATTAATTAGTACACTATAAATTTAAAATTATAAATATGTTAAGCAAATTAGTAACTTTGCTATTAATTTTTATATTTCCTTTTTACTCATACTCATATCAGTTTAGAACCAAAGCAAAGCAAGCAATTGTCTTAGATTTAGCTTCAGACTCGTTCATTTTTGACCATAATTCCAGCGAGAAAATGGCTCCTTCTTCAATGAGTAAGTTAATGACTTTATATGTAGCTTTTGACTATCTAAAAGCTGGAATAATAAATATGGAAGATAAATTTCGAGTGAGCAGAAAAGCGTGGGAAAGAAAAGGCTCTTCTATGTTTTTGAAAGAAGGTCAATTTGTTACGGTAAAAGAACTACTTGAAGGAATTACAATTGCCTCAGGTAATGATGCATGCATAGCGCTAGCCGAGGGTATTGCAGGATCAGAGGAGAATTTTGTTGCTGAAATGAATGAAGTTGCACAAGATTTAAATCTTAATGATAGTCATTTTGTTAACTCAAGCGGGTGGCCAGATGAAAACCATTTTATGAGCGCAAAAGACTTGGTAACACTGGCAAAAAGGATTTTTACTGATTTTCCTGAATACTATGACCTATTCTCTGAACAATATTTGACATATAACGATATTGTACAAAAAAATAAAAATCTTTTACTTTTCCATGATATTGGAGTTGATGGTCTAAAGACAGGTCATACAAGTGCTGGTGGTTATGGCATTATAGCATCTGCAAAACGGAACGATAGGAGAATTTTTGCTGTTGTGAATGGTTTGGACACCGAGAAAGAGCGAATAGAGGAAGCAAAAAGACTAATACAATATTCCTTAAATCATTTTAATACCAAGAAAATATTTGCTAAGGATAGCGTAGTTGAAGAAATAAATATTGTTTATGGAAAAGATAAAAAAGTGCCCGTTACAGTTGCAAACGATGTTACCATAACTTATAACCGCAGATTACATGATAAAATTAAAGTGCGTATTGAGTATAAAGATATGGTAACCGCACCAATTAAAAAAGGTCAAGAAGTAGGCAAAATTTTTGTAGAAATACCTGGTACTGAGCAACAAACTATACCTGTTTATGCAGCAAATGATGTGCAGGAATTGAGCTATATAAAAAAAATTTTTAGAAAGTTGTTTTAATCAGCAAATGTAAGTTAAGGAGACCTGAAATACTAATCTACTTTCAACCCCTCAGCATGTAAACTGCGTGGTAAAGATTCCAACTCTTTTGCAGCAGTGAGTTCTTTATTTTTTGCATGTATACCAAGCTTATTGAATTCTCGGACAGCAGGAAACACTCTTGCCTCAAGCGAACCAGCAGTTTTATTGTAATGATCAACAGCACTTTTTAAGCTTCTGCGTAAATTATCAAAATTTTCGCCCATTGTGCAGATTCGCTCATATAAAATATGGCCTAGTTCACTTATTTTCTTTGCATTTTCAGCTATCATCTCTTGCTTCCATCCATAGGCTACTGCCCTAAGTAGCGCGATTAAAGTGATTGGTGTTGCAATAATTACTTTTTTTTCTATTCCAATTTCTATCAAAGCTGGTTCACATTCTAGTGCTGCGCTGAAAACCCCTTCTCCTGTTAAAAAAAGCACCACAAGCTCTGGCGTATTTTCAAATTGGTTCCAATATTCCTTTCTGCCTAGATCATTTATATGTTTTTTTATTGCCAGAGAATGATTCTTCAATTTTTCCTTTTGTATCTGTAAATCATTTTGCGACATAGCATCCATGTAAGAATCAAGTGGTACTTTAGCATCTATTATTATTTGCTTTCCTGATGGCATTTTTACTATTAAATCAGGACGTAACAAATTGTCCTCATTTTTATCAATTACTGAGGCTTGAGTAAAAAAATCGCAATATTCAATCATTCCCGCCATTTCTACCACTCTTTTGAGCTGCATTTCACCCCATTTGCCCCTAATGTGAGGCTTCCTCAGGGCGTTAGCAAGGCTAGAAGTTTGGTTCATTAATGCTCCAATTTGCTCTTTTAAACCCTCATAGGCCCCTACCCTCTCTTTTTCTAGCTCACGTATTTCGCTGTCGAATTTTTCTAATTTTTCTTTTATTGGAGTGACAACTTCGTTGATCGTTGCTTGCCTTTTTTTGAAGTCACTTTCTGTTTCTTTTAGTTTACTATCGATTACTTCCTTCGCTAAATTCAGAAAATTATTATTGTTTACCTGCAAAGCATCAAGAGAGAGAGCTTTAAAAGTGTTTGTAAGCCTCTCCTCTGCTTTTGTCAGTAAATCCATCTCTTTTCTCTTTTCCTCACGTTCTTTTTGCAAAATTACTTCAAGCTCTGCATTCCTAACTTTCAAATCAACTATTTCCTCATCCTTATTCAGTAAAGTTCGCTTTGTCTCTTGAAGATCATGCTCTACCCTACATAAATTATTCTCAAGATTTGCTAATTTTACTTTCTCCTCACTTAATTTTCTGTTCTTTCTTGCAATGATATAGAGAAATAGTAGTAAAAAAAGGAAATTCAATATAAAAGCTATAGAATTGAAAAGCATCAGAACACAGAAAAAACCGCACTCACAATACTATCTAATTTTTTTATATATAAAAAAGAAAAAAGAGCACCTGAAGAGATGCGCTTACTGAAGGGTTCGGTTTGCTAATTAATAACCGTTTTCTCCTACACTTGGATTAGTAACAGAATGTCTTTTTATTGAAAATCTTATGTAATAGTTATTTTTATAATATCAAATAGCACATATATTAACAATTCAATTTTACTCTCATTATTTACCACATTACAACACTTATACACCGTTTATTTCATTAAAAACTTAGCTTCAGTCCAACCAAAAGCACATACCCGGAGTTATTATTTTCTATTTTAGGTTCTTTAGTACTAAACTTTACAATATCTAAGTAGTATGAAGTACCAACAGCTAATGGATATTCAAGACTGAAAGCCTGTGATGTTAATTCGTTTGTACCTTTGCCTATAATATCCCTAACACTATTAAAATATGTTAAGCTTACTTTACGAGAATCAGAATGGTAAGCAACACCTGCATTTACATAATACATATTATTTGTTTCAGGACTACGCTTCTCACCAGATTTACCGCCATTACCGTACGAAAAAATGCAATCAAGTTCAAAAAGTTTTAGCTTCAAGCCAAAATTCCAGTGTAGTAATTGATTACGGCATTTATAATTTTCAAAAGTCCCATCTTTGCAATCAGTTAAATTTTCCCTTGCAAATTCACCAGTCAAAGCAGTAGTAAAATTTATTTCATCTGATAAGCCATTTTTATAGGAAAGACCAGCGGCTATGAGATTATTATATTGTAAATTATTTTTTCCTGGAACATAACTGAATCCAAGTTGAAAGTTATAGATTTCAGGAGAAATATAGTTTACCGTTGGTTGTTTTAACTTCAGCTCTAGTCCATTATAGTCGCTGTAAATATTGGGTTTTACCCAAAACACCTTATCTTTATCATACCCAGAACCATCATCTTTTTTTTCATCACCGCGCAAATTTGCGTAATTTGTCCAATGACCATTTACTCCTCCAGCAGCTGTATAAATTTTTGAAGTGTTAATTAACATACTCTGACTAACTAAACTTCCTTTACCATATTCAAATGATCCAAACTCCTGATTCTTTATGATAAAATACCACTTCTCCATTTCTAACTTTTCTATGTCTAGTGCCTTTAAGTTTGCAATACCAGAAACTCCTGCCTTAACATCAAAACCCATTTGAGTATTTGGATAAACTTGCTGTAAATAAAGCAAGCGCAGGTTTGAATAACTTGAGGTCTTGTCTTTGGTAGAGCTAAAAGAATCTCTATTGAAAGCGTAGCCAAATCTTAAATCTACTTTTCCATCTAGTTCTACATAAAACATCTCCTTATCCAGAATTACCCTAGCGTTAGCACTTCCCCCCACAAGTAATGATAAAAATAGTGTGATTAGTAACCTCATAGGTAAGCTTAAATTTTTAATATAAGCTTACCAGAAATAAAAAACAATCCTTATATTGTGTAGAACTTAGATACTACAAACCAATTAATGACAAAAGCGTTTAAGCATTCTTCACACTATGTTTTTGAATTATATTTCCATAAGCAATTGATATACTTGATAGTTTTCGCTTTAATAACTGCTTGTTAATGGAAGAATATATACGTTTAACTACTTTAGATGTGTTATTTGCATCACAGTTCATCAAAATAAAAAGTACCTTATTCTCATCAATAAATCCCAAAAAATCATCACTACGGCAATTTTTATAAAAATGTTCTATGATAATTTTTAGTGCATCATTTTCCTTATTACAACTGCTGTTTACACCTATTATTCCTATAACTGCATTAATTTGATATTCAAAGGCAAAATTTAATACAACATATAACTCAAAAATAGTGGACTCATTGTCTGGTATGTTAAACAAATTGTGGTTTTTATATTTTTTACCTATCAGATATTTATCCCTAAACATTCCTAGCTTATGAAACAGGCTAATGTCACGTATTAATAGCTCATAATTAATCTTACTATTAGTAAATTGCGTTGTGCGAAAAACTTTTACCTTTGTTTTTATATCTTCTCCTTTAGCGTCGATTAGAGAAAAGCCTATCACTTTTGGCAATATATCGGGCAAATCGCGCCCATCTTCAGTATACTCCAAATAGCTTTTCATATCTTCAGCTGCTCTTGCACTTAAAATATTGATTAGCGGCTTATTAAGTAAATTCCCTTCTTCACATTTTAATAAATTCCTTGCTGCTTGATTGAGTCCCAAGATTAACACGTTTTTTTTCTCATTATCCTGACAAACAGATATCACAGCATCATCTTTCCTTCTTGCCGTTATAAAATCTTCCATGCTTTCATTCTATAAAATAGATTTACCAGTATAATAAAGTTATATTAAGATTTATTTACCCATTGATATACTCAATCAAGTATAGGCAAGCATAACATAATCAGCTACTTCTAAGTGATGATAAAGGAAGCAAAATTACAAATGTAATTTTGCTTGTTCTCTTTATACCTTCACCACAACAACTTAATCTATTGACGAATAGTATTTTTTATACCGCTGCTTCAATTGAACGTCTAATACTGACTTACCACCATTTAGAAGATTTAAAACGTCTTTTTTACATAACTCAATCTCCTGAGAAATTTTAGAATCGTTTTGTTCTTTTATATCTTGATCCATTTTAGCCTGTAGTTTTTGACCAAAATCTTTAAATACAGTTCTGCAAGAAAGGTATTTAATATAATAGGTAAAGCTGCTCATTTCCCTTACTAAGCAAAGATAAAAGCTTCAAAGCGAAAGAATTAGGTACTGCTTCTCTTGGTAGAATTAAGGTGAAATCTTCCCATGCTTGGCAAACTAATTTTATTGAAGAATCTTTAAACTCTTTTGTACCAAATTTTTATGAAGCAAAAAATTCTTCTAATTCTTCAAAAGGACAATTATTTTTCTCTAATTTTACTTTTATAATATTGCTTAACATTGTGATTCCACTAACCGTTTTATACATGTAGCTTAACACTATTTTAATAATTTATCAAGAAAGTTTAATTATTAATTATAATATCTAATAAAATAAATAGATTCTTTTACATTTCATCTGCAAGAATCTTTTCCTTAGTTTGTAAATAAAGATTTTCTGAATCTAATTGCCGCAGGTTACGTTTAGTAATATAATCTTATATTAAATAAAACTTTACCTAAGTTTATGCCAGACTCTACGTTAGTTTTAACAACTATTCTTATATTCTTCATCTTTACGTTGTCACTTTTTTTTATAAAAAGGATATTTGGATCAACGAACAAGAAGATAATAAAATCCTTCAGAAAAATTGCTCAGCAGATTAATGCGCTAGAGCAAGAAATGCAGAGCTTATCTGATGAGGATCTTGCTAGTAAAACTGAGGAATTAAAACAAGAACTGAAAAATGGAAAAACACTAAATGACCTTCTCGTACCTGCATTTGCGGTTGTACGAGAAGCATCACGAAGATTCCTTAACATGAGGCATTTCGACGTTCAGCTAATTGGTGGAATGGTTCTCCATAATGGCATGATATCAGAAATGAAAACAGGAGAAGGAAAGACACTCGTCGCAACTTTAGCTGCATATCTAAATTCTTTAGAAGGAAAAGGTGTGCACGTCGTAACTGTTAACGACTATCTTGCAAAACGAGATACAGAGTGGATGAGTAAATTATATAATTCTCTTGGAGTTTCTGTTGCATTTATTACAAATAATTTGACAGACGACGAGAGAAAAAAGGCTTATAGCGCAGATATCGTATACTCAACAAATAATGAACTTGCCTTTGATTATCTACGAGATAATATGAAATTTTCTCAAGAAGATATGGTTCAAAGAGGCTTCAATTATGCAATAGTAGACGAAGTAGACTCCATACTG
This sequence comes from Wolbachia endosymbiont of Diaphorina citri, assembly GCF_013096535.2. NCBI lineage: Bacteria > Pseudomonadati > Pseudomonadota > Alphaproteobacteria > Rickettsiales > Anaplasmataceae > Wolbachia > Wolbachia endosymbiont of Diaphorina citri. The sequence goes on along the minus strand of NZ_CP051265.2, from coordinate 1,367,798 downwards.
ATTGATGAAGCACGTACTCCGCTCATTATTTCTGGCCCACTTGAGGAAAATAATCAGATATACAAGCATATCAATAAAATAGTAATCAAATTAGTTGATTCTGACTATGAAGTCGATGAAAAGAGTAGAGCAGTGTTCCTCACTGAAAATGGCATTTCACGAGTGGAGGAATTATTAAAATCGTATAAACTCATTCCTGAAAATTTCTCGCTCTATGATACTAGCAATATTATACTGACTCATTATATAGATCAAGCACTTCGTGCACATAAGCTGTTTACTGCTGATAAAGATTATATAGTGAAAAACGGTAAGGTGGTAATTATTGATGAGTTTACTGGGCGCATGATGGAAGGTAGGAGATATTCTGATGGTCTTCACCAGGCACTGGAGGCAAAGGAGAATCTTGAAATTCAGCATGAAAGTCAAACTTTAGCATCAGTCACATTTCAGAACTACTTTCGTATGTACAACAAACTTTCTGGTATGACAGGAACAGCAGTAACAGAGGCAGAGGAGTTTCGTGATATATATAGATTAAATGTAGTAAAAATTCCAACTAATGTGTCTGTTAAAAGAATAGATGTTGACGATGAAATTTATGGCACAGAAAAAGAAAAATTTAGTGCTGTATTGAAGTTCATAGAGGAATGCCACAAACGCCTACAACCAGTCCTTGTTGGTACGGTAAGTATTGAAAACTCTGAAAAACTTTCTGCGCTTTTGCAAAGCTATTCTCTTAAGCATTCAGTATTGAATGCTCGCTATCATGAACAAGAGGCATACATAATAGCTCAAGCTGGAGTACCAGGAAGCATTACTATAGCAACTAATATGGCAGGACGTGGAACTGATATTCAGCTTGGTGGAAATGCTGAAATGATTGCAAAGGTAGAGCTCGAGAAAATAAAAAATGTTGATGAAAGAGAAAAAAAATATCAAGAAATAGTCGAAAGAGTAAAAAAAGATAAGGAAATTGCTATAAAAGCTGGTGGCTTATGTGTTATTGGAACCGAAAGGCATGAAAGCAGGAGAATAGATGATCAATTACGTGGACGTTCTGGCCGCCAGGGTGACCCTGGACTTTCTAAGTTCTTTTTATCACTTGAAGATGATTTAATGAGGATATTTGGTTCTGATAGAATGAGGAATTTTTTGCAAAGAGTGGGACTAAAGAACAACGAGGCTATTCATCATCCATGGATTAATAAAGCACTTGAGAAAGCACAGAAGAAAGTTGAAGTTAGAAATTATGATGTGCGGAAGTCTTTGCTAAAGTTTGATGATGTAATCAACAATCAACGTAAGGTTATTTTTAAGCAGAGAAATCATATTTTAAACAATGCAATCAATGATTTAGTTGAAGTATATAGCGAAGTAAATGAGGATATAATAGAAGGTATAGTACAAAGTGGTTATTACGAAGATTATGTTGAAAATATTGCAAAAGAATTCCACATAAGATACGGGATAACGCTTAATCTAGCAGAGTTTTTGAATAAACAAGAAGCCTTGGATTATATAAATGACAAGATACAAGAATTTTTTACTGAGAAAGAAAAATATTTCAATAGTCAACAAACTACAGATTTGTGGAATACGATAGTGAAACAAGTGATGATCATGACACTTGATCATTTATGGAGGGAGCACCTTTCGGTCTTAGAGAGCCTAAGACAAAGCATAAATTTGCGTGCTATGGGGCAAAAAGACCCACTGAATGAATTTAAACGCGAAGCTTTCTTAATGTTTGAGTCGATGCTTGAAAAGTGGGGGGAGCTTACCATTCACCGCCTAGCGCACTTTAAGTTGGCAGATAACCAAGAAATAGGCAATAGGTCACGCTCTGCTAAAAATAGCAGACTTCCAGAAGTTTCAAGAAACGATAAGTGCCCTTGTAAATCCGGGAAAAAATACAAACACTGCCATGGCGCGGTTACTGTATTGAATTAGCTATTGCAAGCACATTATAGCTGCTAATATCATCTAACTTGCTACTCAATGAGCACTCTGATACTCTATACGCAACCTCATAGTAAATTCCACTGATTAATTAGTGCAGATACTATACTAATATCCACTACTAAAAGTAAAGGTAGCGTAAACAAGTGCTATTAGAAACCCAATAGCAACTGTAACACCTGCAATGACTCCTGCCTTCTTTGCTTTAGGCATGTGAATAAATGATGGATCTGTGCTACATTCTAGTAAAAATTTTGCTGTTTCTGAATATTTATAGCTCTTCTCATAATGGTAGGAACGAGGTGTAACAAGAAGGTAAAAATGCCAGCAGCGTATAGTTATGACTTAAGGAAAAAAGCCATTTAGGTGTTGGATGAAGGAGAAAGTAAAACAGCAGTAGCAAAGAGGTTCAAAATCGGTAGAGTAACATTGTACAAATGGGAGAAAAGGCGGAAAGAAACAGGAATCAAAGAAACTAGGAAATAGAGGGCATAATCATAAAATCACCGATCGGAATGCGTTTGCAGAATTTATAAAAAAACACGGTAGTAAAAGACAATCAGAGGTGCTGTGGCAATATAAGTCGTCAAACTATTCATAGAGCTTAAAAAAAATTGGATTTACACGCAAAAAAAGACTTATGGATATAAAGAAAGAAACGAAGAAAAACAAGCTGAATTTTTAAAAATCATATCGGCAAAGTCCCCTAAAAATTTGGTATATATTGATGAATCTGATATAGACAATACAGAAATACGGATATTGCAGAAAGGGAGAATGCACTGAAATCAGGTAAGAAAACTCAGAGAGTTAGCATGATTGCAGTTTTAAATTGTATTAAACAAGACTTGATCTGACACTTTAAAAAAGTAAGTTATAAAATAATAAAAGAAAGGAGTGTTAGAAATGAGTACGATACAAACAAAAATACTAAAGCCGAAACTAGGATTGCTAGAGCTAGCAAAACAGCTTGGAAATGTGTCTCAAGCATGCAAGGTTATGGGATATTCAAGGGATACATTTTATAGATTCAAAGAACTATATGAAAATGGAGGAGAAGAAGCGCTGCATGAGATAAGCAAGAAAAAACCACTTATGGCAAACAGAGTCTCTGAAGACATGGAAAGAGCTGTAGTTAATATTGCAACAGAATTTCCTGCATATGGACAACAAAGAGCTGCAAATGAACTGAGAAAAAGGGGCATAATAATCTCTGAAGGTGGAGTGAGATCTGTATGGCTGAGAAATGACCTTGAGACCTTCAAAAAAAGACTGAGGGCTCTTGAGGCAAAAGTTATGCAAGATGGAATAATTCTAACAGAGGAGCAACTTGCGGCTTTAGAAAAAGTTAAAGAACAAAGGGAAGCACATGGTGAAATTGAAACAGAGCATCCAGGTTATTTAGGTTCTCAAGATACTTATTATGTAGGCAACATCAAGGGTATAGGAAGAATCTATCAGCAAACTTTTATTGATACTTATTCGAGAGTGGCTTTTGCTAAGCTTTATACAGATAAAACTGCTATTACCGCTGCTGACTTGCTGAATGATAGAGTAATACCATTTTTTGATGTACAAAGCGTGCCATTATTGCGCATTTTGACCGATAGAGGTACAGAATATTGTGGCAAACCAGAGAATCACGCTTATCAGTTATACTTAGGAATCGAAAATATTGATCACTCAAGAACTAAAGCCAATTCTCCGCAAACTAATGGCATATGCGAGAGATTCCATAAGACTATGCAAGATGAGTGTTACAATATTATTTTTCGCAAGAAAATCTACAATTCTTTGGAAGATCTGCAGATAGATGTTGATCATTGGTTGCGTTCTTATAATGAGACAAGGCCTCATTCAGGCAAATATTGCTATGGCAAAACGCCTACTCAGACTTTTCTTAATAGCAAACACATTGCTTTTCAGAAAAATATTAGTAGCATGAAACAAGAGACTGATATTAGTTTTAACTACCTCAATTCTTCTGTCAGTTAATTCATCCCTGTCAGATTAAGTTGTGTCTAGTACATTTAAATAAGGGAAAAATCGTTGCACCCATGACCTTCAAAGGCTATTGTGATACAGAGGTTTTTAATAGCTGGTTCGAGCAATTTCTTGCACCAATTTTACAGCCTGGACAAACATTGAGCATCATTGGTTTGCTACAAAAAATAGGGCCGGTCCTCTTTTTAAATCTTTTCGCCAGGCTATCGATTCTGCTTTTCTTCACTTGTTCCCACTATTATGAGAAGAGCTATATATGCTGGAATGAAATTCCAAGCTTTTTTCCTAAGTCTCTTTTGCTCTCTCTATAGGGCCATCTATTACTAAAATCTCGTATTCTACATTTGACTTTAATAGCTCTTTATCTTCCTGAAATCTGAATGTTTTATCAATGCATCTTCTATCCAGCCGTTAGCAATCACTTTCACTTATTCCATAGCTTTGCGCTATATGGAAATATGTACGGTATTTACGCAAATATTCTAGTGCTATTAACAAACATGCATTGTTTATTTGGTTTTCCTCCTCTTGCCTTTTTCTTGGCCTCTTCCTCTATTAAAATTTCTATTATTTTTCCAAGGTTTTTCTTTTTACTGCTGTTAGTCTTCGAAGCTTCTCTTCATCAAGTTTACTTACCTGCTCAAAATTTATAACTTCCCTAATATTGCTTCTACTACGTGTTTCTTAAGTTATCCAAGAAGTCTAATGGCAAGAAAAGAAGCACTGACCACTTTTGCTTCAGATGCCCTTGAACAGATATTATTACTAAAAATTAAACATCAAGCCAACTTCAATATTATGAGTGGATATATCGTCTGCAACAGGTATCGGAATGCTAAAATAATGATAGCCGAGAAAGGTTTTAACTTCTGGGATTATTGAGTAGTCAACACCAAGCTTTATTTGATAAGCAAACCAAGGAACATTCAGTGGCATTGAATTTTCTGGTGATCCATTAATCTTTTTTAATCTAAAAACTGTTGGTCCTATACCAAGTCCAAAGTACGGAGCAAATTGCGTATTTTGAATATTGGGGCTATAAAAAAAGTTGAATAAAAACGCAAATACGATTGCTGATTTATCAAATAACGGGGGAGCATTACTATCTTCAATATTGGCTATAGAATACATGGCTTCAAAATCAACTCGGCCATTTTCTCCGGCATAGTAACCTAAAGATACACTTCCAAGCCACTGAAAATTAATTTCACCCTTAAACTTCTGTATACTCTCAATTTCACTTACTAAAAAAATCTTGGCAAGCATTGACACCGGATCTGTTAGCCAAGTAGAATCATCTGCATTGATTAAATTAATAAACCTTTTTCCTATTTCCTTTATACCCTTTACAAATGTTTCTGAATTATCATTGTATATCTTACCACCGTTAGCACTAACATAGAAATCAAGTTTTTTTGATTTTTCCTTTGTAGGTTCAGCTTGATCTGCAACACTTGGCCACATATTTTTCTGACCAGCTGCTTGGAAAATAGAAGGTGAACTACTTTTAAGTTCTTGATATTTTATTGGTATTTCTCTTTCAGCAACCTCTTCAGAACGTATTACACTTTCATTATTATCTGTTTCTAATTTTAACGGTTGTACTTGCTCAATGTGTGTATTGTTACTGATGTAAGTAATAAAAAAATAGACACACGGAATGAAGATGAAAAATAAAGCAATAGATATTCTAATTATCATAAATGAATTATCACTTATAGTATAACTACTATATCATATATTCCTTTAATGTACAAAAATTAAGAAATAATATTTCCAATTAAACAATTATTTTCTATTCCTGTAACATGAGCTTTCACAATACTTTTAGCTTGAGCTCTTGATTCAAGCTTTATTAGTGCAAAATTTTCTGCTCTACCAGCATGATTTTGCTCAACCAGAACGTTTTGCTTAGTGCCGATCAAAGATTGATAAAAATTGCTCATCATTTCTTTATTTATTTCTCTTAGATGCTTTACTCGTTCTTTACGTACATTCTCTGGTATTTGTGGCATCCGTGCAGCAGGTGTGTTTTTCCGCTCTGAATATGGAAAAGCATGCAGGTAAACTATATTTGTTTTTTTCAGTAAATCAACTGTATCCTGAAACATTTCATCAGTTTCTGTTGGAAATCCAGCAATAATATCAGCGCCAAATGCTATATTAGGTCTTAAGCTCTTCATTTTATGATAAAATTCTATCACTTGTTCTCTATTGTGACGACGTTTCATTCTCTTTAGTATTAAATTATTACCAGACTGTAGACTCAAGTGTAAGTGAGGCATAAGTCTTGACTCATTAGCTATTAAATCCATTAGTTCATCATCGACTTCAGCAACATCAATAGAGGAAAGTCTTAGTCTCTTTAACTGTGGTATATCCTTTAAAACTCTTCTAATCATTGAACCAAGTGATTGCTTACCAAACAAATCTGTACCAAAATCAGTAATATCAACACCTGTAAACACCACTTCTTGATACCCATTTTCTATAAAAATCTTAATTTGCTCTATAATATTGTTTACTGGCGCAGATCGATTATTCCCTCTTGCCTCAGTAATTGAGCAAAATGTGCAGCTATGATTACAACCATTTTGAATTTCAATAAATGCCCTTGATTTATCTTCAAATCCATTAATGAGAATAGGTTCTACTTGGTTATCGCTGACTAAGATTTCATCATTATTTAGTAGATAATTTTCAGCTCTTAGCTTGTCTTGATTACCTAGCACTTTACTTACACCAGGAATATCACTATATGATTTAGGATCTAATTGAACGGCACAACCAACTACAATAATTTCTTTACTTGGGTCATTCTTATAGATCTTACGTATTTTTTGCTTTACTTGACGTTCTGCTTCATTTGTCACTGCACAGCTATGCACCACAACAACATTTTCTCTCTTTGCTTTTTTTAATGCTTCTTTGATTAACTCACTCTCGTAGAAATTTAGACGACAACCAAATGTTATTACTTCATTCATGCTTTTGCTTTAATAGATCTAAATTATATCAAATATCTAAGCAAAATGACTATTTTTTGGTGGATAAATGTATAACTAGTGCAAAAATACCATCAATCTCACTTTCTTCTTTTTAAATATAAAGATCTTTACACCAAGAAACATCATTGTGGCCAACCTTTTGATTATCGATCTTTTCTCCCTGGTCAAGATACTCACCACCATTTTCAATAAAGTTAACATCATATGATTGAGCCATATCTCTTAATTCATGATTAAAAGCAAATTGAACGATGTTTTGCTCAAAAAAATACGACTTTTCAGGCTTAGAATAAAGTATTGCACACATTATATCTTTTTCAGGCTTAGCTTGGAGTATCTCTTCAATTCTCTCTTTTCCTAGCTGTACTAGACACAACTTAATCTGACAGGGATGAATTAACTGACAGAAGAATTGAGGTAGTTAAAACTAATATCAGTCTCTTGTTTCATGCTACTAATATTTTTCTGAAAAGCAATGTGTTTGCTATTAAGAAAAGTCTGAGTAGGCGTTTTGCCATAGCAATATTTGCCTGAATGAGGCCTTGTCTCATTATAAGAACGCAACCAATGATCAACATCTATCTGCAGATCTTCCAAAGAATTGTAGATTTTCTTGCGAAAAATAATATTGTAACACTCATCTTGCATAGTCTTATGGAATCTCTCGCATATGCCATTAGTTTGCGGAGAATTGGCTTTAGTTCTTGAGTGATCAATATTTTCGATTCCTAAGTATAACTGATAAGCGTGATTCTCTGGTTTGCCACAATATTCTGTACCTCTATCGGTCAAAATGCGCAATAATGGCACGCTTTGTACATCAAAAAATGGTATTACTCTATCATTCAGCAAGTCAGCAGCGGTAATAGCAGTTTTATCTGTATAAAGCTTAGCAAAAGCCACTCTCGAATAAGTATCAATAAAAGTTTGCTGATAGATTCTTCCTATACCCTTGATGTTGCCTACATAATAAGTATCTTGAGAACCTAAATAACCTGGATGCTCTGTTTCAATTTCACCATGTGCTTCCCTTTGTTCTTTAACTTTTTCTAAAGCCGCAAGTTGCTCCTCTGTTAGAATTATTCCATCTTGCATAACTTTTGCCTCAAGAGCCCTCAGTCTTTTTTTGAAGGTCTCAAGGTCATTTCTCAGCCATACAGATCTCACTCCACCTTCAGAGATTATTATGCCCCTTTTTCTCAGTTCATTTGCAGCTCTTTGTTGTCCATATGCAGGAAATTCTGTTGCAATATTAACTACAGCTCTTTCCATGTCTTCAGAGACTCTGTTTGCCATAAGTGGTTTTTTCTTGCTTATCTCATGCAGCGCTTCTTCTCCTCCATTTTCATATAGTTCTTTGAATCTATAAAATGTATCCCTTGAATATCCCATAACCTTGCATGCTTGAGACACATTTCCAAGCTGTTTTGCTAGCTCTAGCAATCCTAGTTTCGGCTTTAGTATTTTTGTTTGTATCGTACTCATTTCTAACACTCCTTTCTTTTATTATTTTATAACTTACTTTTTTAAAGTGTCAGATCAAGTCTTGTTTAATACAACTATATCACGCAACATTTCATCCTCAATTTTTCTATATTCTCTCACTAATCTTGTAACCACAATCTCCACTTTCATATCCTTGTATAGCTCTTCTCATAATAGTAGGAACAAGATAAGATAGTGATTTAGTGTAACAAGAAGGTAAAAATGCCAGCAGCGTACAGTTATGACTTAAGGAAAAAAGCCATTCAGGCATTGGATGAAGGAGAGAGCAAAACAGCAGTAGCAAATTTTTGGCCCTCTCTAATAACTTCAACATCACTAAATTCAAGGGCTTGGCCTTCTATTATTTGGAATCTTTCATGTCCTTTTCCTGCAACTAGCAGAATCATATTTTCATCATGTGCTATATTTATACCTTTCTCTATAGCTTTTTTTCTATCTCCTATCTCCAGTGCATCAGGGCAATGTAACAAAATATCGTGACGAATTTTCCCCGGATCTTCATCACGCGGATTGTCATCTGTGACTATAACTTTACCTGCAAGCATTTGTGCTATTTTACCCATCTCTGCACGTTTTGTTTGATCACGATTCCCGCCACAACCGAACACTAGAACTATCTTTTTATTGAAGTGCCATTTTAAAGACAACAGAGCTTGTTTGAGTGCACTTGGAGTATGAGCGTAATCGACAAATGCAAAAGTGTTCACTTTTTCCATTCTTCCAGATGGAGAAGCGAGTTTATCTATACACATTCTTTGATAGTCCATACCAGATGAAATAACTATACCGATTGCACACAACAAATTATATGCTTGAAATTGCCCAAAAATCGGAAAAAATGCGTTATAAATTTCATCACCGATTTGAATTGTCAGGTATTGACCATTGGCAGTGGGTATCTGCTTTAATAAAGTAATGTCAGAGTTTTTTTTTCCATAGGTTATAACTTTGTTGCCACGCTTTTCAGCTATGTTGAGCAACTCTCCATATTCGCCTATATCTGCATTTAAAATCGCTGTTTTTTCTTTTGGCAATACCTCATCAAACAACCTTTTCTTGGCCTCAAAATACTCATCGATACTTTTGTGATAGTCCAAATGATCTTGAGAGAAATTAGTAAAAGCTGCAGCATTGAGCCTGAGTCCATGGATTCTGTATTGATCGATTCCATGGCTTGAAGCTTCTAATGCTAAGTGTTCTACGTTCTTATTATTTATGTCACGCAATGTGGAATAAAGATCATCTGCACTTGGCGTTGTAAGGCTATTATCTTTTCTATTATTATTGACACATGTTCCCAGTGTTCCTATAGACGCTACATTATCTTGCCAAATCTGGCGACAAAATTCCACCACTGAAGTTTTACCATTCGTACCAGTTACAGCAGCAACATATTTAGGTTGTTTGAATTGATAAAACCTGCTGACTATTTCACTGTATATTCCTTGAGGGTCCGAGTGGTAAAGCACTGCAAAACTTGGAGTACTTGTCATTCGAGTAGCGGACACTGGAATCCAGTTTTCATTATACAATTGTCTAGTATGCTTGTTTACAATTAAATTTTCTGGATCCCAGTGTCTGAGCACTGGGATGACATCTTTCTTGGCCCCTTGTATTACAACGTCTACACAGTTGTGTACACATCCATTAGGAAGACATGTTACGTGTTCTTTACTCCTTTCTGACACACAAACAAAAAGGTAACCTTCTTTAACTCTCTTAGGATTACATGTGACGCCTTTGATTTCAATATCAAAGTCAGCATTTACAATGTTATGCAGTAGCTCTTTCAGTCTCACAATCATCTTTAACACTTGAACATGGCAGTCTTATTAATGCAGTATTCAAGTCAAAAATCAAATCTTCAGGATCTTCTAGTCCGCAAAATATTCGCACAAAACTTCCACCATAATCTGAATTCATTACAGATCTTGACATAGATCTATGTTCTATTGGTAATATCAAACTGTCACATCCTCCCCAAGAAGCACCGATGCCAAAAATTTTCATGTGATCAACCATGCAGCTTAGTTCCTCACATGAATATTCTCTATCGAGTACTATACTAAATACGCTACTTGCCCCTTTGAAATAACTTTTCCATAAATCATGCTGAGAATAGGAAAAAAGTGCGGGGTATAAGACTTTTTTGATTTTTGGATGTTTTTCCAGCCACTTTGCTACTTGTATTGCTGTACTTTGATGCTTCCTCATGCGTGTTTGCAGTGTTCTAAGTCCCCTGTGTGCAAGGTAACAGTCATGCGATTGAATGGTGACTCCATAATTTTTATAGCTCTCATAAAGCAATTTAAAAATTTTACCTTCAGCAACCATAGCTCCCATCACTAAATCTGAGTGACCGGCTAGATACTTTGTCACCGCGTATAGTGCAACATCAATTCCATAATCAAGCGGCTTAAACAACAAAGGAGTGGCCCATGAATTGTCACAAACGGTTAAGATTCCACGTGCTTTAGCAACTTTTACTATATGCTCTATATTTGAAATCTCAAACGTTATAGAACCAGGAGTCTCAATCATGATGAGTGAAGTATTACTCTGAACTAAATCAGTTATATCCTGTGTCGGATTATAAAAAGTTACTTCTACTCCTCTTTTTGGTAGCTCATTTTCGGCAAATCTCTTTAGCCTATAATAACTATTATCTTGTATCAGGACATGTGAACCTGCTTTAGTGAAAGTCAAAATAGCAAAAGTAAGTGCAAATAATCCAGAAGGGTAGATGAGTGCTTGTCCCCTACCCTCAATTTCAGCCAGTGCATTTGAAAAATAATGAACAGTAGGCGTACCAACATTACTGTAACTGTAATCCCTTGCAACACCATCATTGATTACATCGTATATACTTTCTCCATTTGCTGCATTTAAGTAGTCCTTGTAAGTAGGAAATAATATAGTAGAAGAATGATAAACTGGTGGGTTCATCGACCCTTTATAATCATTAAATTTTCTTCCTGCTTTAACTAATAAAGACTCTTCTCTCACGTTTCTACTATTTATTTTTTAGATTGTATTCGCTTTGCGTATACAAGTGAAGAGAAATCGCATGTAATCGCTCTATTTCACTCTTTAATAATTCATAGATCAATTTATGCCTCTTTAAAGAGCTCATTCCAGAAAAGTCGTTAGATATTAATACTAATTTGATATGTGAAGGTAGTGTCGAAGAAGAAACAAAATAATGATCTACATGCTTTGCTGATTCATCGATAATATTAATATCAATTACACCTATTGAATCGCGTAATTTTTCTTCTATTGTCTTAATAATATCCACAATAGTTCCTTTAAGCAACAATACGCTCCTCTTGTCATCCCAGTATCAGCTACTTGGATGACAATCGCAATTACTTATTCTCTTCTTTATTATCTATGTCTTGATAATCAGAATCTACTACTTTTTCTTCCTCATTATTTGTTGTGGATGAGCTTTCTCCACCTTGTTGTTGTTGAGATTCCTTATACATAGCTTCTCCAAGCTTCATAGAAAGTTGAGAAAGATTAGTAACCTTCTGTTGTATTGAATCAGCATCATCAATATTATCAGACTTACTAACTTCCTTTAATTCATTAACTGCATTCTCAATAGCAGATTTATCTTCTGGAGAAATTTTATCACCATATTCTGTCAAAGATTTTTCTGTAGAATGAACTAAACTATCCGCTTGATTCTTCACTTCAATAAATTTCTTACGCTTTTCATCTTCTTGTGCTTTTTCCTCAGCTTCTCTCACCATCCGATTTATTTCATCCTCCGATAAACCACCTGAAGACTGAATACGTATTTTTTGCTCTTTTCCAGTAGCTTTATCCTTTGCAGAAACATGCGCTATTCCATTTGCATCTATATCAAATGTCACCTCAATTTGAGGAACCCCACGAGGAGCAGGTGGTATTCCTTCTAAACTAAACTGACCAAGCAGTTTATTATCAATCGCCAATTTTCTTTCACCTTGATGTACCTTAATTGTAACGGCTGTTTGGTTATCTTCTGCAGTTGAAAACACCTGAGATTTTTTTGTGGGAATAGTAGTATTACGTTCAATAAGTGGAGTGAACACTCCCCCTAGAGTTTCAATACCAAGAGAAAGTGGAGTTACGTCAAGTAGTAATACATCTCTTACATCACCTTGAATGATTCCCGCCTGTATTGCAGCTCCAATTGCTACAACTTCATCAGGGTTAACCCCTCTGTGTGGATCTTTGCCAAAGAATTCTTTAACTTTCTCTATGACTTTTGGCATACGAGTCATGCCACCAACAAGAACTACTTCACCAATTTGACTAGCAGACAAACCAGCATCTTCAAGAGCTTTTTTGCAAGGAATTATAGTCCTTTCAATTAAATCATTCACTAAACTTTCAAGCTTTGCTCTTGTTAGCTTCATATTTAAGTGTTTTGGGCCACTTGCATCAGCTGTAACAAACGGTAGATTTACTTCTGTTTCCATTGCACTTGACAATTCTACCTTTGCTTTTTCTGCAGCTTCTTTGATTCTTTGCATAGCCATTGGATCGTTTTTCAAATCAATGCCATTACTTTTCTTGAATTCACCCAGTAAATAATTTACTACTGCATTATCGAAGTCTTCCCCTCCAAGGTGAGTATCACCATTTGTAGCCTTTACTTCAAAAACTCCGTCACCTATTTCAAGAACTGAAACATCAAATGTACCACCACCAAGATCATACACTACTATTGTGTGTCCGTGCTTTTTATCAAGACCATAAGCAAGTGCTGCAGCAGTTGGTTCGTTAATTATTCTGAGAACATTTAATCCAGCAATTTTTCCTGCATCTTTTGTTGCTTGACGTTGAGAATCATTGAAGTACGCCGGCACTGTTATCACAGCATCCTTTACTTCTTCCCCAAGATAAGCCTCAGCTGCTTCTTTCAGGTTTTGTAGTATAAATGCACCAATTTGACTAGGAGAGTATTCTTTACCATCAGTTGTTTTAACCCATGCATCACCATTTTTTGCTGCAAATACCTTATACGGTACACCTAGATTCTTCATTTCAGGATCGCTATATTGGCGACCTATCAATCTCTTAGTTGCAAAAAAAGTATTATTTGCATTGGTAGTTGCTTGCCTTTTTGCTGGAGCGCCAATCAACCTTTCTCCAGATGAAGTAAATGCAACTATAGATGGAGTAGTTCTTGCTCCTTCTTTATTCTCGATTACTTTTGCATCCTTGCCTTGCATTATTGCAACACAAGAATTTGTTGTTCCAAGATCTATACCTATTGCTCTTCCCATAATGAATACTCCCTTTTAAATATTATCTGATGTAAAATATATAAGTATAAAACTCGTTAATTACAAGTCCCGTTTAGTTGTTAGAGCCCAAAAGGCGCGAAAGCCATTTAGTTAACCAAAAGTTGCCCGGTAGTTTACCAGCTTCTTTATCCCTGCTATTCACAATTTGACATCCAGAATTCTGCAATGGCTTATAAGCATTAAAATTAATATGGTCTCCTTGCTTTAAAATAAATGTATCTGCATCTAAACTATTATCAATACTAACATTTAATGTAATATTGAACTCTTTTTCGATTGTAGAAACCATATCACGCTTATTATTAAAAATGTGCGCTATAACTGCACTGCGTGCTATTAAATCAAAGGACTTATTTTGATTTTTATTAGCAATATGTTGCAAATCCCTTAGTATCGATGCAACAACCACTTCGTTTGACTTCACTCTTCCAATACCTTTACAGCGTAAGCACTCTGTAGTATTAATTTCCTGTACATTTGGTTTAATTCTTTGTCTTGAAAAGACCATTAAACCAAAGTCATTGATAAAGCTAAATTGAACTTTAGCTTTATCATCTTTAAACGCCTGCTTGATAGCAAATTCAACATTTTTGCAATACTCAAGTTTCAACATGTCAATAAAATCAACAACTATTAACCCTGATAAGCCCCTGAGATTCGCTTGCCTTGATATTTCAGATAATGCCTCCATATTAGTTCTATAAGCTGTTTCTTCTATGTTATCTTCTCCTGTCATTTTCCCTGAATTTACGTCTATTGAAACAAATGCCTCAGTTAAGGTTATCACCAAAGACCCACCAGATGGCAATTCTACTCTATTGCTATATAATTCAGAAATTTGATCTTCGACTCGATAGTAAGTAAAGATTGGAACAGAACCTCTATATAATCTAGGACGCAATTTTCCTTGTAACACATTTTTAGTGTATTTTCTTACCGCTTCACAAACTTCTCTATCAGATACTATAATTTCTGTATCATTACTACAAAAGTCACGTACAGATCTCATAACTACATCTGCTTCGTTGTAAATTAATGATGGAACATTTAAAGAAGAGAAGTTTTGCTGGATATTTTGCCATAATAAGGTCAAATTATTGTAATCTTGCTCAATTTCTTTCTTACTTTTTCCTGCACCAACAGTTCTTACTATTAAACCTGAGCCTTTTGGTAAATTTATTGAATTTAATATATCCTTTAACTGTTTTCTAACGTTGGTATCTTCAATTCTGCGAGATACTCCACCCCTACTTATGGAATTGGGCATGAAAACACAGTATCTACCGACCAAAGTTACGTATGTTGTAAATGAAGCTCCTTTATTTCCTCGTTCTTCTTTAGTTAATTGAACTAATAACTTTTGATTTACTGAAATCACATCTTGTAACTTATATTTTCTATGTAAAGGTACCCCCCTCACAAAACCACTGCTGGATTCATTACTAGCTGTAGAATCTAGGCCTTCTTCTGTGCAATTATCATTTGAACAGTCCACACCGCTCGAATAGTCTTCATCAGGGAAAATTTCCTTCTCTTTTTCTGGAATATTAAAGTAATTTAGAGATATCTCAGAAAAAGACAAAAAACCTTGCTTATTTTTTCCATACTCAATGAACACGGCCTGCAAAGCAGGCTCTATACGCTTTACATAAGCAACGTATATATTACCTCTTAATTGTCTTTTTTCCTTGAATTCTTGTTCAAACTCTACAACCCTACCATTAACTAGTAGGGCAACCCTTACCTCGTTAGAACAGGTAGTACTTTCTATCAATAATAACCTTTTGCCATCATTCGCCACTTATTTACCGTCTACTTTTCATTCTGAAATGTTCTTATACTACTTAATATATTATTGATTGTCAAGAATTTTGCGATCTGCATTATTGGGTTGACTTTCAGTGTTTTGCGTAATAAACTTGCATAGAGTTTATTATATCACTAACAACTATGGCGAAAAAAAATGCTTCTTTGCTTGTCAAGCTAGTTAGCACTGCAACTAAAACAACAAAAACTGGAGAAGAGAAACTAACAGGCTGTTTTTATGTAAAAAAACGTAATCCTAAGAGCCTTCCCAAGAAGCTCGAGTTTAGGAAGTATGATCCAGTAGTCAGAAGACACGTATTATTTAAAGAAGAAAAATTAAAGTAAGTTTATTGTTATATACAATTTATAACCAAGTTACACTATAACGATAGAGCTAAACAATATTAAGGCAAGAGAAACTGAAATTAATAAAGGTTATTGAATATTCAATAACCTAAAGTAAAAAACACAGAAAACGCTCTGGAACCTGCAATATCACACATTAGTAGATAAAAAATCAAGCAGACGTTGTCATCCCGGTGCCTTGGCACTGGGATCCAGGAAAAAATATAGATCCAGTAGAGCAAGGATTAGTGTCATTCAAGTAGCTGACATTGGCTTGCCCTAATCTCATCAAGAACGTTGTGCTTTAACATAATATTTTTATGCTTACCAACTTAACTGGATCCCAGAATGGGATGATATACTTCTGGTAGATAATGTCGGTATAGTTGTGATTAGAATAGAAAGCACTAAGTTTGCAATGCTATCTGAATAGATAAAAGAACTCATTACTCAGTGAAACAAGACTTGAAATTTTGTGCAATGCTGCTGATTATATCTAGATATGCATCCTTTCCAGGCTCTACATCTGATCCAATAGGATCAAGAATCACCATTTTTACGTCACTAGAAAAGACATTAGGCTTTATGCTATCCTCTCGTGAATGAGAAACAATACATTTAACGTTTTCCTCTTTCATTACCTTTTTTAATTTCATTAAACTCTTCATACCTATGTAAGAATCTTCTTCTATAGAAAGAATGGCGCTTGGGTAACTTAAATCAAAATATTTTTCGAAATATTGATAAGCATCGTGAGTAACTATGTATTTTTGATTTTTTAACTCATCCAATTCTTTCGTAATTTTTTCTACTTCTTGGTCTATCTTTCTTATAGCCTCCTCTGCGTTAGTATTGTATCGATAGGCATTTTCTTTATCTATATTAGATAATGTTGCACTGATAGAAAGTATCATACTTTTTGCATTTTCAGGACTCAGCCAAATATGCAAATCTTTTTCATCTTGAATGTGACTAGAAAATGAATGTGTTCGAGCAGGAAGTAGATCGATTGCACTTGATAGCGGTATTAACTTCTTATTTTCTTTAGCGAAAGTTTTAATGAATGTTTCCAAAGAATCATCGATATAAAATATAATATTGCTGGATTCTAATTTACTTGCGTCTGAAGGCCTGAGCATGTAGTTATGTTCAGACACTACTTCGTACATTAGTAGTTCTGGCTTTGAAATTCCATCTGTAACAGAAGCTACAAGTGAGTGTATAGGTTTGATTGTAGCTACAATTTTTAAATTGGATGAAAAGGCACTATTGTAGTATAATGTAAATGAAAGTAATAGAAAAAAAAACAGTAAATGTCTCATATAAATGTTGAGAAGAAGTCAATTTTTGCCAAAAAATTAAGTAGTGTCAATAACTGCATTCTAAAAATAGAAAACCTTACTCTTTCATACGGTAACAAAAAAGTTCTTGATAATATCAACATATCAGTACAAAGAGGAGATATAGTTACAATACTTGGTCCAAATGGCGGAGGTAAAACCTCTTTAGTGAAAGCAGTTGCTGGTATAAATAAAGGTTTTATTGGCAGTATTGTATTCGCTAACAATATAAAAATTAGCTATATGCCACAAAATTTTAGTATTGGTAATTTGATGCCAATAACAGTTGAGTCTTTCCTTTTCAATAGCTCCTCGAAGAAATTGAAGAAAAATCAACCCATTGTTACAGAAGCAATAGAATTGGTTGGTATCGGTAACATCCTAAAAAATCAAGTATTAGAAATCTCTTCAGGACAAACACAATTACTGCTGCTTGCACGCTGTTTAATTTCAGAATCTGATTTGATCATTTTAGATGAGCCAGTCAGTGCAATGGATATTAACGCACGATCTAAATTTTATGATATTATAAATAAAATCGCAAAAGAACGATCAGTGTCGATTCTCATGACTTCTCATGACCTTAACTCTGCTCTACCATCCTCAGATTACATAATTTGCATAAATAATACTATCTATTATCAAGGTAAACCTGATGAAATTATGGAGATAAATGAAATATTTGGCAGTTACGCAGCGAAATGATTCAAAATATTCTACGTCTTCTGCAAATAACTACAGTGCTAACACGCTACAATGTGTTACCTTATTTACTTCCACCATCAAAAAAATCAATAAATAAAATACAAGGTCATAAACTAAAGCGTGCTCTTGAAAGATTAGGTCCGGTGTTCATTAAATTTGGGCAATCCATTTCATCACGCACTGATATTTTAAATGAGGACATAACAAATAACTTGCTATTGATATGTGATAGATTGCCATCATTTTCGTATAAAATAGCAGTTAAAACTATAGAAAGTGAGTTTAATTGTAAATTAAGCGATATTTTTTCAAGTTTTTCTGAAAAGCCAATTGCAGCAGCATCAATTTCTCAGGTGCATAGAGCAGTTACAATTGAGGGTAAGGAAGTTGCTGTAAAGGTTTTGAGGCCAAATATTGAGAAAACATTCTCAAGGGATATAAAAATGCTTTCTTGGCTTGCAGAAATTGCAGAAAAATTTAGTGAACAATCAAAAAGGCTGAAGCCAGTTGAATTAGTCAAAACTTTTGCTGAAATTTGCCGATTAGAGTTAGATCTACGCTTTGAGGCTGCCCACTCTTCGGAACTGAAGGAAAATACTAAACATGACAGAGGTTTCTACGTACCTGAAATAGATTGGAGTAGAACTTCAAAAAAGGTTTTAACATTAGAATGGATGGAAGCTATACCAATATACGAAGTTGAAAAGCTGAATAACCGAAAGCAAATAGCTATCAATCTTATAGAATCTTTTTGTAATCAGGTATATAGGGATTGTTTTTTTCATGCTGATATGCATCCTGGAAATTTAATGATCGATAGTAATAACAATATTATTGCCCTGGATTGTGGAATCATGGGTAGAATAGATCGTGAGACATGCTATTACGTTATAGAGATACTCAAAGGCTTTTTAAATAGGGATTATGATCACGTTGCAAAAATGCACTTTAGAGCCGGTTATGTTCCATCACAGCATAGAAATTTTGTTACAGCTTGCAGAGCAATAGGTGAGCCCATTGTTGGACAGCCTATACAGAAGATTTCATTTGCTCGATTACTTACTCAGCTACTAAAAATAACTGGTGATTTTGATATGAAAGTTCAAACACAATTGTTATTGCTGCAGAAAACTATGATTTTATTAGAAGGAACATGTAGGAAAGTCTATCCAGAAATCAATATGTGGAAAGTAGTTGAAACATGGATAAACAATCAACATGAAAGTAAAATAGGGTATAGGGAAAAAATTAAAAGCTCTTATCCCATAAAAGCAATTCAGGGAATATTTAGCCTTATAGAAAAATTAAACCTAATAGCTGACAAAAAATTACAGGTGAAAAATAAATCAAATGGAAAAGCCTACTTTTTACTTTGGTCTGTAATTATAATTCTCATCGTTAAACTTTTAATTTCTTGAACTAAAAGATAATAGAAGCAAGTTTACAACAACTATTTCAGTCTTGAAACCACTCAGGTTTACATTCACTCGAATTATCAAGGTATTTTCAGGATGTACAAAAATTTTCAGAAGAGTTTAGACAAGAAGTAAAAACCTTAACTCTATCTTAAACTGATAACATTACCAAATTCAGTGCTTATCACATCACTCAGTACTGTACTTGCTTTATATGAACAGTAGCATCCAATTGTAAGGAAGACAAATGCAGCTACAGCAAGTGAAATACATATTTCTAAATTCGATATTGTTAAACATGCACCAATAGCAAACGCTCCAGATAACACAAAAGAGGCAGAGGCATAGTTACTTTGCCTTCTATTATAAATGCTTGCTTCTGAAAGTTTTCTGTTTTTGTTATTTAAGTCTTGATTTTGAGTTTGAAGTTCTGATCTCTGTTGACTAAAATCCCTTTTTAACTGTGAAATTTTGTTAGTGTCTCTTTCACTTACAACCCTATCCAACTCTTGCTCTTTTTTTCTAAGTTGAGTTTTTGTTCTTTCAAGCTCATCTCTAAGGTTTTTAAGTTGACTTTTTTCTCTAGTAAGTCGAGCTACTTGATCAGTGAGAGTGTGAATTCTTTCCTGATTACCCTGCCTTACTTGTCTCAACTCCTTTTCTAACTGTGAAATTTTGTCAGTGTCTCTTGTTCTTTCATCTACGGTCCTATTCAACTCTTGCTCTTTTTCTGCAAGTTGAGCCTTTGTTCTTTCAAGTTCACCTTCCAGGTTTTCAAGTCGCTGCAATTCTTGAGCAATAAACTCATCGTTTATTTCTGATTGAACATTATGTGTATTTGCTACAGGTTGCTCTGCACTTGCAGGAAATTTCTCATTGAGATAATTTTTAATAGATTCACTTGGATTATTAACATTCCCCAACACAGCGTTGACAATTGCACGATTTATGAAGCAGTGATCTTCTACTAATTCTTTTACATCACCCAAATCTTTTCTATTAATAGCATCAGTTAATCGCTCCTTCATAACTTGCTCAATTATTTGCTTCACCCATGGATTTTGCTCTATAGCTGGTATCGGTTTTATTTGATTAAAATCTAGGTCTTTATGTTCTAAAAGTTTAGTCAATACTTCCTCGTTATCTTGTGTTATTCCTTGTAAACATGATTTGATAATCAGGCTAAGCAGCGTTTCTATTTCTCCATTGAAATTTCTTTTCCAGCAATTAGGGTTGAATTCTTCATTTAATAGTCTTTTTGCTTCATGGAAATTTCCATGAGAAAGAGCATTCAATAATTGTTTTCCTGTTTGTGCTTTTTGTATTTCTTTTGTAAGATGTGAAAAATCTTTCTCCTGCTCTCTCCCAATTTGTTCAATATATTCTTTAGGAGTGTAACTTTTTCTTCTCCCATAACGATCTTCATAATCATTTCTAATGACTGGATTCAATTCAGGATGTCTAAGTAACATCTGTACGAAACTCCTATTTTCCATACGAAAAGCTAGATGTAGAGCTGTATTGAGTTCTTTAGCTTCTTGAATATTAACATTTAAATTCTGGTGCTGTAAAAGCAAAGTCATCATTTTTAAGTTTGTAGGACTATCATCACCACCCATGATAATAGTCATTAATGGTGTATATCCCTCATCAAACGCATTAACATTCGCACCTTCTGCCAGAGCTCGCTTAAAATCCCCTAGATTTTCATCATCAATAGCTTTAAATAATTTTGTTGTTGATTGTCCTGAAGTTGTTTGATTTTGAGTTCGTAATCCTACATCACTAACAACCCTTCTTCTAAAATCTACATTACTTCCCGAAAGCATACTAAATTCTCCTCAACCTATAATTTATTAACATAATTATAAAAAAAACAAAGAAAATTGCAAGTAATTTAGTTAAAAATTTTAGAACTAATTATGATTCCAAAAATTTTTCTGCATCAAGTGCAGCCATGCACCCTGTTCCTGCGGCAACTACTGCCTGGCGATATACCTTATCTTGAACATCGCCAGCGGCAAACACCCCTGCCCTACTGGTTAGAGTTGTTCCAGGTTTCGTAATTATATAACCTTGCTGATCCATTTCAACAAAGCCCTTAAAAATACCTGTATTTGGTGCATGCCCAATTGCAATGAACACTCCATCTACTTTCAATTCCTGGGTTTTATTGATGTCTGTCGATTTAATTGTAATGCCAGTAACTTTTTTAGGATTTTCTTCTCCAAGAATCTGCTCTACGGTATGATTCCATATTACCTTTATCTTATCATTTTTAAAGAGCCTGTCTTGCATTACTTTCTCTGCTCTTAACTTATCACGCCTGTGTATCAGTATAACTTCCTTAGCAAATCGAGTTAAAAATATTGCTTCTTCAACAGCAGTATTTCCACCACCAACCACAGCTACAACTTTATTTCTAAAAAATGCACCATCACAAGTTGCGCATGCCGAAACTCCGTAACCTTGAAATTTCTTTTCACTCTCCAGGCCAAGCCACTTCGCTTGCGCACCAGCTGCGATTATAATTGCATTCGAATAGTAGTCACTAGCATTACCACAAGATCTAAATCTATACTCATTAGAATCCTCAAGTTGTTCTACACTTTTTATCTCATCGTCTATTATTCTTGCTCCCGCCTTCTCTGCATGCAACCTCTTTTGTTCCATGAGTTCTGGACCTTGTATAGAAATAAAACCTGGATAGTTTTCAACATCCGTAGTAATTGTAAGCTGACCACCAGGTTGCATTCCTGTTACTACAATTGGCTCTAAATTTGCACGTGCTGCATATATAGCAGCAGCATAACCCGCTGCTCCAGATCCAATAATAAGAACTTTTGTACTCAATTTATAATTCTGCACTGTGTGAGTTTAGATAATCAGCCACTCCTTCATCACTTGCCTGCATTGCTGGCTTACCTTTTTTCCACCCTGCTGGACATACTTCACCATGCTCTTCATTATGTTTTATTGCATCAATAATTCTAATAAACTCATCGACATTACGTCCCAAAGGAAAATCATTTATCGATTGATGACGTACAACAAATTTATCATCAATAACAAAAGTTGCTCTTAGTGCAATTGAGTCGTCATATAAGACCCCATAGTCTCTTGATATAGACTTTTTGATATCAGACACTAAATTGTAGCTAACCTCTCCAATACCACCATCATTAACTGGAGTGTTTCGCCATTTATAGTGTGAAAATTTTGAATCTATACTTATTCCTATCACTTCAACATCACGTTTTGAAAAATCTTCTATTTTGTTGCTAAATGATATCAACTCAGTTGGACAGACAAAAGTAAAATCAAGTGGATAGAAAAAAAGGACAGCATACTTATCCTTTATATGTTTACTTAAACAGAAATCATCAACTATTTTTCCACTAGCAAGAACAGCCGAAGCAGTAAAATCGATAGCGGATTTTGTTACAAGATTCATAACTAACCTATTCGTTCTTAATATTCATAATTTTATACCTTGATACATTTACATGCAAGTTTTCTTTAGCCCCAATCTTATAAAAACTTCCTCTTATGGCTGTGAAAATGTTATGATAAGAGCTAATTTTCATGAGTAGGGAAATACCCAAATATTACTATCTTTCACCTTTTCTTCCTTCAAATTTTTTAACCATTTCTTTTACACTTACATTCGTGGAAGGTAAATTTTTGCTGGCAAGATGGTTGATCGAAGATTTTTTATTCCCTACTGGAAA
Organism: Wolbachia endosymbiont of Diaphorina citri; assembly: GCF_013096535.2. NCBI lineage: Bacteria > Pseudomonadati > Pseudomonadota > Alphaproteobacteria > Rickettsiales > Anaplasmataceae > Wolbachia > Wolbachia endosymbiont of Diaphorina citri. Next base: position 1,344,673 of record NZ_CP051265.2, on the reverse strand, counting down.
TGAACGAGATTGTTTTCTCTTCACACTGATATCCGTTTGTGTTACTGAAGCAGTTTTGTTTTCAGCAGGCAACACGTTCTTTACTTGATTTTGCTCAAATCTTTCTTTTAATGCCTTTACTTTACTACTCTCGCGAGTCACTTCTTTTTTCATAGCAACTACTAGTACTTTTGGTCCATCAGCTTTTTTTGCTGATTCTTTACCATCTTGATTTTCAGATTTTAGTGGTAGTGTAGGTTTACTCTCAGCTGATTTTTCCACTACTATTTTTTGCTCTGTGCTTACTTTTTCGTCTAAATCTTTAGGCTTTGGTGGTACTGCAGGTTTATCTTTTTTCGGTTCTTGTCTAATTTTTTGATTGATAGTAAACATTTTCTCTGGTACTGGTGGTACTCTTGGTGGTTTTGGTGGTGCAAGAGATTGAAGTTGTTGTTTCTTCCTATTTTCTCTTTTTGCTTCTATATGTTCTTTAGGAATTGTTGCATAAATCGGCTCCTCTTTAATTGATTGTAGATTACTCAAATCTTTTGTTAAAGATTTGCTCTTTTCCTCTTGATAATTTGATATTTCTTCATACTCAGGATCTTCGTTTAATGAACCTCCATAACCTGAATCTTCTCGCTCATATAAGAGATTTTTCTTTTGCTGTCTATTTTCTAAATTTACTCCATATGACCTATATTTATCTTGACTTCTTTCTATTCGCTCTAAATCTGAAATTTTTTGAATAACATCTGTATATTCGATTACTGTTCTAGCAGTTGAAGGAGGCAATTTATCTTTTATAAAATTACTTATATTCCTAATCGAAACATCTCTTCCTAATATTCTATTGAATATCCTAAGAATTAATGGCTTTTTATTTGCCTTCTTTACACAATTATTCAAGTCATCACGTATAACAAGTTTAGCTACATCTTCTGCCTTATCTGTAAAACCCTCTAAAGCATGAGATAAATCTGTTACTGTTTTACCATATTGTTTCTCTGAATTCCCTAGCTTTATAACTTTGATCAGAGAATCGAGATTTTTTTTATAATCCTCACTTTTAAATGGATCATTCATACTAATTGTAATATTTTATTGAAATATAGATCTAAAATATTAAGATCTAGTGAATATTACTTTTTTAGTTCATATATAGCTATAGTTATACGGCGATAATGCGTAGCAGAATAACGATTTCGTCATTCTAGTATCTGCTGTCATCCTTATTTAAGTGCATGAATGTGGAATCTAGTTTCATCATATGACAGTTTCATGCAAGTAGCTTGTTGATGGAGATTGCTATTAAGTAACAATGCTCATGCAGCTGTGATTTAAACTCACGCACTCCTGCTTTTTTGAGAATTTTCCGCAATATTTGGTCTAACAACTCTTTCAGTAATAACTTCAGTAAACTCATTTGTTATTGCTGTCGTATGGTAAAAAAATATCTTAATAAAAGCTGTTACACTATTACTAGAAAGATATCAATCACGCTCTATTGGATCTACATTTTGATTTAAAATCGCCTATTTTCTTGCACCTTTTTGCCATTCATAGAATGTTAACTTTGAACCTCTTGGCTACAAATGCTCTACTTTCTCCTACATCCAATGCTTTTTTCCTTAAATCATAACTATATGCTGCTGGCATTCACATCTCCTCACTACTTTACCTGTTCTATCATGTTCCGACTATTAGGAAAAGAGCTATAATTTTCAATACTAACAAAACTACTTCCCAATCTTTTATACAGCAACCTATCGAACTTAATTCTGTGAATATATGATCAACAAAAAAAACTTTGAGAAAAGGAAGAATAGACTTCTTCCTTTCACTTAACTACTCTGTTATATTTACCCCTGTATCAACAACTCCTTGTCCTACATTAACTATATCTAGATTCTCACTAGGCTTTGAAATTACATATGTAATACCACCAGCAACAAGTCCTGTTACTAGAGCAGCAGCTATAGCTATACCAATTAAAGCCAATATCGGTAATGCAACACCAGCAGCAAAACATCCACCACCAGTTGCCAATGCAGCTATAGCACCATAAACACAGCCAATTATTATTGGTTTATTAGTAGTTTTTACTTTGTCTTTTTGTTTACTACTCTCTATTTCAGATGTACTACTTTCATCAGTTATATTTCCTTCAGTTTTAGGAACGATGCTTTCAGCCATTGAAGACTGTTCATTACTTTCACAATCGGGCATAATACTTATTTCAGATGTACTACTTTCATCAGTTATATTTCCTTCAGTTTGAGGTACGCTGCTTTCAGCTACTGAAGATTGTTTCTGACTTTCACAACCAGACATGATCTTTTTAAGTACTGTTAGCCTATCAGCAATGTGCTGTGGATCTTTTGATGATGAGTCTAAAATTTCCTTAAGTACATCATTATAAATATCTTTATTTTTGTGATTAGGCATGATCCTTTTAAGGGTTACTTGCCAATCCTCTTGCTCTTGATTGTGGAATATCTCGTTAACTTCCTCTTTCCATTTAATTTTGTTAGTATCATCTTTACTTTCACAACTAGATATGCTCTTTGCAAGTATTTTTAGCCAACCATCAATTTTAGCTTTTTGCTCTTCATCTTGCTCTTGATTTTTTAGTATTTCTAAAATATTCTTGGTTTTGTTAAGATGATCTTTTTTTATACTAGCGAAAACTTTTTCTAACATATTATTCTTTTCAGCTACATCTAGAATATTTTTAATAACTTCCTGATTATAAAGAATTGTAGCATGGGCAAGCAGTGTTATATCATGTTCCGCACCGTTTTTGAACTTCAAACTTATATTTGCAGTAGTAAGTACTGCTTCTAATATCGCTTTATCTTTAATTACATCTAAAATATTTTTAATAACTTTCTGGTTACTAAAACCCATAGCATAGGCAAGAGGTGTTAGAGTATGATTTTCACCATTTGAAAGATCGATCTTTATATTCGCAGTAGTAAGAACTTCTTTTAATACCCCTTCTGTTTTAATTTCTTCAAGAATAGGAGTAATATTACCATCTTTTCCTTTTTTTATTTCATCCCTTAACTTATCATATAATCCTTGTTGTGTTTCATTTAACTCCTCATATTTTAGCATATAAAATTCTCCTACTTAAAATCATAATATACTTTAATTATTATATATTTAAATAATAAAGTCAAGAATTTAACAATATACCTAAGTATTACAAACACTAAAACAAGAAAGAAGAGAAGCTCGAGTATTCATCTTTTTTTTCAACAACTAATACTTTGCTTTCTTCTCAATATATCTACATATCAGAATAGACAGCTCATATAATACCAGCATTGGTATTGCAAGCCCTACTTGGCTTAGTACATCAGGTGGAGTTAAGATTGCAGCAATAATGAAAATTACCACTATTGCAATTCTACGTTTATTTGACAAGCTTTGTGCAGTGATTAGCCCTACTCTCACCATTAAGGTTAGTATGACTGGAATTTGAAATGCAGTACCAAACGCAAACATGAATTGAAGAACAAGGTCCAAATATTCACTGACTGATGGCATAAACTCTATTGGTATACCGAAAGATTTACCGCTATGTTCAAAAGCAATAAAAAATTTCCAAGCTAAGGGAAATATGTAATAATAAACTACAGCAGCTCCTGTTATAAACAAAACCGGTGTTGCAATTAAGTACGGCAATAACACTGCCCTTTCTCTTTTATATAAGCCAGGTGCTAGAAATATGTAGAATTGCCATGCAAACACAGGAAAAGAAAACAACAGTGCACTCATTATTGCAACCCTGAGATATACAAAAAACGCTTCTGTTAAGTCTGTATAGATTAGAGAAAAATCATTGCTATCTTTTGTAACTTCTATTAAAGGTGCAAGTAAAAAGCGGTATATATTTTCTTTAAAGTAGTAACAAAACCCGAAGGTAACACAAAAAAATAAAAAGCAAAAAATAACCCTTTTTCTAAGTTCCGCAAAGTGCTCATAAAATGAAGCATATTTTTGTGAGTTTTCGTTCATACTTTACAATAACGCTATATCTAACATTCTCAGTGAAAAAGCCCATTCATTGTCATACCACGCTGCAACTCTACAGATATCGCCTGTGACATATGTACCAGCTAAATCCACAATTGCACTATAAGGGTTATGGACAAAGTCTATTGAAACTAAAGGCTCGTTACATATGGAAAGCACATGATTTGCTGAATTCTTAAATATTTCGTTTATTTCCTTAGTTGTTGCTCTCTTATCAGCTAAAAATTTAAAATCAACCATAGAAACGTTGCTAACCGGAACTCTAATAGCAGTACCATCTAGCTTACCCTTTAACTCAGGAATAACAGAACCAATTATTTTTGCCGCTCCGGTTGTAGTTGGCACCATAGAAAGGCCACAAGCTCTTGCCCTGCGTAAGTCTCTATGGTTGCCATCAAGAATATTTTGATCATTCGTATAGGCATGTATAGTGGTCATAAAACCGCTTTTTATACCTAAATTGGAGTGTAAAATGTGTACAATCGGAGCCAGACAGTTTGTAGTACAAGAACCTGCTGAGATCACTTTATGCTCCTTTTTGAGCATATCATTATTTACGCCGTAAACTATAGTTACATCAGCATCTGAAACTGGAGCAGAGACAATTACTCTCTCTGCATTATGCTTTGCTGCTTCCGCACACTTGTTGAATGCACCAGTGCATTCAAGTACTACATCAACATTCCAAGGAATATTTTCAGGGCTACGTTCTCTATATAAAGAAAACCTTTTGCCATTTATAGATAGCCAATTTTCAGACTCATTAAAATCAATATCACCACTGAATTTACCATGAACAGAGTCATATTTAATCAAATGTGCATGCTGCTCAGCACTGAGCGACCCATTTACCGCCACAACTTCTATTTGCTCGCTATAGTTTTCTACTTCAAAAATAGCACGCAATACACTTCTGCCTATTCTACCAAGACCATTAATTCCTACACGAATTGTCATTTTTCCATCTTAAAAGTTTAATTATAGGAAATATTGCCTGATATTTCATTCTATTCTTTTAGTTGTTAACTCTAATGTTATAATATATTGATTGACTAAAGAAACTGTCTCACTTAATTAATAATATCTAAATTTTAACTTGGAGTAGGTTATGCATGGATTACCAATGACAAATTCAGATAATCAGTATCAGCAAAGAAAAATAGAAGCATTGCAAAAAGAAAATAAAGGACTGTCAGAAAAAGTGAAAACACTACAGAAAATGTCAGTGCTGCACAATGAAATGCTAGTAATGCTACAGTGGAAATCAATAACAGAGAAACTGCACACAGAAATATTAAAAAAACTGCTAGAAGCACCTCAAGAGGCAGCAGCATTTCAATTAGAAGAAAGAGATGAAGATCAGCAAGTAATAGAAGACATACTAGATATGCAAGAAGAATTTGAATCTTTACAAAATTTGGAAAGTACTACTATTGAACAAACAAATATTCAAGGACAGAGCATATAAACTTGTAATAGTTTCAAGCTATTACATATAACTTTCTCTACTTCCTTCTTTATCGTTACCCAGTGTTGTGGCACTGGGTGCTCCGCTATTTTTGTATTTTACGACTAAGGAAAGGATATTATTTTTTAGTACTTATTTCTTAATATATTAATATGCATCTTGATTAAGTAATTATATTACTATATTATTTAATTATATATATTAATGTTAATTATTATGAACTTAGAACAATTAAAAAATTACAACTAGAGTTGCTTGGAATAATTTTTCTCATACTTGCACCAGCTAGTGCAGAAGAGGAAAAAGATATGAAAGATCGAGCATTAAAGATTATTGATGAATTAAAAGATCATATTAATGATTGTATAGAAATAAGTAATCGTAGAATGACAATTTTAGACTGCATTATCTCTTGTGATAGTCAAGATAACGTAAGGTTAAATAACAGATCGTTATTAGATTTAGAAGATGCCGTCAAAAGTATTGGAGGGCAAACTTTACAAAACTTAGAGCAAGTAGATGGGACATCTTCGGAAGTAATACAACATTCGTCTCATGAAGCAATGTTGGCGATTATAGAGCAAGGGATAAATGCAAATTTTAGAATTATGCAATACTGCGCAGCACTTGCAACATTCATACTGGGAACCTCAATAACTCATTCTATAAGATTAGATAGACAAGTTCCCTTAGGTGAAACTGGCGCAGCAATATTCAGGGCAACACTTGGAGGATTGTTGTCCGTACCAATGTGGGTTATACCAATGGGGATAATGACACCAATAATTGAATCAGTATCAGAGTGTAGGCCAAGACACATAATGCAAAGTATAGTAGAATGCAGCACGGCAAATACATCATCAGCCCTTGGATTATTTGCAGCTTTAAACGTAGGTATAACAGCATTTAGAAGCATAGTTGGAACAAATATGGAATTTGGAGAGTCATTAAGATCTGGTCTTATGACTAAAACTGCAACTACAATTGGAATTTGCGCTGGTGCTGCATTGTCAACGGCTTTGATCAGAAGAGCGTTTGCTCCCATCTCTACAAATTTGGAAAGTGTTGCCACTGAACAACCAAATATCCAAGAACAGAGCATATAGCTACCTTTATCGTTACCCCGGGTGTTGTAAAACTGACCTCCCGCTACGCAAATCACCTACAAAACACAATCTTTTTATTTACCCAAACAATTAGTTGTGAATTTAAGTAGTTATATTAATGTACTAAATATTTACTTAATATACTAGTATTTACCTTGACTGAACAATTATAGTGCTGTATCATTCGTACTTAAGCTTTAATAGTGAGGTAGTGATGGACGCAGCTGAAACAAGTAAACTGGTTGGATCAATGATTGGAGCATTCTTAGGCACAATGATATATTCTAAAATCTATCAAGAATATGAGGGAGAAACATGGACAGAGTCATTAATGAATGGCTTTATAGCCGCTGTTTCTTTGGGATTTGGCTTCCTTCTAGGAAAAATAATTACTCCTACAAATGAAGCTGTTTCTACAAATCTAGAAAACGCTGCTGTTGAGCAACCTAACGTGCAGCAAAGGAGGTAGCTCCCCTACCCTTCTGTGTATAAAACGACAAATTTTATAACTCAAAAAGTACTTTCCCATTTTTAGAGTACTGCATATAATAGAATTATGTTGCAATGCCTTATACTCATCCTGAGATATAGGAAAATAATCTATACAGCATTTTAAGCTGGCTCAGAGCGCTGGCAATCCCAATACCATAATTTACAAGGAGGACTTATGAATAAGGAATTTCTCTATTCACCATTGTCAATAAAAAGCATAGAAGAAAACGGAGTATTTTCTGGCTATGCGAGCGTTTTTAACATAATTGATAAGCAAAATGATCTGATATTGCCCGGAGCATTTAAGAGCGACTTAAATAAAAGTCAGATAAAACTTCTTTGGCAGCATAATCCGAGTGAACCTATAGGTAATATTACGGATATTTGCGAAAATGATGTTGGCCTATATATAACTGCACATTTGCTCTTGGGTATACAAAAAGCAAAGGAAGTATATTTAATGCTCAAAACTGGAACTATTAACGGGCTTTCGATTGGCTATATACCAATAGAGTATGATGTTGATCATGAAAGCGGAGCTCGAGTGTTAAAACAAGTGGAGCTATGGGAAGTTAGTTTGGTCACCTTCCCTGCAAATTTGGCAGCTCAGGTAATCAACGTGAAAAATCAGCACAATGAACAAGAAATGTTAGCAAGAGCAATAGAAAAAGCAAATTCTGTGCTTACGAACATGTGTATTTCTACTTAAAATCTATAAAAATTTTCACACAATTTAACATTTATATTATTATTTATTTAATAATTATATTAATATATATAACTTCAATACTTTAAAAATTAGGTAATTTTATGCTGAATGCTAACAATAAGGTTAATTACGAAACTAGTATTAAACAAAAGGAAAAAAAATACAGCTTATCCACTGTGCTTGCTTGGCTATATCTAAAAACAATCGGACGAATATTGCCAAGGAGATGGAATAAATGGGCAGAGAATATCCTACATTACAATATTGCAGATAATGGGGTTCAGACTGATGATCTTTTAAATTCTGACAGAGAAAAGGAATTGAAGGATGAAATTAAGAGACTAGAAGAAAAGTTGAAAGAAGGTAGTAAGAAGGAGGAAAATCAGTCAAATTTAAATCAGGAATTAACTAAAAAAGAGAAAGAAATTACTGAACTTAAAGAACAAGTAAAATTATTAGAAGAAGAAAAAGAAGGAAAAATAAGCAGTTTAACGGAATTAAATAAAGTATTAGAACAAGAGAAAAAGGAAATGGACGATGAAAATAACGCACAACAGCGAACCATATCTAATCAAGATAAAAGAATAAAAGAACAAGACACATTAATTACTTCACTTACTGATAAAAATAAAGACATAAATGAAACTGTGAAGGAAGATAATGAAAGCCTAAGAGCGCAAAACACAGATTTAGAAAGTGAAATTAATGAATTGAAAGAAAAAGCTAAGAAAAAAAATACTGAAGTAGAAAATCTTAAACAACAATTAGAGCAAAACAAAAGTGATTCAAGTAATAAACTAAGCGCTGCTAAAAAAGAGAAAAAAGAATTAGAAAATGAAGTTACTAAGTTACAAGAACAAGCTAAGGAAAAAGGTGCTGAAGTAGAGAATCTTAAACAACAATTAGAGAAAGAAAAAGATGAATTAAAAGATTCAATTAGCAAACTAAATACTGCTGAAAAAAACAAAAAAGACTTAGAAGGTGAAGTTAAAGAATTGAAAGAAAAATTACAGATATTAGAAAAAAATAGTGCTGAAATAGAAAAACAAAAGGCCGATTTGGAGGGAAAATTAAAATCTTCACAAGAAGAGAATAAAAAGTTACAAGAACAAGTACAGACATTAGAAAAAGGTAAAGAGTGGGAATCAGCTGGAATAGATGATAGCTTAAAGCAAACTTCTGCAAAGAAAGAGAAGCAGATTGAGCAGTTACAAGAGGAACGTAAGCAAGCAGAATATCAAGCGAAAGCTGATATTACAAAACTACAGGAAGAAAAAAGAGGTCTGTTAGTTAAAATAGATAGCTTAAAGGAAAATTTGTCAGTTGCGCAAGAACAGTTACAGAAACAACTAAAGTTAAATAATCAAGAGTTACTGGAATTGAAAAAAGAGAAGAGAAATGTTGATACAAAGTTAGAAGATATGGATAAAAAAACTAAAGAGGTAGATGCAATTAGTATAGCATCTACTACAAAAAAAACACTTTTTCATTCTATGAAGTCAAGCTTTTCAAATGGTTCTTATGATCTTTTCAATAATAAGAAGCTCAAGGAATTTTTATCTCATAAGAATAGAGAGTTGAAAAAAGGTTTTCCTGAACTTGAAGGAAAACACTTTTGCCATAACGTGCTTGGTGAAACTATAAAATCTCTATCAAATCAAAGTGATGGTAAATTTGAAAGCAATAAGTTACTTGAATTATTAAAAAATAATTTGAAAAAATTAGCAAGTGAGATCATAGAAGCTGAAGTTAAAGGAGTTGTCAAAAAATATTGTAATATTGGAAATATAGATAAGGAGTTACGTGATGGTGTGTTAAAAGACAAGCTGTTACTTTCTATTAAAAAATGCATGAAAAATTTAAGTTGGGATGAGGAAGCTGCTAATGCAATTACAGATTCTGTCTTGAACAACTTTCATAGCAAAGATAATAGCAATCTCCAAGAAATTGTTTCGGAGGAGTTAATAAAAGGTAGAATGGAATTTTTTTCAAGTAATATCGAGTTGTTACAACTAGCATCAAGTATAAGAGATAAATTTTTATCCCCAGATCAGAGAATGTGTAATAAGACTCAAGGAAGAGTAAATGAGTATCAATTAACAGATAAAGCTAAAAAAGAATACGAATTAACACCTAATTCTTCCATAAGTTACACTACTGAGGATGTTCAAAAAAGTGTGTCAAACCGAATTTTTAATTCAACTCAATCTTTAATCTACTAGGGAAAAAAATATCGAGTTGAGATATAGATAATGCCCAATCATGTACAGGCATCGTCCATTTCTCTTCCACCTTTCTTATAGCACAATATACCAGCTTGTACAAGGCATTTATGCTGGTGAATGCGCCTTTGGTCTTGGTAAATTTCCTAATTTGCCTGTGTAGCCCCTCGATGAGATTAGTGGTATAAATTAGCCTTCTAACAGGACCTGAATACTTGAAGTAACCAGATAAACTTTCCCAATTGTTCTGCCAAGATTTTACAACTAATGGATACTTTTCGCCCCATTTTTCCTCCAGCTCAAGCAAATAATTTTCTGCAATTTCTTTACTTGTAGCGCGGTATATTTTTTTTAAATCATTCATGAAAACTTTTACATCTTTGCTTGATACGTATTTCAGAGAGTTCCGTATTTGATGCACTACACATAGCTGTACTTCCACATTAGGAAATACGCTATTTATAGCTGCAGGAAAGCTTTTTAGGCCATCGACACAAGCTATCAAAATGTCTTCTATTCCTCTCTCTTTCAAGTCATTTAATACGCCTAACCAGAAGCTAGCTCCCACACTACTTCATCAAACATTCAGGGATTAGCTAGATAACTAGAGTAGGCTCTTAGCATAAAGTATTAGCTCCTCCTTTGTTAAAGTGTAGGAGCTGTCTTCCCAGTGTTGTCGTAGCAATTCCAAGTTTCTACCTAAATTTTTTCCTGGTTGATGACCTATAGTTATTAAATCATTCCCAGATAAAGGAAATTTTGGAATGTTAAACATCTTAGCAAATGAAATATACTCATCAACATTTGTTCCAGACTCAATACCACAAATCTTCATTAAGTCACAATATAATTCCTTACCAAATAAAGATATGTATTTCTTTTGCTCTTTTTCTGAAAGCTCTGTTTTGATATTGTTTGATAATAAAAATAATATTTTTTTCTTTTGCTTATTTGAAAGACGTAAAAACTTGCTCACTTCTTCCCCAAGACTCGCTCTATCTTCAGCAGTTCTAAGAAGCAAAGCTAATTTTGTTAGTGCATCGATTGTGGGATCTAGGAAAGGAGTATGGTCATACGCTGAGGGTTTTGTAGGAGGTTTAGTGTTGATAAGAAGTGGTGAAGATAAAATTTCGCATTTTACTTCTTTTGGAATAATTTTTTGTAAAACATCAGATTTTTGCATGCTCTTAAGTGTTGGAGCAGGATCATTGCATTCCAAGAGTTTAAATATTTCTTCTCTTATTCTCTCTCCAGAGAGGTTTTGAATCATGTGTGAATGCTTTTTGCACACATCCAATATTTCATCACTTAAATCTCCTATGCATATTTTAGCGTGAAAACGAAACGCTCTTAAAATACGTAGATAGTCTTCCTTAATCCTATCTTCAGCGTTACCTATAAAGTTTAACTTTCGTGTTTTTAAGTCCTGAATGCCACCAAAGTAGTCGTATATATGGCCATGCTTGTCTGCATAAAGAGCATTAAACGTAAAGTCGCGCCTTGAAGCATCAGCTTGCCAATCATTAGTAAACTCTACCTTCGCATGTCTACCGTCACACTTTACATCATGCCTTAGCGTTGTAATCTCAAAGGATCTTTTATTTAAAATCGCAGTAATAGTTCCATGTTTTAAGCCAGTTGGAATAGTTTTTATATTACGGAGTTTTAACGCTTTAACTGCTTGATTAGGCAGCAGATTAGTAGCAAGATCGATGTCGTGAATGTCACGCTGTAAAATTGAATCTCTAACACATCCACCAACAAGCCTTGCCTCACCACCAAATTTCTCTATAGCCTCAATAATTACACTAGTTTCGTGATCAATTTGCATTTAGGTTACACATACTGAAAATCATGTTACAAAAAATGCGAAACTTTTGCAAAAATCCTCATATAAAAATATATAGGCAGGAGAGTGGTAAAATAAGAGGGTAAAGTGATAGAGTAAGTCTACAACAAATCCAGTGCCTAGAAACTTATAAGTATAAAAGTAATACAACGTTTCTTATAAAAAGCTAGATTCCAGCGTCACGCGCTGGAATGACATCTTTCTACAGACAATAGCCTTCTCTTGTCATCCCAGTACCTGCTCAAGTAACTGACACTAGTTCCCTTTATGATGGTGTTATCCGAGTAGCTCATCCAGCTTTTTATCAGGAACGTTGATTACTCTTTATTCTTCGCCCTTCCTGCACGTTTACGTTCATTTGGATCGAGAAACTTCTTACGCAAACGTATAGATTTTGGAGTTACTTCTACTAATTCATCATCGTCTATATATGCTATCATATCCTCCAGTGTCATTATTTTTGGTGGAGTAAGCTTTATAGCTTCATCGCTACCTGAAGCTCTTACGTTTGTTAATTGCTTACCTTTAAGTACATTTATTTCTAAATCATTGTCACGACTATGCTGACCGACAATCATACCACAATATACCTTATCTTGTGGCTTAACAAACATAATTCCCCTATCTTGCAGATTGAAAATTGCATACGCTACTGCTTCGCCTTTGTCTGTTGAAATTAAAACCCCATTACGCCTTCCGGAAATTGAACCTTTATGTGGAGCATAACTGTGAAATAAACGGTTGATTATACCAGTGCCGCGAGAATCAGTTAAAAATTCTCCTTGATAGCCAATTAATCCCCTTGATGGCACTAAAAATGTCAACCTAGTTCTGCCACTACCAGAAGGTCTCATATCAGTTACTTCACCTTTTCGAAAGCTAAGTTTTTCCATGATGATTCCACTATACTCATCATCTACATCAATTACTACTTCCTCTATAGGTTCAAGTTTTTTGCCATCTTCTTCTTTAAACAGCACTCGAGGCCGTGAAACTGAAAGTTCAAAACCTTCCCTTCTCATATTTTCAATCAGTACCCCAAGCTGCAACTCACCACGTCCACCTACTTCAAATGCTTCACCACTTGGAGCCAAAGTTACAGTAATTGCAACGTTTGTTTCTGCTTCTGCATATAAACGATCTTTTATAACAGTTGAGGTAAGTTTTGTTCCCTCTTGCCCAGCAAAAGGTGAGTCATTAACGCTTATAGTAATCGCCATTGTTGGCGGGTCAACTGGAGTTGAGCTGATCGCAGTTGTAACTTCTGGTGCTGCTATAGTGTCTGAAACTGAAGCTTTCTCAAGTCCTGCAATGGCAATGATATCACCAGCTACAGCTTGCTCTACTGGAACGCGTTTTAAGCCAGAAAATGAGAGTAACTTAGTTAATCTCCCTCGCTCAACCACTTGACCATCAAGATCAATTACCTTAAGATCTGAGTTAACTTGCGCGATTCCTTGGTAAATCTTTCCTGTCAATATTCTGCCAAGAAATTTATCAGATTCAAGTAAAGTAACTAGCATAGCAAAAGGTGCATTTTGATCATAAACGGAAGGTTTTATGTAATCTATCACCGTTGAAAATAATGGGCTTAAATCTTTTCTCTCATCAGATAGCTCCTTAGCACACCAACCATTTCTACCTGAAGCATAGAGTACTGGAAAATCTAGTTGCTCGTTGGTTGCATCAAGGTTAAAAAATAACTCATATATTTCATTTAGTACTTCATCAATTCTGCTGTCTGGTCGATCAACCTTATTGATTATCACAATCGGTTTTAAATTTGCCTTTAGTGCTTTTGAGAGCACAAATTTTGTTTGTGGCATTGGACCTTCTGCAGCATCAACCAGTAGTAATACACCATCTGCCATGCAGAGCACCCTTTCCACTTCTCCACCAAAATCCGCATGTCCTGGTGTATCAATGATATTGATTTTCTCATCACCCCACATTATTGACGTACATTTTGCAAGTATTGTAATCCCACGTTCACGTTCTTGATCACCACTATCCATCACTCGTTCTTGAACTTCTTGATTCTCACGAAACGTGCCACTTTGTTTTAACATGTTATCAAGTAAAGTAGTTTTTCCGTGGTCAACGTGTGCAATTATTGCAATATTGCGGATTGATTTAAATTCACTCATTTCTTATCATTTCAAATTTAATTTAATAACAAGTATACGTATAATATATTTAGAGTAAATAACTAAAGCCGTGCTTTCAGAGTATTTTAGGCAGATCATGGAACTCTAACAAAAAGGTTTCATGTTCGCTGTACTTTGTAGCAACTAACACCAAGACAAAGAAGAATCTTGCTTTAGCAGTACATTTATATAAAATTAAAATAAACTAAAGTAATCATTTAAATGCTAACAAGATTCGCTCCAAGCCCAACTGGCTACCTACATGTAGGAAACATACGCACTGCACTCATTTGTTGGATGTACACACGTAATCAAAACGGAAAATTTTTACTACGTTTTGATGATACTGATCTTGAGCGTTCAGATATCAAATATGTAGATAATATCATAGAAGACCTAAAATGGATTGGCATAAATTGGAATTCAAGTTTTAAGCAATCAGAGCGTTTTGAGAGCTATAACGAGGTGTTCTTACAGTTAATGAAAGAAGGTCATATTTATGCATGTTATGAAACAAGAGAAGAATTAGACACTAAACGAAAATTGCAATTAAAACAAGGTCTTCCCCCTGTTTACGATAGAGGTGCGTTGCTTCTAACTGAGCAAGAGAAAATTCGTTATGAGCAAGAAGGACGAAAACCACATTTCAGATTTAAATTGAATAGAAACGAAATTGTAAAATGGAATGATGAAGTTAAAGGTGAAATAAATATTGCAACAATTCACATTAGCGATCCTGTGGTAAAAAGAGAAGATGGAATTTATACATACATGTTACCTTCTGTTGTTGATGATGTTGACTTTAATGTAACCCATGTTGTACGCGGGGAAGATCATGTAACTAATACCGCAGTTCAGATCCAAATTATTAAAGCATTAAAAGCGAAAATTCCTATATTTGCTCACCTTCCCCTACTACATTTTGATGATAGCAAGATATCGAAACGGAAAGGTGGGTTGGATATTAAGTCCATAAGAGAAGATGAGATTGAGCCAATGGCGCTAACTAGCTATTTAGCAAAACTTGGCACATCTGATCCGATAGAAGCTCATGTTGATATGCAGTCTTTAATTAACTCATTTGATATTAAAAAATTTAGCTCAGCATCTGCACAATTCAGCTTGAGTGAAATGTATAAGCTAAATAGCAAAGTGCTGCAACAAATGCCATTTGAAATGGTGCAAGATCGTTTAAGTCAAATTGGCTCAGAGTTTTGGTATTTTATAAGGAGTAATATAGAAAAGTTTTCTGAGGTGGCCAAATGGTGGAAAATATGCAAATTTGGTATAGAACCTGTGGTTCTTAATAAAGAGTTTATAAAAATAGCGCTAAGCACATTACCTCAAGGTGATTGTAATGAAAACACATTATCAGAGTGGGTTAAAAATATTCGACAGACAATTGATATAAAGGCAAAAGATCTATTTATGCAGTTGCGCCTCGCTTTAACAGGAACAGAAACAGGTCCAGAACTCGCTAAATTATTAATTTTTATCGGTAGAGAGAGCATTGTTGCAAGGTTAGAAGAAAATCATACAAAAGGTTTAAATGTACCGAATGTATTTGAATGACACCAATAAGAATTGTTCAGGAAATGTGAAAATATTAGATTTCTTGTCATTCCAGTTTCTGCTCCTGTCATTCCAGTGCTTGACACTGGAATCCATAATCTTGCCAAAACGTTGTATTTTAAAATAACTTCTACACATATCCCATATTTCTGGATCCCAGTGTCAGCTACTTTCATGACAACATTTAGTTGTTTTTTCTCGTCTACCTTATTTTACTACTCTGCTGAACGAATAACACCAATAGTTAATCTCATGCTGAAAGATCATTTTATGGTCCAAGTCAGTTCTTTTACAAGTCACTTCCAAGCTCATCAAATTTTCTAAGATCTTCTTAAGTTCTGAAAGTTGCAAACTTTTCAAATGAGATTTAAAACTCTGCAATTGTTTGAAGAACAATGGAGGACTCAGCTGGTCAATTGCAGCTTGTTCATTCATTCCATTTTGTATTAACAGCAAAACGCTTTCTAGCCGTAGAAAATAATTTGATATAATACGGATTAATGCTATCGGTGAAAAATTCTCTTGTAATATCAATACATCGGAAATTTTGATGAATTGTCCCATGTCTTTACTCACTATTGCAGAGCACAGATTATCAAGTGTAACATAATCATTGCCGGAGGTTGAAAAGCATAGATCTATATCAGCAAGTTTAAGATCTTTTCTTTTTCCTAGATATAAAACTAATTTTTCAAGCTCTGAATATATAGGCAGTTTGCTATGATTAAAATAAGACTGCAAGTGGTAGATTATCTCACTTGTGCACTCTATATCATTTTGTTTCAAGTAACTTGATATAATATCACAAAGATTACTACCGCTGTCCTTATAGCAGGTAATGACACCGAAAATTTTTGAGCTTTCCATATAACTTTTAGTTGTAGAACTATATGGAAGATCATTTGCTATCATTACTATATAATGATCACCTATATTATGATCCAATATGTTTCTTAACTCTTTAGATATACTTCCACTGACATTTATCAGCTTAACTAACCTTTTCTTAGTAAACATCGAAATGTTTGCCAACTCGGAAAATAACAAGCCAGGCGATTTATTCACTATTGCAAAATCCATCACCTGAACTGAATACTCATTCAAGTTGGCAATTATTTCCTGTACAAAAATATCGACCTTACTATTGTCACTTCCATGAATTAATACACCACTTAAAGTATCGGGTTTCTCAAGGAATTTTTTAACTTTAGATGGCGTGATTCTCATGCCATCTATATTATATTATCACTACTTGGTGGTACATCATTTGATTGCACATCAGTTTCCAACAATTCTGAGCTTTCTTGATTTGCTGTATTCTGCATATCATCAGAGACTTCTTTCTTTCCCGTAACATAATTATAAAAATTTTTTATAGGCTGTCCTATATATCTAGAAAAAAATCCTTCGGCCATATCTTTCACTCCACAAATTAACAATTAGCACATAAAAACAACGTAGCAAAAACTACATTATGCTCAGATAGTTACACTCATTTGTTAATGAATTATGAACTTCCAAGACCAAAATTAAGTCGATCTACTTAACACCAATCTTATAAAATAAGCAATGATTAAATACACAGCTGCGATAAGTATAATTGCAGGTCCAGTTAATAAGTCAAAACTTGCAGATAATATCAAACCTGATACTCCAGAAATCACAGAAAAAACTGTTGCAACAATAATCATTTGCATTGGAGTTTTTGAAATGAGTCTTGCTGATGCAGCAGGTATTAACAAAAATGCAGCAATGAGTAATATTCCTATTAATTGAGCAGAAATTGCAATAAAGATAGCGAGTATAATCAAAAATTCTAGCCTAACAAAATTAACATTTACTTTCTCAACTGTTGCCAAATCTTGATTAATCGAAATCATCAGCCAATAGCGCCATCTAAATATTAATATCAAAGTAACTATTACGGAGGTTAGAAAAATTGATATTATATCACTTCGGTCGATCATTAATATATCGCCAAACAATGAGCTAATAATACTATTATTACCTGATGGAAGAAAAGACATAAGTATTAAACTCGATGATAAAACTACATTGGTAACTATATTCAATATCGTATCAGCAGAATATAATTTGTTAAAATTAAGAGAAAGTAGTATAGCAAACATAATTGCAATGAGCATTATACTTACCGATGGGCTGATATTAAAGATTAAAGCAAGTGCAATACCAAGCAATGAAGAATGGGACAAACTATCACCCAAATACGATAACCTTTGCCATATCATAAATGACCCCAGAGCTCCTGTTACTAGGCTAATCATAATTACCGCAATTAGACTGTTTATAAAAAAACTCTGTGTAAATATCTCTAACATGCTATCAGATAACTGACAACAAACCTATCTTCAGATATTAAAACGTTATGGGTTCTGCATGCAGAACCCGTCGTCATAAATTCAAAATTTAAATTCTTTTGCTCCATAAGATAAGATTTCATTGAACAATCGCGTATCTTACCAGTACCTATTATCAAAATCTCTATTTCCTCTGTTAAAAAAGATTTAAAATACTCCTTGTTATTTATATCACTTTCTTTCAATTTAATCACCTTTTCAGGAAAAATTATAATTGAGCCATGATATTCTTGATTATTTACCCAAAATCTTTCTTCCCTGTAACCATCTATAAGATTTTTCTTCTTGGAAATTAAGGGCATAAATCAAACTATTAATTCCGTGTCGCACACCCACCATTCTGGATATTCCTTTTTGATATTTGCCGCTGCAGCTTTTGCACTTTCTTCACTATCAAACATTCCAAAACACCCTACACCACTACCTGACATACGAGAAAGTATAGAGCCTTTTTGTGACTCTAGTGTTGATATTACATTCTGAATTTCAGGTACAAGACTTATTGCTGCTTCTTGCAGGTCATTTTTTGTCTCTTTAAGAAGCTCTAACAAATTCTCCTCAGTGTTATCACTCCACTTAATTGGATTAGAGAAATCCTCTTTATACTTGGAAAATACTTCTGATGTATTCAAAAACTTTTTTTTTGGTTTCACAAGTACCAGACTTATGGGTAAAGAGCATTGTTTAATGGGACATAATTCCTCACCAACACCTCCAACAAAAACTGGCTTACTATCTACACTTGCAGGCACATCAGCACCAACGCTTAAAGCTATATCATTTAAAATTTGCCTATCAATATCCCACAGCTCTCCTAGCGTGCGTATCACAGCTCCAGCATCTGAGGAACCACTACCAAATCCTGCAGCAATTGGTACATTTTTTATAACCTTTACAGTGACTTTAGTTCGTATAGGAGCGTACCTAAGCAGTAGACTCAATGCTTTCGTTATAGTATTATATCGATAATTTATTTTAAACTCAGAGTTTACAAATTGAACTGTAGAGTTATCATATCTAAAGTTTTTTTCTCCTACTTTTATCTCTAAAAAATTAAAAAGTTTAGCAAAGACAACCAAACTTTCAATTAAATGATACCCTCTTTCTTCTCTATTTATAATATGTAAAAAAAGATTGATCTTTGCAGGAGCCTTTACACAAAAACTTTCCATCTGTATATCTTCACTAACACTATCTTATTTACTATACTTGAAATGCCACTTCAGTCAAACTTTATACACTCCTAATGAGATCAAATGCCATAAATCCTAACTTCTCTGTATGGGTAAGTGCATCAGCTGGTACAGGTAAAACAAAAATCTTAATAGACAGAGTATTAAGACTTCTATTAGAGAATAAGAGAAATATTCTCTGCTTAACATTTACCAATGCTGCAGCAAATGAAATGGAGGATCGCATTTACAGTACACTTAGTAAGTGGGCAATATGTCCAGAGGGTATATTGGTCACAGATTTAGAACAATTAGCCCAGTGCGTGACCAGAGAAAATAAAGATTATTTAACAAGAGCAAGAAGGCTTTTTTCTGAATTGGAAAATCTTGGTCTTACTATTCAAACTATACACGCCTTTTGTTACAAATTAATCTCCAGCTTTCCTACAGAAACTGGTATCGCTCCAAATTGTACGTTGAGCGAATGTAAAGAATTGCATTCCACCGTATTTGAAAAAACGCTTCATAATGAAACTGTGCAGGACGATATAAATATCATTGCATCTGAAATTGATGAAAACAAGCTGAGTGATTTGCTCTATACCTTATGTGTAAAGAGATCAGCTCTAGAAAATAATTTAGGGTATATCAAAGATAAACTAAGTACCCCAGATAAGATTCACGATTTACAGAGTGAAACGATTGAGCAGATAAAAAGATTAACTAAAATATTAAGTGAGGGCAGCAAAAGAGATCAAAGTTACAGTGCGATACTTTATGCTACTGTCATCCCAACTGGAATCCAGAAAGAAAATATGTGGATTCCAGTTGGAATGACACCAGGCCTAGTAGATCCCAGTGTTAGCTACTTGGATGACACCAGAATAAAGTTGAATAACACCAAGATAGAGAACTTAGCTAAAGTATTTCTCAAATCAGAATCGTACGAAAAAAAGAGCATATCATCCATTATAACAAAGGGTACTTTGGAAAAATTTGAAGACGCAGAGCAAATGATAGAAAGCATTCAAAATGCATTGTCTACCCATGTAAAGGACATAAATTCTTATCAAATATTCAGAAGAACCAGTAGTTTGCTTGGTATATTTAAAGTATATGTTGATCTATATAACAATGAAAAATCAAAGAATGCACTGCTTGACTATGATGATATCATCAATTTAGCAACAAATCTCCTTAGCAATCCAGGCTATAAAGATTGGATATTATTTAATCTAGACCAAAAAATAGACCACATTCTTGTTGATGAGGCGCAAGACAATAGTATCAGTCAATGGAAAATTATAACAAATCTCTGCAGTGAATTTTTTACCGGTGGTGACGAAAAGAGAACCTTATTCGTTGTTGGCGATGTAAAACAATCCATTTACAGATTTCAAGGAGCAAATCCCCATCTATTTAATTACATGCAGCAGTATTTTCACACAAAAACTGGTGATAGAGATTGGATATCATGTCAACTTGAAAAGTCATTTCGCTCAACTCCAGAAGTTTTGATGCTTGTAGACAAAATATTCAACAATTTTCGTGAAGAAATATCTTTCGATGATAACGAGATAAAACATATTCCACATAGAGAAAATGATCAAGGATACATTGAAATTTGGCCGTTATTGCCAAGTTATAAAGAGGAAGAGCAGCAAGCCTTACAATTAACACACAGAAAAGATTATGTCATAGCAGATCGATTACTTGCTCAGGCAATAGCTCGCAAAATTCACAATTGGTTAAACGAAGGGCGTATTTTAGTCGCCAAAGATCGTCATATAGAACCAAGGGATATTATGATTTTGGTACGGCAGCGAAATGTGTTAGTTGATTACATAATAAGTGAGTTAAAAAAAGTAAATGTACCAGTTATAGGCCGAGATTATTTTAGAATTATGGATTACATAGCTGTGCAGGACTTAATAGCTTTAGCCGAATTTTTGCTTCTTCCAACAAATGATCTAGCTCTCGCAAATGCTTTAAAATCACCGCTATTTAACTTCACTGAGGACGATTTATTCAATATTGCATATAATCGTAAAGAACAGTCGTTGTGGGAAAAACTTCAAGATTATCAGGAGATTATCTCTAATGAATTAAACTATCTGATTAACTTATCTCAGACAGAATCCCCACTTACACTATTCACGCATATATTGCGCACAGGCAAGAAGAAATTTGCTGCAAGGCTAGGTCTTGAGTGCTTCGAGGTCCTAGACGAATTTATGAATCTCGTATTGCAATTTGAGCACCCCTCTCTTCAAGCATTTGTTCAGTGGATCAAAGAAAATAATCCTGAGATTAAAAATGATATGCAATCAGAACGCAATGCTGTACGAATAATGACAATTCATAAATCAAAAGGTCTACAAGCTCCAATAGTGTTTTTAGTTGACACAAATACAGTGCCAAGAAACAGCGAAAGTATTTTGTTTGATGCAACGGAAGCACCATTTTGGTGTGGCAAAAATAATAATGCTTATTGTAATCAAGTAAAAAGAGAGAAAAAATTAGAGGATTATAACGAATATTTGCGTTTGCTATACGTGGCACTCACGCGTGCTGAAGATGAGTTATATATTTTAGGCAAAGAGCCAGTGCAAAAGGGCTCTTGGTATGATCTAGTTATTCAATATGGAGCATTATATGAGAGGAAAAAACTATACTTACAGCCGATATTTAAAGAAAAAGTTGAAGTGCTATGCATGAATGCAAACTACCCTTCTATTTATAAAAAACGTGATTATTTTGATGTTCCAGTGATTTCACCTCCATCAAACCTATCAATGTCATTGCAGCACGTAACGCTGGAACCTGGAGAAAAAAAGCCAGTGTCAAGCACTGGGATGACAGATGAGAATGCTGGAATGACAAAAAGGAGCATTGGGACGACAGACAGCTATGCAAGAGGCTTAATAATTCACAGTATATTGCAATATATGCCCAAGATAGAGAAAGACAGGAGAAAAAATTGGGTTAGGAAATATCTTGATAGCATAAACACTAGTGAAGATAAGGATGAAATTTACAGCAAAATATTAACCTTTAATGAAAAATATGATTACCTGTTCGACTTGGAGGGCAAATCAGAAATTCCACTTAGTGGAACAATTGACGGAAAACCAGTATTAGTGCGGCTAGACAGACTGTGCATAACAGAAGACAAATCAATCATAATTGACTATAAATCACACCATAACGTTTCTATTTCCTCATCAAATGAAATAAAAAAGCAAATGTTGATCTATAAAACCTTAGTGCAAGAAGTCTACCCAGATAAGCAGGTAGAGTGCGTGGTTATTTGGATGGAAGATTTAACCTTACAATCTTTGATCTAAACTCAAATGTTCGTATAGTAGCTACTTGCATTTGTTGTAAACTCACTTTTACTCTATAGTTATCTTTTTACTACTTTATCTATTTTCTGAACTGATTTTCGTATTAGAAAACATCCAATAAGAAGAATTATAAAAGGAATAAACCATAAAATGTAGGTACTAGATTTTACAGGTGGTACAATGATAATTGAATCTCCATAAGAATTTTTTAACTCTGAAACTATTTGCTCATTAGTATATCCATCACTGATCTTCTTGCGAATTGTCTTACGCATACCATATGCAACTTGAGACTCAGATTCGGATAATAATTCACCAGAGCATACTGGACACTTTATTACTGCAAATAAGCTACTTGCTCGCTCTTCCATGCTTTCGTCTCTTAGTTTATCATCCAAAGTAAAAGCATTTATGCTTAAATGGAATATCAATGTAAAAAGTAAGCTAATTACTATTCTCATTCTTGGTGAATTGAGTGATAAAATCAGTAGTGGATAATTTTCCAATAAAGCCTGAACCTACATTATTGTCGTACTTTATTGAAAATTGAATGTCGTTATTAGTGATTTTTTCTGATAAGGAAGATATTGATTTTTCCAATTTATCTGCAGTCTTTGAATCATTAGTCACAAACGAAATTAATTCTTTATAATTTGATATGGCTACATTAATTTTATCTTCAAATGAAGATGTAACTAAATTGTAATTAGTTACTCCACCATTCGCAGCAATAGAAAAGTTATTACTCTCAATCAAAAATTTTTCTATGTTGAAATTAATCTTAGAAGCTGAAATATGGTTTACAAATTCATAATCTAATTTAGCGTCGACACTAAGGTAATTTTCAGGACTTGCAGTATGTTTATAACGGTAAGTATAAAAATCAAATTCTAGTTTAGTATTTTCATTCAGTTCTTTATCAAAGTGAAATTGAATGTAATTACTTTTATCATTCACTTCGGTTATAACACTTTGCTGATTTTCTAAAACATCACATTTTAATCCATAATCTTCGTAACGAAATGTATCTATATAGTCTATTACAGTGCTATTCCTGTTGAATTTTAATGAAGATAGTAAATCATTTAGTTTAACAACAAAGTGGCTACTCACGTGTGTGTGACACTTTATATTCTTTTTCTCATCACTACGGACAGCAATATTTACTTTATTGCTCGGTATATAGATATATACTGACTTATCAAATAATCTGTTTTTTATCACTAAAGCTTCAGATGAAACAGTTAATTGCTCATTAGAAAATTTTGGATTCGTTACACGAAAAACTAGGTTAAAAGGAAATCCCTTAAAATCATGTGAAATATCAACTTTTTCGTCATTAATGTAATCAGTTAAAAGACTTTTTACCTTAAATGCAGAAAAATACCAAAAACCACTATACGCTAGAGGAATAAACAAAGGTAAGGAGATGAGAATATAGACAAAAATTTTACGCATGATCCTCTTACTTATCTAATGATATATTTCTTGTACCTCTGGGCACGGTTACGCACAAACCGTCAATATCTTTTGTGATTTTTATTTGGCATCCAAGCCTCGATGTCTCTGTTAAACCGAAAGCTAGATCCAGCATGTCATTCTCCTCATCAGATATAGGATTATGTGTTTCTACAACATCATAAAATTTTGGATCAACAATCACATGGCATGTAGAGCAAGCAAGAGAACCTTCACATGCACCTTCAAGCAGATCTGGATCACCTCTATGGGCTAAATTAAGAAGAGTTTCTCCCTCTGCAGCTTCATAACTTTTCTTACTTCCATCAGGTAAAATAAAAGTAACGGATGGCATACTATTAAAATCTCTACTAATTTCTCTATATTCTACAAATAATAACTAATATTTGCAAACTCTTTGTAATTCCATTGCCTATCTCTTGTCATCTATATTCCTATCAAGAAAGTAAGATAGATACCACCAGCATCTCACAGAATTGTAAGTATAGAATTTCCTTAGTTTTAGATTTTACTAAATATATTACTGAATTAATATCATCAAACTTGATCTGCCATTTCTCCTGATCTTAAGTTATCATTTTACCGCTAGCGTTTGATCAACTACAATTTCAGCATTGCTATCTTTAAGTAAATTTGCGGGACTACTATAATGATATGTGATTGCAGCAACAACAAGACAACAAACTCCAATTCCTATCCCTACCGCTAACATTCCTGAACAGACTGCAATAGCTACACCTAAAGCAACTCCAACTACTGCTAACGTAGAAGCAATTATGATAGAAATATTACGACACTTAGTATGAAGTTCCTTTAGTTTATCTAATGCAGGAGTACCATCTTTATATTTTAGCTCTTTTAGTACATCTTTATTTTCACATTTGTTAAACAACTTCCAAGCATAACTTAACCTTGACGCTTGACCATAAAACCCCTTCTCAACATATTCAACCAAGAGATCAAACGAAGTTTCATCTTGGTAATTTTTAACATAAAATCTCGCACCTGCACTCACAAGTGATTCAACTTTGCAAAGCATTGACTTATCGGAGTGCAAGTTTCTTAAAGCATGATGTAGAGCTGTATTCCCAACTTCATCTTGATAGTCAACTTTATTTCTATATAAAAAGCAACCAAAAATCTTTTTATTGCAATCGCTTGTAACGATATTTTTTAAAGTAATACTTGAAATTTTTATGTTATTTTCAACTAGGAGATCTAGAGCTTCTTTATGGTTACATTCAACAATAGTATCTACTAATCTATTCAACTCAGGAGTACCATTTAGACCTTCTGGTATAACTTTATGTTTGCCAAGTAACCTCACAACTAAATCTAAGCTTCGCATAGTTCTATGTTTGTTCTTCCCTTGAGAAAACTCAAAAGCATTATCGCACTCAGAACACTCATTAACATAATCAACTAAGAGATCAAATGGAGTTTCACCTTTTTTATTTTGAACATCAAGCCTTGCACCTTTACTCAGAAGAAATCTAGCAAAACTTTCGTATTCATAACGGTCATAATCAACCTCTTTTAAGGCATAATGTAAAGCTGTGTTACCGTCTTTATCACTTAAATTTGAAATCTGTATGTTATTTTTGGCCAAGAGGTTGAAAATTCCTTCGAAACGATACTTGGCAGCAAATTCTACCAGTTCATTTAACGCAGAAGTACCTTCTAGCTTCTTCAGCTCATAAATTTTACAACAACTAAGCAACGCTGAAACATTATTCAATCTTTCTATTACTTCTTCCTTAGAAAAAAATTGTTGAGCATAATTAACCAAGAGATCAAATGGAGTTTTATCTTTTTTATTTTTAACATCAAGCCTTGCACCTTTACTAAGAAGTGACTCGACAAGATCTTGGTATTTCTTCGATTCACCACAAACAAACCATTCTAATACATGATGTAAAGCTGTATTTTCTTCTTCATCTTTATAGTTGATATCTAATTTATCTAAGTACTTATTAAAAAAATAATTCAAAAACTCTTCAGATTGGTATTTATAAGCATAGTTTAAGATGTCATTTGGTGATATTTCTATCCTTCCTTCAAAGAGCTTGAAAATTTCCACACGATCGTACGCAATAGCAATTTGCACTAGATATACAATGTCATTAGTGTCAATGGTAACTTCTTTTATTATAGAGCTACAATCTTCAAGGTTGCCTGACTCGATCTTTCCCAACAATCCCAGAATAGTGATTATATACTCAGGTTTGAGTTCTACTTTTTTAACCTCTTCGAATCCTTCAGTCTCTTTAGCTTCGCCTGTCTCATTTGTTTGTTCAATCCCCTTGGGTAGCTTTCCTGCTTGCTCTCTGCTTAACTCGGAATATTTCCGAAAATATATATTATATATTTTGTTGAAAATTTCCACTTGATTCATTTTTTCCTCGGTTTTAAGTGCCTTTTTGTTTAACTTATGTATTCCTTTTTCTATTTCATCTGCTTTTTCAAAAAACTTTCTCATTTCTTTTTCCCATGACGACCCCCTCTCATAAGCTTGTTGACTAACATTCTCTCCCCTATCGTACTGAGCTTTGTTTGTTTGATCAGATAAAATTTCGTATGCTACTGATATTTGCTTGAATTTTCCCAATTTCTCTTTAAGCTCAGCCATTTGACCTTCTTCCGACTGTGATAGTAGCTCTCCGTCCTTCTTTTTTTTCTCTAACCTATCTAACTCTTGCGCTTCCTTATGCAATTTATCTGGATGAAGCTTAAGTGCCAATTTGTGATATGCTTTTTTTATCTCATCGTGAGTAGCATCTCTTTTTACTCCTAATATTTCATAATAATCAGGCATTTGTTTCTCCACTATTTTTATACATTTTTGATTATACCACTAATACCACATCTTTATGAAAGCACGGTACTGACATATAAACATTTTAGCAAATATTGTAATAATTGTCAATTTATTAACAAATTGAGTGAAAATTTGTAGAAAAATGAGTTGTGAAAATGAAAGTTTAGCAACAACAGATTAATTTATATATTAATATTGCTCAACTTTACAGCATAATCAGTTAGCATAATTTCCACAAAGCTACAGAAAGAGTTGTTTATGGTAATTGAGGAGCTACAACCGCATGACGTCTGCCATTAATAACTATTTCACTTATTGCAACTGCTGCAAAAACAAAACAATAATATACTTTTGTTAGTACAGCAATAGGTGAAAGAGAGGCAATGCTGCTTGCTAGCAATATTTGAGAACCATAAGGTAAGATACTTTTTGTGATCGCAGTAAATATCTCTAATAAATACGCACTACGGTGTGGTGAAATGTTATATCTTTGTGCAAGTCTTTTCGCAATATTACTAGTTAATAAAATAGCAACAATATTGCTGGAAACCAAAATAGTAAACATAGATGATATTCCTGCAATCATAAGTTCAGCTTGACTTCTTGTAAGATTCACCTCATCGGTGAATTTATCTATCTTTTTCTGACTGTATTCGTACATTAAGTGGCTTAATCCACTACTGAAAAGAATAAATATCATTACCTCATTCATCTTATTAAAACCCCTACATATATCATGAGAATAATCAATAATAGAATAATCAAAAAAAGCTATTCCTAATATTCCAGCAACAACCATATTAACAGCTAATGTTACCAGTGTGTTTATTTCAAATAAACCCATAATTATTAAAGATATATAAGGGATAATTTTGACTATGGATAAATAATTCAGACTTGAGAGAGAAACAACTTCTGTGCTATTTGAAATCATCACTAGATAAGTAAGTATTATAAGACCTGTAACAGATCCTGTCTTTAGGGTTAGTTTTAGTTTATCCTTTACTGAAGCTCCTTGTGAAGAAGTAGCAGCAATAGTAGTGTCAGATATCATTGAAAGGTTGCTGCCAAACATAGACCCACCTATCACAGCTCCAACGCCCACTGCACAATCAAAAGCTCCATTTTGTGCTAGATTCACAGCTATTGGTGTTATAAGTGCAATAACTCCGATTGATGTGCCTATTGCACTTGCAATAAACGCAGAAATAAAAAACATTCCAGGAAGTAATAATTGTGCTGGAAGAAAGCAAATAGTTAAGCTAGCAATCACATTTATACTACCAAGCGATTGAGTAACAGTAGAAAATGCCCCAGCAAGGAGAAAAATCAAACACACGGTAAGAGTAGTTTTATTACCCATACCTTTTATAAGAGTATCAACGCTATGCTGAATTTTGTTTTTATTGAATAGAATAGCAAAAAATAATGCTGGTAATAAGCAAACTAACGGTGAAATTTGATGAAGAGGATTACCAAGTCCGATAAAAGAAAAATAAATACCACTTCCAAGGTATAAGGCTAGAAAGATAATAAGAGGAAGAAATGAAAACACTTATCGTAGTTGAACAAACCAGAAATATACTAGAATAAGCTATTTTAAGCAACTACTAATACAGTGTTTTTCTAATAATTTTGAACATCTTAAGCCATCTACTTTTGAATAAACTCCATCTGCATTTCTTGTATACTATCCTCTATTTGCTTTATTTGTTCTATTAGCCTTTCCTCTAAGTCAAAATTACCGCCCAGCCTTGCTTTAATTTTTTCTTCTTGTAATACATTCAATTCTTTCTGTAATACTATGTTATTCAAGACAGTTTCTGCAGATTTTCTCTCGTTTAATTGGCTACTCAGTACATTAGTTTTTTCAAGTATAAACTTTATAACGTCAAGTTGTTCTAATTCTTGTAATAAAACTTTTTTACTGAGTTCGCTTAGATTATTTGTTAAATCAATTATACGCTGTTGTAATCCTTTCATTTTTGTATTAGTAAATTCAAAATGGGAGAATTGCTCAAAAAATATAGGCTGGTTTAAAAGTTCGGGAAACTCAATTACTATACGCAGAGTTATAGCTTGATTTTGCTCTGCTTCAATTAATTCTGGAGATTTGTCGTAGAGATACTCCCCTTTTGTTTCTCTGAGTCTACTTTTAAAAATTTGCTTTTTAAAGCTACTTCTCAGTTCGTTAACTTTTTTATAAAAATAATCTCTATAATACCTTTTAATGCTGATGTTACTGATAGCGTTTACATATTCCATGAATTTGTGCTCAAGAATTGAATATTTTTCCGGAGCAAATTTTTCATAATTTTGCAAATTGCTACCAATTATGTGATGCCATAAATATTCAGAGTGCAGTTCTGTTGAGCGGTTAAAAGCGGATAGTACATCTTCCGTCTTATATTCTAGTTCATTGCATATATCGTATGGGTCCTTGTTGCTTGGCAAAGTCACGAACTTCAATGTGTATCCAGGCTCCAGTATCGGCAGAACAAGTTCTGCAATTCGAATAGCAGCATGACATCCAGGACTATCGCCATCCATACAGATAGAAATTTCTTTAGCAAGTTTCCAAAGATTTTTTATCTGCTCTGCAGAAATTGCGGTACCAAGCGGAGCAACTGTATTGCTAATTCCCGCTTGATGTAGTGCTATTACATCCATATATCCTTCAACAACAAATAGATGCTGTTTTTTGCGTATTTCACTCAAAGCAAAGTTTAATCCATATAAATTTTCTCTTTTCTTAAAGAGCTGACTCTCTGGGCTGTTTAGATACTTCGGCTGTTGCTCAGAGTTCAGCGCACGTCCGCCAAAACCAATAACTTTGCCCGTGATGTTGTGTATAGGAAATATCAGCCGATCATAGAAATAATCACGAGAATTCTTATTTATTAACCCAACATCGATCAAAATCTCGTCTTTAATACCAGAGGAGTTCAAATATTCCTTCAAGCCAGAACTTGGTGCATAACCTATTCTAAATTTATCTATAATTTTGGGTGATATCTTACGCTGCTTTAAATAATCTACAACGCCCTGATTTTTTTGTGTAAACCAATTTGCAGCTAAATTCAGTGCTGAAAACAGTTTGTCGTTTTCTTTAGCAAAGCTGAGGTTTTTGGGTAACTCAATACCTGCAAGAGATGCCAATTTTTCCAACGCTTCCTTAAAACTTAAGCCCTCAGTTTGTGAAATAAACTCAAATGCATCACCATGAGCTGAACAACCGAAACAGTAATATAAGCCCTTAATATTGCTGACCGAAAAAGATGGAGTTTTTTCGTTATGAAATGGGCAGAGTCCAACAAAACTATCTCCTCTTTTTATTAACCTAACTTTTTTTCCTACTATGTCGGACAACAATAATTTTGACTTTATAATATCTATATGATCCATTTTACCGAATTAGTAGTGATAGGATAAAAATTATATAGAATTTATGCATACCTGACTCGAAATTTATTCAGAAAGATCAGAAGAGCTTGACAGAAAGCTCAAAATAAATTACTCATATAGCATCCTTAAGTTGCAATTTTTCATATGTCAGCAATAATATCAATTGCTTCAGACCATGCAGGTTATGAATTAAAATCAGAAATAAAGCCTTACCTAGAAACTTTAGGTTATACAGTGATAGACCGTGGCTGCACTGTTGAGCAAAAGAGTGTAGACTACCCTGACTATGCTGCTGAAGTTGTAGAAGATATAACAAATAAAAAAGCAAATTACGGGATATTAATTTGCGGTACGGGCCTTGGTATGAGTACTGTAGCAAATCGTTTTGAAGGAATCTACGCTGCTTTATGTAATAGTGTTGAGATTGCAAAATTAGCTCGCGAGCATGGTAACGCAAATATACTGTGTCTCGGTGCAGGATTTACTGCAAGTGAATTAGCAAAAGATGTAGTAAAACAATTCCTCGAAACAGAATTTTCAAAAGAAAGTAGACATAAAGAACGCCTTGATAAACTTAGCAATATTAGCAAGAAAAAAACCACAAAAACTTATAACGAAGATGAAATATCAAAATTCGCTAAAATAGCAGGTGAATGGTGGAATGAAAATGGCAAATTCAAGCCATTACACATGATGAACCCTGTAAGAGTATCATACATTATTGAGAAAATAAAAGAGTTAAAAAAATGCGATTTAAAAGAACTATCATTACTTGATGTTGGGTGTGGTGGAGGCATTTTGTCAGAGTCAATGGCACGTGTTGGTATTAGCGTTGAGGGAATAGATATATGTGAGGAAAACATAAAAGTTGCACAGTCGCACGCGAAGAAAGTAGGGTTGAATATAGAATACACACACACTAGCATTGAAGAGCTAAGCAATGACAAGAAGTACGACGTGGTTTTGTTGATGGAAGTAGTTGAACATGTGGATAATTTAGAGTTTTTCATGAAAAAAGCAATAGCACTATTGAAGCCAGAAGGGCTAATTTTTATATCGACAATAAATAGAACTATTAAATCTTTCTGTCTTGCAATAATTGGTGCAGAATACATATTAAATTGGCTGCCAAAAGGCACACATAATTGGAATAAATTTCTCAAGCCATCAGAAATTGCAAATCACCTAAGAGAGAACAATGTAACACTGCAAAACATGGCTGGTATGGAATATAATGTAATAAAGCGTGAATGGAACTTAACCAAAGGTGTGGATGTTAATTATATACTTTGTGGAAACGTTGTAATTTGAAATCTCATTCAAGTACTAGAAGGTAATGCAAATACTTTAGGCAGTTTTGCTTTACTTAGCAGCTAACTTACCATATGTATGTCTATAGGATATCGCTATATTAGAATATGTTACAATTACTAACCTTACTTGCTGTTATCACTTCAGTTATATTTTTTGGTCATCTAGTTCCAATGGAAGTGAAAGCCTTCTTGTACTCAGTAAGCCTTAGCATCAAAGAGGTTTTGCTATTTATCATGCCTTTCATTGTTTTTGCATTAATCTTTAGTAGTGTTAACAATCTTAAGCAGTCGGCTATAAAGTTTATATTGTTACTTATTATAACGATTTTCTTGTCGAATTTAGCTTCAAGTTTAATAGCTTATTCTGCTTGGCATTTTATCATACAAAACACTTATTCAATACACGATATAACGTATGAAGAAACAATTCTTCCTTTATGGTCGTTTAGGATACCTGTATTGCTTTCTAACTTTCATGCTCTTGCTTGTGGATTTGTGTTCAGCATAGTAGTGTCAACACTGTTACCAAAAAAAAGCAAAGAGCTTTCGAACAAAATATTAGATTTAACTCTCTTTATTTTGAAGACGTTTTTTACTCCAATTATTCCAATGTTTGTACTTGGGCTTGCTTTAAAAATGGAACATGATCAGGTTTTACCCATAATATTTAAGGATTACTCAATAATTTTTATTATTATATCATCTGCAACCTACCTTTATGTTTTTTTCTTATATGGAGCAGCAAATTCATTCAAGATCACAAGCTGGATAGCTAGTATAAGCAATATGATACCTGCATTTATTACTGCAATGAGCACAATGTCTAGTAATATAGCTATGCCGCTTACTCTTGAAGGAAGCGAAAAAAATGTAAAGCAACCTGATATAGCTTCGTCTGTTGTGCCAATAACTGCTAGCTTTCATTTAGTAGGCGATTGTTTTTTTATTATAATATTATCAATGATAATTGCTTCTGGTTATTCATTGTGTACAACAGACTATGTAACTTTTCTTCTCTATTTTTTGTTATTTAAATTTGCTATTGTTGCAGTTCCAGCTGGAGGAATTATGGTAATGCTACCTATTCTTGAGAAATATCTTAAATTCTCTCCAGAGATGCTTTCATTAATCACAACATTGTATATAGTGTTTGATCCAATAATAACTTCAGCAAATGTTATGGGTAATGGCGCCTTTGCTATAATATTTTCAAAACTTTATGGTAAGCTTAAGTAATGTCTATTTTAGCAATTGATACTGTAGGTGCTGGTAGTTCAATAGCAATAATTGATCACGATGGTAATTGTTTTGTGGAACATAATTCCGCTAGCAATAGTCATGCAGAATCATTTTTTCAAATACTGAATACTTTGTTTGATAAGCATAGTTATAACTACGATAAAATAGACCACTTAGCAGTGGTAGTTGGACCGGGAAGTTTCACTGGGATTAGAGTTGGTGTATCAGCTGCACAAGGTATAAATCTTGCTACAAATAAGCCGTTATATGGGGTTAGTGCGCTGGAAGCTCAAGCATATGCAATATCGCTACTTTGTGCAAATAGCAAAAAAAATATTAAAGCTATAATCGAAGATGATCAAAAGTTTTATACGCAGTTATTTGATTTCAATTTATTACCGCTATTAAATCCTGCTGTAGTAAGTGAACTCCAGCCTGAAACGGACTGCATTACATATATGGATTGCAGTTTACCAAAGTTGGATGCTAGCCATGCAGGGCTATTAGTCCGTTATAGACTAGAAAATAAACAAAAATTAAATGGTGTTGAGGCTCTATATTTAAATGAGCCTCAGTATATGAAATTGTTGCCTATTTCGTAAACACTATCAATTTGGCCAAATTTGTACATCTGACTTACTATTTCCTCTGCTACTTCTTTTATACTCATATTTGAATTTTCTATCTCTATAGCATTTGGTGGCACAAATAAATCTTCCGCTCTAAATTTAATACTATTTATATTGGTAACCTTCCTATTTTTTCTTTGCTTTTTTAATATAGTACGCTCTTGTAATATCAATGAATTGCACCTAAGTACTATGGGAAGGATTTTTGTGCTCATTTTTTTACTAAGTTCTACTATTGAGTTATATATTGTTATGTTGTCATTATTATTTTTCATTAAGTCATCAAGAAATATATAATTTTTTGAATCAATTGGATAGGCTTCTACTGCCTGAAGCATAACCTGCACAATGTTATATATTCTATTTTGAATTTCTTTGGAAGTTTGATTATATTCAAATCCACTTACAATTAGTGCATTTATCATACTAGATAATACTATTGCTGTAGAAAGTTTACCACTTCCTGGAAGACCAGTGATATATATGAAAAATTTTGTTAGCTGTTTTTTTATGTCAATGCTTACCATATTACTTTTAATATTAAAACCTACATTTATAATAACATAAAAACAAGGCTTTAAAACATATGAAATATTACATAAAAAGCCGTTTTTATAGTTAAAATATTATGTAATCTAGAAATGTAAACTCTAACCACCTAAGGCAAGTAAAAGTGCTTAGTATTTTAAAGTAGGTTCACTTTTTAGTTTATAATAAACTTTTTTTCACGTATAAATCTTTAGAAAATTTTAGTCAAGGGTTATGTTGTTAATAAATAGTGAGTTGAAAAGAGGCCTAGTTAACGCCTATCAGATTTTATCTTATCTTAAATTAGATGATCATACGTATACTCATCTCTCTGTACGTTCTGAAGATAAAAAGTCATTTTATGTTTATCCGTTTGGTATACGTTTTGATGAAGTAGATGAAAGTTCATTGATGAAAGTATCGTTTGATGGGAATATAATTGAAGGCAAAGAATATCAATATAATAAAACTGGCTATGTAATCCATGGCTCCATTTATCAAGCAAGGAAAGATATTCAAGCAATTTTTCATCTACATACACCTTCTATTGTAGCAGTTTCTTCTCTCAAGGATGGATTACTTCCAATAAGTCAGTGGGCGCTGCACTTTTATAATAAGGTATCTTACCATGATTATAATTCCCTGGCACTTGATGATACGGAAGAAAAAAGATTAATAGCTGATTTGAAAGAAAATTTTGTGATGTTAATGCGCAATCATGGATCTATAACATGTGGTCAGACTATACAAGAAGCAATGTTTTATACGTATCACTTAGAACAAGCTTGTAAAACTCAATGCTTGACGCTAGCAATGAATAGGGAGTTGTCAATTCCAAGTGAAGAAATTTGCTCAAAAGCTGCAAAGGATCTTCTGTCTTTCGAAAGCAATCTTGGTGAGAGAGATTGGCACGCATGGGTTAGGTTGATTAAAGGTAAGTTATAAAAGTTTCTGACTCTTCGATAGATATTAGATTTCTTGCATAACCAGCCAGTCTGAAATCCAATAATGGTTTCACACGCTGTAACTCTTCAATTCTGCAAGAAATCTAATGTCTCCATCTCTACTTAAGTTAACACCCTTAACTAAGCAGATACAAGTAAATAACTAGTAAGTTTTTTCAATCCTGCTCCACAGCAAATTTTAATGCTATGTGAGTAGTTATAGTGCTGTTAACAATTAAAATGACAAAAATTAAGATGGTGATTAGTAGTGTATAAATATTCAAGGATAAATTTTCAAATTGAGTTAGCAATTTGAAATATATAAAAGTTGGCATTATCATTGGCAAAACAAGAATTTGCGATACTCCTGATGCTAAGTTATTTCGACCAATCATCAATGCATTTCCAGTAGCTGAAATATTAATGATTATCAGCGTATTAAATAATAAAGACACTCCAACTGCTATTGAATGTTCAATACTATTGCCTAGAATTGCAAAGCTGAACATGAAAGAAATCACTGAAATCGGTAATCCAAATAACAACCAGTGAGCGAAGATTTTATAAGCAACTATCAGCCTAGAAGAGAGTGGCTGTACAAAGATTTGCTCTAATATTCCATCATGATAATCAGATGTAAATAAATTATTTGTAGAGATCTGCAAAACAAATGTAGCACATATCCATGTTAATGTTAATATGACTTCTTGTTTACTGTTGTTTTCAAGTGTATATGAAGATAAAATTAACATTATAATAAAAATACATACTATATAAGTAAGATTATTATCATTTATTACTAATTTTTTTACCGAACTAATCATACCAGGATTTTAAATGTTTATTATAAATTATAGTGTTTACTTTGAGGGTAGTATAATTTTTTTGTTTATAAGTTATATAAGTTTTAATATATTTTATTGATAATGCTATGGAAAAATTAACAAAAATAAAATTACCGGAAGATTACGCTCCTTCAGAAAATGAAGAATATATGAACGTAAAACAACTGGAATACTTTAGCTTAAAGTTACAATCAATACTCTCTGAACTGGAGAAACAAGATCTAGAAGATAGTAGTATTTATTCTGATAGTGAAAATGGAGAATTAATTAAGCGCCGAAAAGATAGAAAAGAAAAAATTAAGGAGGCGTTAGAAAAAATAAAATTAGGCATTTATGGTTACTGCGATGGAACGGGAGAAGAAATAGGAGTCGAAAGACTTAAAGCTAATCCGCTTGCTATGTATTGTATTGAAGAACAAGAGAGAATAGAAAAAGAAAAGAACGTGTATAACATTAATGATTAGAACTTGTCCGGGAATTGATAAATTGTATTAAACAAGACTTGATCTGACACTTTAAAAAAGTAAGTTATAAAATAATAAAAGAAAGGAGTGTTAGAAATGAGTACGATACAAACAAAAATACTAAAGCCGAAACTAGGATTGCTAGAGCTAGCAAAACAGCTTGGAAATGTGTCTCAAGCATGCAAGGTTATGGGATATTCAAGGGATACATTTTATAGATTCAAAGAACTATATGAAAATGGAGGAGAAGAAGCGCTGCATGAGATAAGCAAGAAAAAACCACTTATGGCAAACAGAGTCTCTGAAGACATGGAAAGAGCTGTAGTTAATATTGCAACAGAATTTCCTGCATATGGACAACAAAGAGCTGCAAATGAACTGAGAAAAAGGGGCATAATAATCTCTGAAGGTGGAGTGAGATCTGTATGGCTGAGAAATGACCTTGAGACCTTCAAAAAAAGACTGAGGGCTCTTGAGGCAAAAGTTATGCAAGATGGAATAATTCTAACAGAGGAGCAACTTGCGGCTTTAGAAAAAGTTAAAGAACAAAGGGAAGCACATGGTGAAATTGAAACAGAGCATCCAGGTTATTTAGGTTCTCAAGATACTTATTATGTAGGCAACATCAAGGGTATAGGAAGAATCTATCAGCAAACTTTTATTGATACTTATTCGAGAGTGGCTTTTGCTAAGCTTTATACAGATAAAACTGCTATTACCGCTGCTGACTTGCTGAATGATAGAGTAATACCATTTTTTGATGTACAAAGCGTGCCATTATTGCGCATTTTGACCGATAGAGGTACAGAATATTGTGGCAAACCAGAGAATCACGCTTATCAGTTATACTTAGGAATCGAAAATATTGATCACTCAAGAACTAAAGCCAATTCTCCGCAAACTAATGGCATATGCGAGAGATTCCATAAGACTATGCAAGATGAGTGTTACAATATTATTTTTCGCAAGAAAATCTACAATTCTTTGGAAGATCTGCAGATAGATGTTGATCATTGGTTGCGTTCTTATAATGAGACAAGGCCTCATTCAGGCAAATATTGCTATGGCAAAACGCCTACTCAGACTTTTCTTAATAGCAAACACATTGCTTTTCAGAAAAATATTAGTAGCATGAAACAAGAGACTGATATTAGTTTTAACTACCTCAATTCTTCTGTCAGTTAATTCATCCCTGTCAGATTAAGTTGTGTCTAGTACAGATAAATTCAAGCATATATATGATTTTTTAAATGTTCTCCTTGGTATCCCATCAAAATTTTTTAACTTTAGTATCTTTTTTTCTTATATTATTTAATACCACCTTTATCATTTTCGTTATCAGCGCCTACGTAACAATCTAGTATAAAACCCTGAGTATCTGTAATTATATGCCTTTTTCTACCCTTTACTTTTTTACATAGCCTTTGATTCCCCTTTTTCTGTAGTCTGTACAGATTACTATACAAGCACTTGACTGATCATATAGTAAATACCGCCATTTACACCTGTACACAATACATAGAAAATTGCTTCTAATATTTCTCTTTTGCTATACTTTGACGACCTTCCTCCTTTCCTGTATGATACTCTGAAGTAGCTTTCTATTCTTGTCCATTCCCTTTGACTTAGGTCTGCTGGGTGCTTTTCTCTCGTCTTTACCCAGTACTAAAACTTTAGATATTATAGCCTCTTTTACTAATCTCTGGACAAGCTCTAGCTTCGGTAAACTCAGTAGAAGGTTCTTTTGCAAAAAATGCAGCATGTACAGCATTTTTAATAAAAAAACATGCAGCAAGTGCAAATATTGCTGTCGGTACATAGCGCAAAGGAGAAGCTATACTAAAAAAAGTAGCAGAAGCAACGATTAAGCAACAACAAGTCAGTATCGTTTGATCACGTAGATAACGTCTATCAACTCCACCGTACTCAGCCATCAACCTTTTAACTTTATCATTGTTACCGTATGGCAAAGTAAGCGTTTTAATCCAATTCATTATACCATTATTAATGAAATATGGAGCATACTCTATAACTCTGGAGCCATTAACCTTCTGATTAGGATCTGCACCATACTTTAGAAGCAACTCTACATATTTTTCGCGTTTATCGTTGTCAAAATTGATTGCTTGATATAATGGACGTCGACCATTTTTATCTAACATATTAGGATTAGCACCATATTTCAAAAGTATTTCCATAGTATGATCATCATCACACAAAAACGCTTCAAACAACGGATTTTTACCATTTTTATCTAACATATTAGGATCAGCACCATATTGTAACAATAACTCTACAATTCTGCTGTCATCGAGAACCATATAATAGTGTAACGAAGCTTCATTATGTAATAGCTTTATATTAGGATCAGCACCATTTTCTAAAAGAAGTCTCAAAATACTATAATTTCTTGAATCTTTAGCTTGCATTAAAGCAATAGATAATGGAAAGTAAATAAAAACAAGTTCTTCATTGATGTAATCACCAAATCTTCCATCTTTACTGCTTTTGAATTTGGAAAAAAGCTTTTCAAGAAACTTTATATCCCGATTGTAGAGAGCCCTACTTAAGTAAAACCTCAAATCTTCAGGCGAATCAATTCCATTTAAATTTCCGTCAGTTAGATTTGTCACCCCTTCTATATTTTCCTTAGTGAGAAATTCATATGCAGTAACTAGCTTTTTAAATTTCTCCTCATTTTGTTTCTTTGCAGCTTCTGAATGTTTATCAGGATGATATTTCAAAGCTAATTTTCTATACGCTGATTTAATTTCTTGTTCACTGGGCGCATCGCTTAATTCAAAACCTAATATTTTTAAAGCTTCCTTTCTACTTACAATAAATTCCCCACTGAAATATGTTAAATTAAACGTAACCCAAAATTTCAAAAAGTAAAGCTTTTATGTCAAATTGTGTCTATTTCATAACTGTACAAATATTCAAGAAATTTACTAAATAGAAAAAAGGCAAAAGGAACCCTGTTAGCTACTATCTATTAAAAGATACCATTTTTTGAATTTAATTTACAGTAAGCGTGAACCTGTCACGTGTAATGCTTCTCCACATAATCACTAATAATTTCCTTAAATTCTTCAAAAATATTATCACCTTGTAAAGTTTTGAAATATTTGCCGTCTTTGTATACTGCTGAAACAGGTTTTTCTCCATACCCAGGCAGGCTGATCCCCAAATTTGCATGTTTGCTCTCTCCAGGACCATTTACTATGCATCCCATAACAGCAACGTTCATATACTCTACACCAGGATTCTTTTTCTTCCATACCGGCATATGAGTTTTTATGTAGCCATTTACTTCCTCAGTTAATATACGAAAACGATCGCTACTTGTGCGTCCACAACCAGGACATGAACTCACCTGAGGGTTAAAGTAGCGCAAACCTATAGACTGTAATATTTCCTGACACACTACCACCTCATTAGTACGTGATTCACCAGGGCGCTGAGTTAAGGAAGCCCGGATAGTGTCTCCAATACCATTTTGCAATAAATAAGTAAGCCCTGCTGTGGTATTTACTACGCCTTTGTTACCCATACCAGCTTCGGTTAAACCCAAATGCAGCGCATAATTGGAAGATTTTGCAAGTGCCGTATAAACTAAAATTAAATCTTGCACTCTACTGACTTTACATGAAATGATTATTTTCTCTTCATTAAGGCCAATCTTTTCAGCTTTTTTTGCACTACCAAGAGCAGACATTACAAGCGCCTTACGTAATATAACATCAGAAGTTTTTGGATTACTAGACAAGGAGTTTTCATCCATTAGTTTTTGTGAAAGGTACTTATCAAGGCTACCCCAATTTACTCCGATTCTGACAGGAAGATCATGTGTTATTGCATACTCTATAATTTTTTCAAATTTTTCATCACGTTTGTCGCCAAAGCCTACATTACTCGGATTTATCCTAATTTTACCCAGCATCTTAATGTTGTCTGGATAATCCTGAACCAGCCTGTAGAGCTCATATTGTCCACAGCCTACTAATATCTTACCATCAAAGCCTTCTTTATTTATTTCCTCTACTATATAAGGTATTGCTTTTGCTACTTCCTCTGAGTTCAAAGCAATTCGTACCAACTCTGAACCTGCATGCGCTAGTTCTATTACTTCTTTTGCATATTTCTGAGCACTGCTTTTTATGTTGTCAGAATCTATATGTGCACCAAGTGCCATGGATTGAACAACTATAGGATTATTTCCACCTATCTTCACTTGTCCAACTTTTACAGTATGAGTTTTATGCCTGGAAACCGGCGATGACTCATATGCATCATCACTCAATATCAGGTTTCTATCTAGCATATTATTAATTGTGATACTATTTTAATGCATCAGCTACACTGCCAAATGAACTTGAACCATTGAAACTATAATGTGTATTAGAATCTACGTTATTCAAGTCAGTAATAGAATCATGTGAACATGTTCTTTTTGACGGAGTTTCTTTTATAGTAACATTTATAGGGGAAACTTTTTTTTCTCGTGTTGAACTAACTTTTTTCCCTTTTTGTTGTTCACTTTTATGCTGCTTACTTTCATACTGAGAAACTGGCTCTTGATCTATAAATACAGCACCCTTTAAACGTGTAAGATTAATACCATGCTGATTTATCATAGCATCCTCCCCATCTTCAACTATGCAAGCTCCCACGTTGTTTGGCTCGTTATCAAGGCTAGCAATTTTTTTTTCTTTTAATTTTTTGATTAGATCTTCTTTATTTACGTTAACATTAGTTTGACCTTGTAACTTCCTTTTCTTGAGAATCTCCCTACGCTTTTCGTATAATTTATACGACTCAGCAAATTCCTCATCTGCATGAAAATTTGTACCACCAGGGTTACCAGGAGGTATGTACCTCTTACTGAGCTTTACCTTAGACTTCGCTTCAACATTATGTACAGTAAAGAAACTAGAAACCAAAAGTATTAATATAAATAAAACTTTAGAAAAGATCTTAAGCATACTATAGTGAATATTGTGCTTTAAAAGATACCAATTAACAAACTTCAAGTAAATCAGAATCTCTACCAACTTTATAATAAAAACATCTTTCTAAAAAATTTACTACCAAAACCTACATAATCTAAAGGAAATTTAAGGTGTTACAAATTTTACGTAACACCCTTTCAAGAAGAGCATTACACTCTTCCTTGCTGTAAGTTATTATTCAGTTTTTCGGTATCATTCACATTATTAAACTTTCCGCTTGGCATATCTTGAGACAAGTCGTTTTTCTTCTCTTTATCAAGCTTAACTCCCTGATAGATACAGAATGCAACAAAACTAGTTACAGCTATTGCAGCAACAGCACTGATTATGGCACAAGTTAGTATTGCTTGTTCTTGTCCCCCTACCATGTCTGCAAATGTTTCTACTTTTTCTTCTAAGCCTGTAAATTTTTCTTGCAAGCCGCTTAAGTGCTCTTGCATAGCTTGAAACTGCTCAGTACCAATCTTGTCTTCTAATGCACCAAAAACTTTTTCAAACTGCTCAACATCTATCTTTTGAGCTTCTTGCCACTCTTTTAATGCACTAAATACCTCTTCAAACTGTTTAGCATCTATCTTTTGAGCTTCTTGCCATTCTTTTAATGCGCTAAATACTTCTTGAAACTTTTTAGCATCAATATTTTGACTTTCCTGCAATGCTGTTACATCCGATTTATCAAAACCGAATACAAATTTGGTTATACCCATTTTTAACCCCCTAGCTAATTAATATATTACTATTGTACGTTTTTAGTAGTTAATTTAGTATTAAACACTATACAACTGGGATCCAATAAGAAATATCTGGTCATGCGCTGGAACTTTTGAATTCCAGTTATGCAAGAGATCTATTGATCTTAAAATAACTTTCTTTGGTTTAAGTTAAGGGTTATTCTACCAATATCTCTCTCTTTCCTGAGTAACTCGGAGCACTGACAATACCTTCTTTCTCCATTCTTTCAACAATATTTGCAGCTCTGTTATAGCCTATTCTAAGTTGCCTTTGAATGTAACTAGTTGAAACCTTTTGATCTCTCTGAATGATGGCCACTGCTTGCTTGTATAGATCGTTCTCTTCATCTTCTGTTTCACCTTCTGATTCCGCGAAAGAATTTTCATCTTCTTGAGTGATTTCCTCCATGTAGTTTGGCTCACCTTGCGTTTTCAGATGATCAACTATATTTTGCACCTCATCATCACTTACAAATGGACCGTGCACTCGAATAATCTTACCACCAGAGGCCATATAAAGCATATCACCCATACCGAGTAACTGTTCGGCCCCTTGTTCACCAAGTATTGTACGGCTATCTATCTTAGAAGTAACAGCAAAACTAATTCTCGTTGGAAAGTTTGCTTTTATCACACCTGTTATCACATCTACAGATGGGCGTTGTGTTGCCATTATGATGTGTATTCCTGCAGCACGAGCCATCTGAGCTAAACGTTGAATAGAGCATTCTATATCTTTGCCAGCAACAAGCATTAAATCTGCCATTTCATCTACGATCACCACAATATACGGAAATGTCTCCATTTTAAGTGGTATTTTTTCAAATAAAGGTTTACCCGTTGTTGAGTTAAAGCCAATCTGTACAACGCGCTCCAACTCTATTCCGCTATTCATCGCTTCTGTAATTTTTTGATTATAGTTTATTACATTGCGCACATTTAAATATGACATCATGCGATAGCGATTTTCCATCTCTTTCACTATCCACTTAAGAGCAATAACAGCTTTTTTTGGCTCTGTTACCACTGGCGTTATTAGATGCGGTATTGCATCATATATTGAAAGCTCGAGCATTTTGGGGTCGATCATTATCATCTTGCATTCATCAGGACTTAGTCGATAAACAAGCGACAGAATCATCGTGTTAATTGCAACCGACTTACCTGACCCTGTAGTTCCGGCAACAAGCAAGTGGGGCATTTTAGTCAGATCTGCAATAACTGGTTTTCCGCTTATTTCCTTGCCAAGCGCAATTGGAAGATTTAAGTTTGCATTTTGGTATTCTGGCGATTCAAGTAAATCACGCAGCATTACAATCTCTCGCTCCTTGTTTGGCAATTCTATTCCCATGGCATTTTGTCCACGAATTATTGAAATACGTGCAGAAAGTGCACTCATTGAACGTGCAATATCATCTGCAAGACCAATCACTCTTGCAGATTTTGTACCTGCTTGTGGTTCAAGTTTGTATAAAGTCACAACCGGTCCATAACAT
Organism: Wolbachia endosymbiont of Diaphorina citri; assembly: GCF_013096535.2. Classification (NCBI taxonomy): domain Bacteria; kingdom Pseudomonadati; phylum Pseudomonadota; class Alphaproteobacteria; order Rickettsiales; family Anaplasmataceae; genus Wolbachia; species Wolbachia endosymbiont of Diaphorina citri. Next base: position 1,301,285 of record NZ_CP051265.2, on the reverse strand, counting down.
ACACTTATAATTTTTCCTTGCACGCCAAAATCACTCAGAACCTGTTCGAGCAGAGATAAATTCTTATTGCTCTCTAATGCATTCAACTGTTTTCTCTGCAAAGATTCTTCTGCTTTGGAAAGTAAGTGAATGCTTGGAAACTCAAACTCGCTAGAAGGTGGTTTAACAATTTCTTCGGCAGCTTTTTTCTTTCTTTCTTTCGGTTGTTGTTTAGTGGTTATATATTTTTCCTCTACTACTAATGGTGCTATTGAATAATCAGTAGTTTTACGTAACCTGAAAAACAGAACCTTTGTAAAAAGGGAAAATATTTTTTTACATAGGAAAAGCAAAGAATAAACCGTTCTCTTCCAACCAATCAATCCTACAATACCTATTGATGCTACTACTGTGAATATGTAAAACGGGCAGTGGTCAATTAGAGCATTACCGACTATTCCACCGTGCATGTATCTAGCAGTAATGCCAAGCGAAAGTTGCGACAATATAGCATATATTGCTACATTGATTAACGTTAGGTAGATAATTTTCAGCAATGATGCTCTGAAAATTAAAAAGTAAACTATGGTTGTAGCTATTGTAATACTAGCGAGTCCAAGAAATTGAACCAATATATCAGCTAAATATGAACCTACTACTCCGCCCAAATTTGTTACTTCCTGATTTGTAGCTGTATTTAAGGATGGATCTTTATAATTATAGCTAAAAACCGATATATATATATACATTAAGAGTAACAGGTATATCGCTGATTTTAGCTGTTTTTTTAACATCTACTTAAAGTAATAAGTAATTGTATATTTTACAAAGTGAATTGCTATTATCAATATCATCACGGATAAATCTAATCCATTGAACGGTTGTATATACCTTCTGATAACCTTTAGTGGAGGATGGGTAAGTCGGTTTAAAGTTTGCATTATGTTGCTTACAACTTCATTATACATGTTCACTACATTCAATTTAATCAACAAATCGAGAACAACTGAGCATATTAGAATGAAGCTGTAAAGATCAAGTAGCAGGTTAAGTAAGTATATGATTGGATGCATATTACTAATTTATACTAAAGTCTATTATGTGTAGTGATATATATAAAATCAAGCCTCACAATAATTTTTATGCTGAAATAGATATAAACAATAAGCTATAAGATATTATACCCTTTGATTCCACGTGGATAAAAAACTTATTGATAAATTAACGGAGAGATGTGTACTGTATGAATAGCTTTTTGATCATGTTTATTACATGCAGGATAAGTGTTCAGGTACGTATGAAACCAGCGCTTCTTTTCTTGTCACCTCTTGTTACCTAAATAGCCTCTGTTCAAGTAGCCCCTTTGTTGTCATCCCAGTGCCCAGACACTGGGATCCAGATTGGCACTAAGTTGGTAAACATGAAAGCGCTTTATAACGTTTTTTATGTGAAAGCTAATGTCAGCTACTCAAATGATACCATTTGTTATAAACTCACTTTTACTCTATGGCCTTGTCGATATCCTGAACAGATACAATATTTTTTATTTATAAAATGAAGTAACTACTTATCGTAAAGTTGATCTATAGATATAATACTACCATTTGATGACTTTTCAGCACATTTCTCACTTTCATATTCTTTATCAGAATCAACGCTAAATACTAAAGTATCTCCTGAAATTTTATCATGAAACTCACTAATAGCAAAAAACGGTACAGTGACTTGTTCTTGTTTTCCACGAAAGCTCAAACTGACGCTAAACTTATCTTCAAGAACTTTTAGACCATAAAATTGGTGCTGTAATATAATAAGCATTTGAGTAGGGTATGATTCTTTCAAGTAATCTGGTATGACAACACCGTTAAATCGCGTAAAAAACAGTATCTCTAAGTGAGGAGTAAAATCATTATCTAATATAGTATTCAAAGCCTTTTTGATAACTTGAAATTTAGCATAACTAAGCGACTTCTGATAATCTGTTTTATCCATATAACCCTTACATGTTTGGGGGAACTTCTGTTACCCGGCGTTCCCTAAACCGTGCTTATAGCAATGAAGTTATAGTGCCTAAATTAAGCAGCTAATGCAACATTGTCTTCAGCAGCAAAGTTATCGTTTGCATCTAAATTGTGAACTCTTAGCGGTGGTATCTAACCGAGCAAAGCTACCATCTTTACTATGCATGTCGATCCTTACTCGCCCCCGTATCAATCAAAAAATATGGTGGAGGCGCCGAGTACTGCCCTCGGGTCCAATACACCTATTACAAGGTAATTTTATTGCCATAGTGTATAAAAAATACACATGTTTATTATACAGTAGTATTGAATAAATGTCAAGTTACTAAACACCAAATCGGCTCTTAGCTAAAAAACTAATATAAAAATTACTTCGCCTATTTATCTAATCTTAGTATAATCACAGTAGAGGTATTTTTAGAGCTCAAAATCTATCTTCGTCTGCAGACTTTTTTATCAAATAATCAAACTCAGTGAAGAATGTAGCGTATCTTCTTCAGCGCATATGGGTGCACACATATGCTTAATCTCTGTCGTATGTGCGTTACATTTTTTCTGAATCTTTTCTACGATGAGAATAAATTTAGCTCTTTTTGCAGCTGTATATATTTTAATTAGCAATAAAATAGACATAAGGTTTTTATAGCACAAATGCTTTTGATAAAAGCTTTTTAAGCATCTAGTTCTATTTCTTATACAAAGGAATTTAATTTATTAATAATATTTCTATTGATATTTACTACTACATATAGTATAATAAATTAATTTTTAGTATTAAAATATTAATATAAAGAAAAGTATAGAGATCTTTAACAAAAGTAATACTAATCTTCTGGTTATTTCAACAATAGCTGGTATAGCTTTCATAGCATCAATAATGTCTCTGATTATTGCCTTAAGGTTAACGTTACCTACAATCATTAGTCTATGTGTTGTTGCTCTATTATCTGCTGTGGTTGGTATTTTTTCAATGTATTATGCTATTAGAAACAACATTAACAGATTGGGAAATGTGCTTGATATAAACAATCTCTATGCAAAGAAAGTAGATGTAAAATTCTCACAACTTGACATAATGAATATAATCTGTAACCATAAATATTCCCTAACTGCAAAAATTCAAAAAGAGTACGATGGGTTATGTGATATACTTTGCAATTATGTTACTGAACACGATTTACTATTTGATATAGGTTCATCACAAAAACTTACAGAAAAAAGTAGATATAAAAATATTCTCAGTGAGTTAGAAGCACACACAGTACATTCACACATATTAAAAGCCTCATCCTTAATTGAAAAAATATTGGTATTTTTATTTGGAATTTATCCTTGTAACATATTAACATACCCTCATCAACTAAAAATAATCAATTATAATAGTAGCAGTGGATCTTATTGTATAAAAAAAGAAATACTTGAAAAAGATATTAATAGTATTGGTTCCGGAAATTATATCAAGTTCTGCACTTTTAAAAGAACACCAACTCAATTTCACGGTCATTCTATGTTAATAAGGAAGAATGGAAATGATGATTTTACATTTTTTGACCCTAATGATGGTATTAGATTTAACCTTACACTAAGTGAATTAGTAGCAGTTCTAAATAAAAAAATGTTCGATCATAAAAAAATGTGGTCTCATAATGATGTTGCTTTTATTGACAATACGAAGTTCTTAAAGAAAATTCAAAGCTACCCAAGCCAAGAATTGACACCTACAAATGTGAATATAGCTAAAGATGGGATCAAGGTCAATTGCAGTGTTTAATATACTGAAAGAATCGGATTTACCTTAAGTGACCAACTGTTAAATAAAAAATTCATGTCTTAAAAGGATCATATACATTAATTTCCTTAATTTTCACTTTTTCATTTAACAACCTCAGAATGGGCTGTAAATCATCGTCGATTGATAAACACAGTACTTCTCTATCAAGATAATTGGCTAAATGATTCTTCTTCTCAAGAATTTCTGCTTCCTCCAATAAGTCGCATTTGTTTAACACAACAGTTTCTTCCTTCTTGATAAGGTCGCTATTGTAAAGCTTCAGTTCATTATGTGTACAATTATAAGCTGAAATAATGTCATCGTGAGTTACATCAATTAAATGCAGTAAAATTTTGCACCTTTCTATGTGCCTTAAAAATTTGTGTCCGAGCCCAACTCCAAGATGAGCATCAGCGATTATTCCAGGAATATCTGCTATCACAATTTCGCTATAATCCACTTTTGCTACACCTAAATGTGGTCTTATAGTAGTAAATTCATAATCGCCTACTTTCGTATCAGAATTTGAGCAGCGGGTTAAAAATTTAGATTTACCTGCATTTGGCATACCAATAATGCCAACATCCGATAAAACTTTTAGCTTCAATATTATATTTCTTTCTTCGCCAGGCTGACCATGAGTAAAATGTCTTGGTGCCCTATTAGTAGCAGATTTAAAGTTAGTATTTCCAAGCCCACCTTTTCCACCTTTCACTACTTGAAATTCCATGTCAGGTTTATCAAGATCTACTATTATTTCCTCACTTTCTTCATCGATTATTTGTGTACCAACTGGAACTTTAAGTATAATATCTTTTCCTGCTGTGCCAGATTTATCTCTACTCGTACCACTTTTTCCACTACTCGCTTTAATATGTCTTCGACAACGAAAATTAAGCAAAGTGTTGAGATTTGCATCACTGATGAAAATTATGTCTCCTCCCCTGCCCCCATTACCACCGTTTGGGCCACCAAATTCAACGAATTTTTCTCGACGAAAACTCGCGCAGCCATCGCCACCATCACCTGCTTTTAAATATAATTTAACTTCGTCTATGAAATCCATGCTAACCCGCGATAATATTTAGCATTTTCTCCTAATGAACTTTCTATTCTCATCAATTCATTATACTTTGCAAGCCTATCAGAACGCGACAGCGAGCCAGTCTTTATTTGCCCACAATTCGACGCAACTGATATGTGGGATATCGTTGTATCTTCTGTTTCACCTGAGCGGTGAGAAATAATAGCCCTATAGCCATTTGATTTTGCCATTTCAATAGCAGCAAAAGTTTCCGTAAGTGTTCCTATCTGGTTTGGCTTGATTAGTACAGCATTTGCCATTTTCTCCTCTATTCCTTTACTTATTAGTTCACAATTTGTAACAAATAAATCATCTCCAACCAATTGAACTTTATTCCCAAGTTTTACAGTAAGTAATTTCCAACCTTCATAGTCGTCTTCATTCATTGCATCTTCTATAGAAATTATTGGATATTTGCCTACAAGGTCAAAATAATACTGAACCAATTCCTCTGAAGTGAGTTCTCTGTTTTCAAATTTATAAACTCCATCTTCATAAAAAGTAGATGCAGCAACATCAAGACCAAGTGCAAAGTGATTTTGCATTAAATAACCAGCAGATTCCACAGCCTGAATTATCAGATTAAGAGCTTCTTCAGTGCTTCCAATGTTTGGTGCAAAACCACCTTCATCTCCTACGTTTGTGCTATAACCTTTTTTCTTAAGAATGCTGCGTAAGTTATGAAATACCTCTGCAGATATTCTGATTGCTTCACTGAAAGTCTCAGCACCGACCGGAAGAATCATGAACTCCTGAAAGTCGAGTTTATTATCCGCATGTACTCCGCCATTAATTACGTTAATGAGTGGAACTGGCATCTGCTCTTCCCCCACTCCCAAATACTTATATAACGGCATTTTAAAGCTGTTTGCTGCTGCTTTTGCAACAGCAAGAGATATACCTAAAACTGCATTTGCTCCAAGCTTAGATTTATTTTTTGTTCCATCCAGTTCAATTAATGCTTTATCAATCGCATTTTGATCTGTTGCATCCATGCCGATGATTTCATTCGCTATTACTCCATTTACAGCTTGAACAGCTTTCAGCACTCCTTTACCACAATACCTTTTTTCATCCTGATCTCTCAGCTCCAATGCTTCTAGTTTACCGGTCGAAGCCCCAGAAGGGACAGCGGCTCTACCTGTTGCTCCATCACATAGTTCTATTTCTACCTCAATTGTTGGGTAACCCCTGCTATCTAAAATTTCTCTTGCAAATACACTGCTAATTGTCTTTTTCATCATGCTAAACCTCTACTAGATTCACAATTGTGTGCACGTTCGGGAAATGTCACCCCAGCGCTGTAACATTTCAGTGTATGAACATTGCAATATACAGGTAATTTGAGTAGCGGATGGTCAGTGCTTGACACTGGAATCCAGTTTTTATTATACAGCCACTTATTTAAAGTTAAGTTTTCTGGATCCCAGTGTCTGGGCACTGGGATGACACCATTCTTAATGGAACCTATCCCCATATCACAATGTCTGTACAGTTGTTTGCCTAGACACTGGGATCCAGTTTTACTACACAATTTTATCATATAAATCACCAATGCTTAAGTTTATTTTACTAGCAGCAGCTTTGCAGCTTCTCTTGCTAGTTTAGCTATATTACTACCAGCACCAATAAATAATACTACATCTCCTGAACTTGTCGAATTACTAATAAAATGTGAAATGAGTAAAGTATTATTCATAATCTTCACATCATTAAACCCATTACTGATCAAGGCTTTTTGTATATCATCAATTCCACAGCCAGGAATAGGCTTATCTTCTGGAGGATGGACAGGAGTGAGAATTACATAATCAAACATCATGAAAATTCGTACGAACTCATCAAAAAAATTACGAATACGAGCAAAACGAAGCGGCTCGATAATTCCTATTACCTTTCTTTTAGCAATCGAACGTGCTGCTGCCAGGGTTGCCTGTATTTCATTTGGGTGGTGAGCATAATCCTCAATTAACTTAACACCTTTAATATCGGCAATTAAAGAAAATCTCCTTGCTACTCCTTTAAATTCCAAAAGACCTTTTTTAATCTCTTCATCACTAATTCCAAGTTTCACTGCAGCTGATATTGCAGCCAGGGCGTTGCTAACTTTATGCATTCCTATTGCATTTGATAGCACTACATTCTTTATAATTCTGGTACAAGGTTGAATATCTTCTTTTTGTCCTTCGAGAGCGAGTTCTTTTAATTGAAACACTATATGTACATTATCATCATCAATTTCAATGCGTTGAACTAATTTTCTAATTATATTAAGTTTAGTCTCCCAATCTGCCTCTGATAAATCACACTTTTCCTTCGTTATGTGCTCTCTTACCATCTTAACTTCTTCCCATACTACCTCTTCTAGTATATCCGCGCGTATTGATTTGCTGTTACATTCACCAAAACGTTTTCCAGGACAACGATAGTAACTTCTTCCTCCCTTAGCATTACTCATTCCATAATAAACGGATTTGCAACACTGACATATCACTAACCCTTGTAATAAGTATTTTCTTCCACTTTGTTGCATTTTTTCTATTTGTAGCTTTTCTTTTTCCACACTGTATCTCTACGACTTATATCTATTTTGCCTATAGTAAAATATACACATAATTAGCCAAATAAAGGAAAGTGCAAACCAAGTAATTGCATATTCCCAATGCTTAATTGGCTGTATAGTCAATTTGCCACCAAAATTGTCTTTCCACAATATACATTTTTCTAGCTTAATACCTAGATCATTGGAGATTTCTTCTGTACTTAAGGTAAACCACGTATTTGAAGCAATATCATTTTTGATAAACCAATTTTTGCTACCATCACAATATAAAACTCCACTTAAAGCTACTTTTTCAATTTTTGCTTTTTCTTCTTTTTTTTCTCTAACTATTCCTTTATTCACTAACATGTAATTTCCAGTGGTAAGCAACATAGGAGACAGCACATGATAGCCACGTTGACCTGCGAAAACATATAGTTCTATATCACTTAAAATTCCGTCGATTTTAACGTTTCTGTAGTTAAACTTTGAAAGATTATCACTAGGCAGTAGATGAATAACTGGAAGATCCATATTTTTGATAATATTATTCTTCCAGCTCAATCTAAATAACTGCCATAACCCGAGTGAAAAAAGAAGTAAAAAAGGTATAATGAAAATAAATACTGTTTTTCTTAACACTCTATATTTGTGTTCTCAAGTAATTTTCAATACCCATAAGCTCAATAAGGTCAACCTGTTCTTTGATCCAATGTAAGTGCTCTTCCTCATTTTTCAGTAGTCCTTCTAATAACATTACACTCACGAAATCCTTTTCTTTTTCAGCAACGGAAATTGCCTCTTTGATGCCCTTGATACCTTCTTCTTCTAAGTTAGAATTATCTTCTAAGATTTTCTGCATTGTATCTTTTGTGAACTTTCCTTCATACTTTGAGATTTTATTTGTATCTTGAAAATTTGGCATGCCCTTAAGCAGTAAAATTCTTTCTGCCAACCTATTTGCATGCTCAAGTTCTTCATTAAGCTCCTTTCTCATCTTTTCTGCAAGTTTATTGATTCCACTATTTTTAAGAATCGCAGAATGCAAAAGGTACTGACGCACGGAAGTTAATTCATGAGTCAATAATTTATTCAAATGTTCTACTATTTCTTTATTCATAAACTTCCTTTATCTAATATACCAATGTAATCTACATAACAATCAAGGCAACATCAATTCATTTTTCTCACAACAATCGTATCAAATAGCACATCATGAAATGCCTGTTTCCTCTGAGAGAAGCAAGCAACTAAATACCAACTGAAGGTAAGCATCACTATAATCACTTCTAGTGTACTTAAAGCATTTACTGATGTTTGAAAAAGTTTGATAAAGGTGATAATTGAATTATTTAGCATAGGAAGAAAAAACTGAGAGATAGTGCGATCAAATGCTAAGCTCAAACCTATTTTAGAACTATCTAAAGTGATAGTATATATATTCATTAACTGTTGACCAGGAGTTGCTTGAGCTGTTGAAGATATAAAATATGTAAAGTAGCCACAATTTATACACATGCATGACAGGTGTAAAATTAATGAAAAATCCCCTAATGACAACACAATTAGTAAGGTTGGAATTAATAAAATTGCTACATCTATTAAATATGCGCAAAAGCGCCTGTGTACACTAGCGATCTCTGTCATTACCACCTATCTTTCAAATACTTTACTATGAATTCTGTAAGTTTATTAAAATGTTGAAAATATAACAAATCTTCATAACCTCTTATTGATTGTCCGTATACAATAGGTAAGCAATTTGCATTTTGTGCACATAGAATGTCTGTGATGCTGTCACCAACAAAAAACACATTTTCTCTATTTACAGGTAGCGTACTCTCCTCTAGTGCAAATAGCAGTGGAGTTGCAGATGGTTTATCTTCTGCAGTATCACATGATCCAACTATTCTTTCAAAGTAAGAATCTAGTTTAAAGTAGGCAACTTCTTGACGTAAATTAGTATTTTTCTTATTGCTAACTATCGCTAGGTAAATATTGTGGCTTTTCAGCGTCTGGAGCATTCCCTCTACTCCCTCGTTCAGAGTAATATTTTGTAACAGTGCACTATCTAGGTATTTTTGATATATCTGGTTCGCTTTTTTCCACTGATCACCAAACAAATTGACCATGTAGCTCTTTCTTGATTCATGAGAATTTCTATCAACAACTTTACTGCCAGATCCCATCAAATCTAAAGTATGCTTAATAGCATTAGAAATATTATCTTGAGTGTCAACTAAGGTATTATCCCAATCGAATACTACTGCTAACGGGCTATTTTTCATTTTTATATTGTGACGTATTTTAAGTTAATAAGTAAATGATATTTTGATGAAAAAAGCATAAATGAGGTGCTCCTTGTGTCTTAACCATTTTTACATAATTAACTAATATACTGATTTTAGTATAAGCTTTTATTTAGTTGGGTATGACACAGCTTAAAGATACACAAGATATTGAGAAGAAATTCAAGGATGTCTTTGCTGGTGCTTTTCCAGAAGGTACGTCGCTGGAAGATAAAGTGAAGATTATCAATGATTTCCGCCAGGAACTTAAAGCTTACAAAAGGCAAGTAACCAAAGAAAATCCCGGGAAAAGGTTAAAAGATATTTCTGCAGCAGATAATTCTTCACTGGGAGATAAAATCAAGACTATTGCAAAATTAAATCGTAGTCTTAGAGATCGAATGAACCGTGCAGCTAAAAAAGTAGCTAAAGATTTTGAAAAGATCGTCGAATTGAATCGGGAACTTAAAGATGTTTTTCCAGAAAATTCTTCATTGGAAGATAAAGTAAAAATTATTGTTGAATTGCACCGGGAGCTTAAAGCTCAAAAAGGGCGTAAAGATGAAGTGAAGATTATTAAAAAATTGATTCATAATCTTGAAGGTCGAATGGATCGTGCAGACAAAAAAATAGCTGAAGATTTTAAAAAGATTGCTGGATTTAAACAAAAATTCGAAGGAAAAGACGTTTTTACAAGTAAAAAAGTTGCAGAGTTTGAAAGTAATAAAAAATCTCAAACTACATTAGAAGGCAAAATTTCTGATCAAAATAAACAAGAAAAGATTTCTGTACAAACAGACAAAATTCGTGACTCAGTTAGCGAAACAAATACTTCTGGAAGATCCGTTTCAGAAAATAAAAACTTTCAACAAGAAAAGATTTCTGTTCAAACAGATACAGTACAACCTTCAGTAAGCAAAGATCCTATAAAAGATAAACCGAGCAACAAAAAGCCTGAAATTTCATTAAAACAAGTCTCAGTGGATAGGAATACTACAGAAAAAAAATCTAATAATAAAAAATCTCAGTTGAGTGAAAAGAAAAATATAGCTCAACCGAAAGAAAATCAAAAAGAAGAAGGCTTTTTGGTACGTTTTCTGAAGAAAATATTCAAAAAACTTTTTGGTGAAGATAAAAAGAGTGTAGAGGATAGAAAAGGCACTACTCAAAAAAGCACTTCAAACGATGAAGGGCAACAACAAAATAAGCTCCTTTCAAATCAAGACCAAAGCGCAAGTGAAGGTTTAAAGCAAATTGATAATCCATTGGTAACTCCTGTCACAAAAGTAGAAAAAACAAAGACAGACCATGAAAGATAATTCGCCTTAGATTTCTTGCATAGTCTGGGGTCCAATTTGTCATCCTATGATAGGATCCAATCTAAAAATCTAGTCACGCGCTAACTTAAATTATTTATAAAATTTGTTCCGGTAAACCTAATTTGGGTTAGCTATAGAAAGCAAAACAGACACAAATCAGGAAAAAAATTAATAGAATTCCTGTTTTTATAATAAAAATAATTAATTTTTCAATATTTATATTGATTTTCTCATAAAAGTTAATATAATATATATTAATTAATAATAGTGGTAAAGAAATGCATAGTAGTATAAGCGACAAAGTAGTGAAAAATTTAAACAAGTTAGCTTGTCGTAACCAAAGAAGGAAATTTAGAGAGGTATTTCATAACCTTAGCGCCAACCATAAAATAGAATATATAGAGCATGTAAAAGCAAAGCCTCAAGGCTCTAAAGCTATGTCCGGCATACTAAATTCACTAGACAAGAAAGAAGCACTTTTAATCTTTAATCAGTTGCCTCAAGAGTTTGCTTTCAATACACTCGATTGTATTTATCCCACATATACTTTATTTAAAACTCTATTTGGTAAATTAGATAAAAATCAATATATAGAGCATGTAAAAGCAAAGCCTCAAGGCTCTAAAGCTATGTCCGGCATACTAAATTCACTAGACAAGAAAGAAGCACTTTTAATCTTTAATCAGTTGCCTCAAGAGTTTGCTTTCAATACACTCGATTGTATTAATCCCTCATCTACTTTATTTAAAACTCTATTTGGTAAATTAGATAAAAATCAATATATAGAGCATGTAAAAGCAAAGCCTCAAGGCTCTAAAGCTATGTCCGGCATACTAAATTCACTAGACAAGAAAGAAGCACTTTCTATCTTTAATCAGTTGCCTCAAGAGTTTGCTTTCAATACACTCGATTGTATTTATCCCACATCTACTTTATTTAAAACTCTATTTGGTAAATTAGATAAAAATCAATATATAGAGCATGTAAAAGCAAAGCCTCAAGGCTCTAAAGCTATGTCCGGCATACTAAATGCTCTAAAGAAGGAAGATGCATCTAGACTCTTTAATCAGTTACCTCAAGAGTTTGCTTTCAATACACTCGATTGTATTAATCCCTCATCTACTTTATTTAAAACTCTATTTGGTAAATTAGATAAAAATCAATATATAGAGCATGTAAAAGCAAAGCCTCAAGGCTCTAAAGCTATGTCCGGCATACTAAATTCACTAGACAAGAAAGAAGCACTTTTAATCTTTAATCAGTTGCCTCAAGAGTTTGCTTTCAATACACTCGATTGTATTAATCCCACATCTACTTTATTTAAAACTCTATTTGGTAAATTAGATAAAAATCAATATATAGAGCATGTAAAAGCAAAGCCTCAAGGCTCTAAAGCTATGTCCGGCATACTAAATTCACTAGACGAGAAAGATACACTTTTAATCTTTAATCAGTTGCCTCAAGAGTTTGCTTTCAATACACTCGATTGTATTAATCCCTCATCTACTTTATTTAAAACTCTATTTGGTAAATTAGATAAAAATCAATATATAGAGCATGTAAAAGCAAAGCCTCAAGGCTCTAAAGCTATGTCCGGCATACTAAATGCTCTAAAGAAGGAAGATGCATCTAGACTCTTTAATCAGTTACCTCAAGAGTTTGCTTTCAATACACTCGATTGTATTAATCCCACATCTACTTTATTTAAAACTCTATTTGGTAAATTAGATAAAAATCAATATATAGAGCATGTAAAAGCAAAGCCTCAAGGCTCTAAAGCTATGTCCGGCATACTAAATTCACTAGACAAGAAAGAAGCACTTTTAATCTTTAATCAGTTGCCTCAAGAGTTTGCTTTCAATACACTCGATTGTATTTATCCCACATCTACTTTATTTAAAACTCTACTTTATCAACTAGACCCTCAGCAAAAAGAAGATTATAGAGTACATTTGAAGACAAAATCAACTTTCAAAGCTAAGTATACCCTAAGGAAATTTTATTTAAATAATAAAGAGAGTGTAAACAATTTAAGCACTGAAAACTCCAATGAACCGTTAGTACAAAACAGAGATGATTTGCCAGCAGCAAATTTCTCTCCTATATCTCCTGCGTTCGAGGAAACAGTTGTTGAACATTCATTTGATACTAGAGTAGAACTTTCTTCTGACAAAGAGAATCAATCATGTAGCCAAACAGTAATTCCATTTCCAGGTTTTGCTGAATTCGATAATCAATTCCGCAATACTGTAACAGAAAATTCAACGGTGAGTAGTAGTTTAACGTCGAATGAGAATATATCAGATAGCCTAGAAGGTGAGCAATTATCCCCAGAGTCTTATTATAACTATTTGATAAATGGAGTAACTAGTCTGCAATCCTCAATTGTGGATGATTTGCCAGAGTTAAATTTATCTCCTATATCTCCTGCATTCGAGGAAACAGTTGTTGAACATACATTTGATAGTAGACCAGACTTTTCTTATGAAAATGAACCGTTAGTACACAAAAGAAAGAGAGATGATCTGAATGAATTTTCAGAGCCAAGTTTAGAAAATTTTCTTCCAAGTTTTGCTACATTAGAACAAATAGTTGCTGAACGTGAGTTTGATAATGGAATAGACGAAATATCTACAGTGGAGCCACCAGCAAAGCGCCAGTGCATATCAGTACCTCCATTTGAGGGTTTTGCTGAATTCCATAATCAATTCTGCAATATAGTACCAGAAGATTCAATAGTTAATGATAGTGCAGTACCAGAAGAACATACTAGCCTGGAAGGTGAGCTAACTTTCCTATACTCTCAAATAAATGTCGGAGAGCCATTAACTAGTCTGCAATCCTCAAATGTGAATCCATTGCCAGAGTTCAGTTTCTCTCTAAGCTCTGTTACGCTAGATGAGATGGTTAAAAGATATGGCTTTAATCGCAATGACCACGCTCTAAGTGATTTAGAAGAGGTATATGTAGAGCAACCAGCAAAATTCCATACATATTACCACAATTAACTAGGGACAAAAAAAAGGTGGTAGTTTAACCTACCATCTCCTCTGGTTTCACTATCCTTTCAAACTCCTCCTCAGTGAGCAGTTGAAGTTTTGCTGCTGCTTCTTTTAGAGTGATATTTTCTTTATAAGCAAGCTTCGCTATTTTTGCTGCATTGTCATATCCTATATGCGTATTTAATATAGTAACTAGCATTAACGACTGATTTAGTAAATCCTTTATTCTTTCTTCGTTTGCTTTAATATCAACTACACATTTCTCTGCAAAATTTAAACTTGCATCAGCTAAAAGTCTTATAGACTGCAAAACATTGTAAATTATCACCGGCTTAAACACGTTCAATTCAAAATGACCATTTGAGCCACCAATTGTCACGGCAACATGATTTCCCATAACTTGAGCACATACCATAGTCACTGCTTCGCATTGAGTTGGATTCACCTTACCCGGCATGATTGAAGAGCCAGGCTCATTTTCTGGTAACATTATTTCTCCAATTCCGCATCTTGGACCAGAACCAAGTAGCCTTATATCATTTGCAATTTTCATCAAGCTTACTGCTACTGTATTGAGTGCTCCACTGAGCTCAACTAAAGCATCATTTGCTGCTAGTGCTTCAAACTTATTTTTTGCTGAAATAAATGGAAAATTAGTGATTTTTGCCACTTCTTTAGCAAAATCCTCAGCAAAACCCTTTTTAGTATTGATTCCCGTGCCAACCGCGGTGCCACCTTGTGCAAGTTCATATACATTGCTTAGAGTTGACTTTACTCTCTCTATTCCCTTTTTAATCTGAACTGCATAGCCAGAAAATTCCTGCCCAAGTGTTAGAGGAGTTGCATCTTGCAGATGAGTACGCCCTACTTTTATTATATCTTTAAATTCATGAACCTTATTATTTAGCGCTTTATATAATTCTTCAAGATTGGGAATAAGCAAGCGGTTTATTTGCTCTGCTACTGCTATATGCATTGCTGTTGGAAAAGTGTCATTTGATGACTGACCACAGTTTACATGATCATTTGGATGCACTGGAGACTTACTACCTAAATCACCGCCCAAAATTTCTATTGCACGATTGCTGATCACTTCATTCACATTCATATTGGTCTGCGTTCCAGAACCGGTTTGCCAAACAACAAGCGGAAATTGATTATTAAATTTACCGTCTATTACCTCCTGTGCCGCTGTGCAGATTGCATCCCCTACTCTATTATCTATGCTACCCTGTTTCATGTTAACACGTGCTGCTGCAAGTTTTACTATTGCTAGCGCTTTAATCAGGGGCTCTGGCATTTTCTCTGTACCAATTTTGAAATTTTCCAAAGAACGCTGAGTCTGAGCTCCCCAGTAACGTTCACTTGGTACTTTTACTTCTCCTAAGCTATCTGATTCTATCCTAATTTTTTTATCCATATTTCCTCCTTCTAGTGCTTGACGTTACCTACATATATGAATTAATTAAATCAAATTGTATTTCAGTGTCAAGTTGAGACATTTTTAGTGAAGACCTTAGAAAATTTTCAAGCCATATCTTTTGCTTCTATTATTTTTTTATTGTTATTAAGGCAATCATGCAACCTTAAGCAATAAACCTACTTTCACTCTCTATAAGGCTATTCTACTTAGAGCTTGAATAGTGAAAACATCTTTAAGCGCAGAAGCTATACCTTTGTTTGCTTTCTCCTTTTTTACTTCTACAATCACATAACCCAACATTGCACCTAACGCTAGACTAACGGTCGCTGATGCTGCACAAACTGCAATCGCTGCCCCCGCAGAACATGATATTGTCATACCTGCAACATAACCTATTGTACCACTAACACCAATGCAGACGTATTTCTTCCGTAGCTCTTTTTGTATATAACCTTTCAGATATTCTTTTACATCTAAATGCCTGTTTCTAGTAGCATAATTCAGAGCAGTGTTCTCATAGTTATCTTTCACGTTAACATTTGCTTTTGCTGTTTCTATCAGGTACTTTACTACCTCTAAATAGCCACTTCCAGCAGCCCACATTAGAGCAGTTCTTCCATGATCATCTGCTGCATCAATATCCTCTTTCTGTTTTTCTATCAGGTATCTTACTGTTTCTAATTGACCACTTTTAGCAGCTGAAAATAATCCTGCATGATTGTTAATCATTTGTGCAAATGATAATGTTTTTAGTTTAGAGGGTTGTAACTCTTTAGTATTAAAGTTTAATTGTGCTGGAACAATTTCTATCTCAAATTCTACATGTTCTCTTGTGAAACGATCAAGTAGCCTTTTTACCTGATCAATTGTTTTAATTCCTACCTCATAATACCGCGATAAAGAATTGATTATTTCCCTGTTGTTAAGAAAAAATATCACTAGTTCTATTTTACCTGTTAAATCTTTAGCATAGATTGAGTATTCTATATTTAATCTATCTTGTGAAACATTTTGTACTGTCTCACTCTCTTTCCAAGTTCTTACCTGGTCATCAATGCCCTTACTTACAAGAAAATTATATAATTCACTATCTTCTTCCTTCATTTTATTGAGCTCATCCTTACAGTCATACCAATAAGATGATAATTCTGGTATCTGAGTAGGATGAGGCAAGCGAGGCATTGACATATTAAGATTAGCTATTAAGTGACACCTAATTAGAAGCTTTGCTGACTCCGTATGGCCATTTACAATAGCATATGTTAGGGCAGGGAATTGACCTTTACGTTTCACATTTAAATCAGCTCCATTTGCTATTAGAAGTTGTACTACCTCAAGATGACCATGGACAGCAGCATGAATTAGAGCAGTTGTGTTTCCCGGAGATTCTGCATTAACATTTGCTCCCTCTTCTATCAAGTATTGTACTATCTCTAATTGACCATTTCTGGAAGCCCATATTAAAGCAGTTCTCCCATAATCATCATCTATTGTATTAATCATTGCTCCACCCTGTATGGCTTGCTGAACAAAACCTAGCTCACGTTTTTAGCAGCATCAATTAGCTGCGCATTTAGCTGTTTTTGTGATGGCATATACCCCTCCTAAAATAAATATACAATTTAAAGCTATTTTAGCCACTATTCAAGTTTTAATGGCTAAAATTGATTGAATCACTTTTAAGTGTTTTTTTATGGTTGTTTGAGTCTAGCAAAGATGAGTCTATATCATAATCTAGTAATTCTCCTACTGCACTTAGTGAACCAGTTGTACAAAATGATCACCTATTTTTATAGGGACACGACTACCAGAGTTTATAACCACTCCCCTATCCTTTCTAGTTGTTTATAGCTGTTAAATCTCAGGAATTGATCAAAATAAGGAGAGGCAATGAAGGGTGTGGTATTACTTAAATAATGAGACAAAAAACCAGGTAGATCATTTTTGAACTCTTGCATCTTGTATCTATAATTTTGTATAGAAATAACTTTTATTTTATCATAATCAAGTTTCCAATAAGCAAGTTCTGAAACTTCCTTTTTTGTTATATATTCTACCGCTAAGCCTTGTAAAATCAATTGCGGAAAAAACCCTGACATAACTTCCTCATTCGAAGGCGGTGAACCAAGTTTATAGTCTATAATTGCTACTTGCCCACCTGGTAGATACTCAACTCTATCACATCTTGCTGTCAATAAAATTTCTTCTGTCATTCGAGTATCTGACCAGCTCTTATTACACAATTGTCTGGTGTGTTCATTTGCAATCAAATTTTCTGGATCCAAGTAGTCAAGCACTGGGATGACACCCTTATTCTTAGTGGAAGTTGTACAGCATCCGCGCAGTTGTGTGTCACGCGCTGGAATATGAAATATCGGATAGGAAAAGCTCTTCTCCAACTCAACTTGATTGTTTCCAGTCCTATCAAACTCAACAAAAGATTGAATTATCCTCTGCAACCTTATCCACCACATATTTGAAAAGCGGAATCGACTAGACGAGAATGTTTCTCGTGCAATACTCATCAGCGACTTTTCGTTGCGTAAATATCTTGCAAGAATGTTGTGTACCATAGTGCCAAATTCCAATATTGATGGCTTAAAATTCAAGTCTCTTAATTGTTTAAGGCCTAGTATATATTCAACGTAAAATGAATAAGGATTACGAATTAGCTTTTCTATTGCACTGCAAGACATCACTTGCATTTTTGCTTGCCTAATTTCAGTTTGAGGTTTTGGCATAGGCTGAGTACATGGAACAATGAACTCAGGTGTATTTAATATTCTTAGCCAATCGCGGTAAGGATATTTTGTTCTTTGTAACAGAATCTCCCAACGGTGTAATAGAATTGATTTTCTATCACTGATTAGCCTCGTAATATAAACCTTGCCGGCACCAAATAAATTGCGCAAAGTATACAAAAAGTACCCTTGCTCTTCTTGCACAGAAGGAAGGTTAAATTTTTCTCTATTCAGTGCACTCAAAAACGGATTCTGAAAATTTGGTATATCATTAAATCCAGCAAGTATTACAACTTTATTTTGATATAAGCTAAATTTATCAAAGTTATTTTCTGGAGAAAAAAACTTCCTTTTTAAAAATAATACCAGAATTTGACTATATAACTCTAAGGAACACTCAATTGCTATACCGTCACATGCATTTAAGAAATCGCGAGTAAAATTACCTATTTCACCATTTAGCTCTAGAAAATTCACATTAGAAAGCACATTAACACACTGTAAATGAGCTGCTACTATAGCAGAAATAGGATGATTTATAAGATTAAGTAAAAGATTAAATATAACTTCTAATCTACTGATAATAATTAATATATCTTCTTTATATCTTAGCTTTTTACAAGTACTAATAGCGTTGATAATATCCTTAAGACCATTTATATCAAAGCTACGCAATACTTCTATCTCAAACTCAGATAAAATACGAGTGTACTCTTCTTGAGCGTAACCAAAAGTCACTAGCCTATGTTTAAGAAGAGAAAGCAATGCCACACCGTTCCATTTTGAGTTCAAAATCTCAATACTATAAAGCAGAAGCGTCACATAAGAATAGTTTTCCGATATGGGGCACGCCATACGAACTGCAAGTAATTTATCAAAAACAAACAAAGAAACGTTTTCATAACCTTCATTCTCTATAATTAGTGACGTCACCTGTGCTTCTTCCTCTCTGGAATCACAAGTGATGACTTCAATATTGCCAATATATCCATTACTAACTTTACTTAGATCGGCAGTTGTATCAAAGACATAATCTAGCTCAGAACTGCCTGTCATCCCAGCCCTCTGATTTTTAGTGTACGAACATTGTAATTTGCAGGTAATTTGAGTAGTAGATGATGTCATCCCAGTGCTTGACACTGGAGAACACGCTTCTGGCAGAAAACTTACATCCTCTCTGCCTATACTTAAATAATCGAGCAGATCTTTCAGGCAATATTGATAATGTTTTTTATCAAGTGATTGCCAATCTTTCTCTTTAATTTTCAAATTCAGATTAGGTAAAATTATCTTTCCAAATGGCAGGTCGTATACAGCTTTAATCAACGACTTATAAATCTCCTCCTTCCCAATTCCAATAAAGATCATATGCTGATCTTTCTGCAGGGAGGCTATCATATTGTTTATGTAGTCACTCTTATGCTTTAGTATATCTACTACTCCTAAATTTTTTAAAGTGTTACTCCAAGTTTTGATAAGTAAGTTTATGAAATTCTCTATTTTCTTCGAATGCTCATCAAGCTGATAACAATCCGCTATTTGGGTATATTGAAGTAATGACGGCAAACTGTAAACTAGATCGATTGGAAAACTATCATTGTGTTTTTTATTCCACTCCAATATGAATTGAATGAGTAGCAGCGTTCTCTTTGTCGGGTTAATAACTTTAACTCTATCAAGATTTAATATTAAATCTTCTTCATCAATATTCTCTAGTGAAACTATCTCTGGCAAAATTATAGTTCTGTAATTCTTGAATGCACTCAACAATGCTATCACATCCCTCTTGCAGGGAAGTATGATCTTTATTTTAGGAATTTCTCTTCTTTCATATTCAGAAAATATGTGTTGAACCAATACATTGAAAAAGGACTCATCCACGTTAACGGTAAAAACTCTTCCCACTAACAGTAACAATTAATACAATATCTTATTATATAGAAATCACTCAAAATATAAATGTGCTCACAGTTTCTTATGCTATGATATATTAAAGTCTTTCACAATATTACATGGCAAACATCAGAATAGAAGTTTTTAATAAATGTGAACAAGTTGGCCGCAGAAGGATAGTTAATGTTTACTTGATTTACATAAGCAAAGAATTACCATCAAAATTACATGAAGAAATTTGTGGGCTATTTTATAATAAAGTCATACAAGACTGCCGTTATTATTCCTACAATGAAAACCTTGAAGAAGTTCAATATAACTTCATAGAACCACAAGCAAAGTGGGGCTTGGAGATAAGCTTTCTGCCTGGCATGACCGATAACGTAGGCAACACGGCAAAACAAATTGTTAGAGAATATCTAATGAGCAAAGGCCACATTGATGAAAGTGTTTCTATCAAGGCAAGAAGTTCAAAATTGATTCTAAGTCAAGGAGGTTTTCCAACCGAAGATGACATAAAACAGGAATTCAATCCTATTACTGAATATTGCACACTTGTCTATAAAGAAAACGGCAATTGCCATTGGAAGTATTACAGTAAACCAAATACCCCACCTGGTGTCATTACAGCGCGTGACCAGGAAAAAAAAGAATGGATTCCAGTGTCAAACACTGGGATGACACCAGGTAATAATGGAGCAAAATCTGTCAAACTCAATGTAAGTGACCAAGAGCTTGAAAAAATCAGCAGAGATGGAATCGATGGTAATGGCACTTTAGGGCTCTCGCTGGCAGCAATAAAAGCTATAAAGGATTACTTTAAAAAACTCGGTAGAAATCCATATGATATTGAACTTGAGTCTCTGGCACAGACTTGGTCTGAACATTGTAAACACAATATTTTTTGCTCCCCTATTGATGAAATAAAAGATGGTCTATATGCTCATTATATTAAGCGTGCAACGCGTGAGATAAATTCTAACATATGCGCGTCAGTTTTCTCCGACAACGCAGGAGGAATAATTTTTGATGACGATTACTTGATTGTAGATAAAGTTGAAACTCACAATAGTCCTTCAGCTCTCGATCCGTTCGGTGGAGCAATGACTGGAGTGCTTGGAGTTAATCGAGATATAGTCGGTTTTGGCAAAGGTGCAGAACCTATCATGAATACTTATTACTTTTGCTTTGCCAAAGAATCAAAAGGCAAACTTTATAGAGATAAAGAGCGCACTGATGAGATCTTACCGCCAAAATATATAATGAAAGAAGTGATTCACGGTGTTAATGTTGCTGGTAATTGCTCCGGTATTCCAACGCAACTTGGATCGGTATACTTTGACGATAGATTTTGTGGAAAGCCGTTAGTCTTTGTTGGCAGTGTCGGAATTATTCCGCGCAGTATAAATAATGTACCTTCACACATCAAAGGGCCTAAAAACGGCGATAAAATCGTAATTATTGGTGGAAGAGTTGGAAGAGATGGAATTCACGGTGCAACTTTTTCTTCAGAGGCATTGTCGGGAAACAGCCCTTCAACAATTGTGCAAATTGGTGACCCTATAACACAAAAAAAATTATCCAACGCCGTCGTAGAAGCAAGAGATCTTGGTCTTTATAACGCAATAACAGATAATGGAGCAGGCGGTCTATCATCGTCCATTGGTGAAATGGGAAAAGACGGATTTGAAGTTGATTTGAGCAAGGTTCTCATTAAAAACGATGGTATGGCTCCGTGGGAAATATGGATATCAGAATCACAAGAGAGAATGACCTTAGCAGTGCCAGAAGAAAATCTTCCTGCGTTTAAGCAAATCATGAAAACACATGATGTGGAGGTCTGTGTAATTGGAGAATTCAACAAAAGTGGCAAAGCCGTTGTTAAATGTCCCCCAGAGGCAGCAATAATGGACATCGAAACTGAATTTCTGCATGACGGTAATCCCAAAGTGCATTTACAGACGAAACCGTGGTCTAAGAAGTCTGCTGTATACTTTCCTGTCATGCAAGTAGCTGACACTGGAATCCAGCAGGTAAAGCCTGCAAACATTTTACGCCAAAATTCATCTAATGGTGGAATTGAATGTGAAATGGATTCCAGTTTGCATGACACCCTTTGCGTGTCAGCTACTTGCATGACATCAAGCCAAGAAACTGAACTAAAAGAAATGCTGAGCAGACCAAACATTTGCAGCAAAGAGTTCATAGTGGTACAATATGATCATGAGGTTCAAGGGTCGTCAGTGCTGAAACCACTGCAGGGCAAGGGAAGAGTGTGCAGTGAAGCTATTGTTTCAAGACCAATCCTTTCTTCAAATAAAGGTGTTGTAAAATCGCAAGGATTTGGCTCAAGTTATGGAGAAATTGACACTTATCACATGGCAGCATGTGCGATTGACACTGCCATACGCAACTACGTAGCTGCAGGAGGAAATATAAATCATCTAGCGTTGCTCGATAATTTTTGCTGGTGCGATGCTTATAATCCAGAAAGGTTGTGGCAACTAAAGAGAGCTGCAGAGGCTTGTTACGACTTTGCAACTGCATTTAAAACGCCATTCATATCCGGAAAAGACAGTATGTTCAATGACTTCAAGGGATATGACGAAAATGGCGAGAAAGTGATGATATCTGCACCACCTTCATTACTCATTTCAGCAATTGGGGTTATAGACAATATTGAAAATGCGGTATCGCTTGATGTAAAAATGCCGGAGGACTTGATATATGTGCTTGGTACAACCCACGATGAGCTTGGTAGATCTGAATATCAGTTATATAGTGGAATAGATAATAACAACGTGCCAAAAGTTGATGCAAAGAGCGCTAGAAAGTTGTATGAATGTTACAACCAGGCAATAAAAGATGACATAATTGTCTCTGCAATTGCACCAAACTTAGGCGGCTTAATTATTGCTCTGGCAAAATCGCTAATTGCAGGAGACCTTGGTGCTGAAATTGATCTTTCACTAGTACCAATAGGAAAAAAACAAAATACAGACATAATAAACAAGATAATAATGTTTTCTGAATCGCAAAGTAGAATATTAGTAACCATTGCCCCGCAAAATCAGCGGAAGTTTGAAGAATTGTTTAAAGGTATAGTTTTTTCATGTATTGGAAAAGTGACAGAGGAGAAAGCTCTCAATATAAAGGATACTATAAGAATAGATTTGAAAGACTTAGGTACTAGTTTAAATAACTTTTGATTACGCTAGACAAATTTTTCATTATGTGTAATGTCTGATTACAATAAATGCATGTTATTAAACTTGGGTAGGTGATTATGTCCATTTTATCAATACTCTTGCTTATCAGTTTTTCTTTACTTAACACTTCAAATAAATTAATGATATGTGCTGCCTTATTTGTGGGAGCTACTTTAGTTGTAAACTCAATGGTTGAGTTTTATGGTAGAAGCAAAGCTACTTACAGCTTAATAGTGTGTACAGTGATATGCTGTCTTTTTAAATTGCAAAATTTTAGTTTTATGATACTGGTTCTATATACTGCAATTTTAATCTCTCTTCTCTCAAGCATAGTTGTTTTTGAAGAATTAAAGTCGAAATTGAATTTTCATATGGCAAATTTCATCGCTTTAATTATAGCATCAGTCATTGATAGTACGATTATTTGTGTTGGACTACTATACAAAATTTCTGCAGGTAAATGCTTATCAATATATATTAAAGATTTAATTTTCAAGTTTTCCTATGCATCGATATTGAGTATCTGCTTGTTTGTAGGAATGTATTTATTCTCCTTGGCAAGCAAGAAGTATTTTAAGGTTTCTGCATAACCTGCCTTCTGATATAGCCAAAATAGTTTATACAACCGTCATTCCGCTATTTGTTAGCAGCTTGGCAGTATAATGTGAAAAGCTCTTATTCGGATAGCGGTTCTAAAATCACAGTAATCGGAAATTGTTAATTTAAGTTATTCTTTAAGAGAGCTGGTACAATTTCTTACAGGTTTCATACATGATAAGAGTTTTATTTTTAGCCAAAACAATTGAAATAAGCTATAAAATCTGTTAAAGTCAACTTTGTGCAAGCACCCTTAGCTCAGTTGGATTAGAGCATTTGACTACGGATCAAAAGGTCGGGCGTTCAAGTCGCTCAGGGTGCACCATATTTTATAGGAAATAGAGGTCATGCTTGAAATTCATATGTGTAATACCTATCTTTAAAGGTAAAATACTGAGCTATTATATATGAACAAAAAAGACTATTATGATCTGCTAGAAGTGAGCAGAAATGCTAGTACTGACGAGATAAAAAAAGCATATAAAAAACTAGCATTAAAATATCATCCTGACAGAAATCCTGGTAATAAGGAAGCAGAGGAAAAATTTAAAGAAGTAACAGCTGCATATGAAGTTCTATCTGACTCTGAAAAAAGAGCAGGTTATGATCGTTATGGTCACGATGGTGCTTCCGGTGGATTTGATTTCAGCCAAGCTGGAGGGGATTTTAGCGATATATTTAACGATTTTTTTGGTGGAGGATTCGGCGGCAGTACAAGTAGGTCAAGAACAAAAAGAAGTACAACAGGAGTATCTGGAGCAGATCTGCGCTACGACCTTAAAATTACCTTAGAAGATGCATTTAAAGGAATACAAGCACCTATACATTATGTGACAAATATAAAATGTAATACATGCCAAGGCACAGGTAGCGAAGGAGCAATCAAACCAGTTCAGTGCAACACATGCCAGGGAAGCGGTAGAATTAGAACTCAACAGGGCTTTTTTACCATTGAAAGAACGTGTACTACATGCTATGGGGAAGGAGAAATAATACAAAATAAATGTAAGAAATGCGGTGGAAGTGGGCGTAAAAGAGATGAAGTAAATATCTCCGTTTCAATTCCAAAAGGCATAGAAGAAGGAGCTAAGGTAAGGGTCAGTGGTAAAGGAGAAGCTGGAGCAAGAGGTGGAAAAAGCGGAGATTTATACGTATGTGTGAAAATAGCTACTCATCAGATCTTCACTCGCAATAGAGCAGATTTACACTGTAAAGTACCTATAAGAATGACATTAGCAGTACTTGGCGGTGAAATTGATGTCCAATCAATTGATGGAGCTAAAATAAAAGTAAAGGTCCCTGAAGGCACTCAAACTGGTACCAAACTACGTTGTAGGGAAAAGGGTATGCCATATATGAACTCACATGCTCGTGGTGATTTATACGTACAGGTAATAGTTGAGACTTTAAATCCAAAGAATTTAACCCAAAAGCAGATTGAGCTATTAAAAGCGCTTGAGGAAGAGGAACATGAAAGTGTAGAGCAGAAATCTGAAGGATTCTTTGGAAAAGTAAAAAAAAAATGAGAAATTTGCTAAATGATATAAAGAGGTAGCTGTCTACACTTAATTCTTTTTACCAATTTGAAAGCCTTCTCTTTTAGTGAAAAGATTTTTTTAAGTTATGCAAAAGTGATAAATTCCTTTATTTAAGGTCGAAGTTTTGCTATCCTCGCATTTTAATAATTTAAAATTAATGAACATAAACAAAAATGAGTTTTTATTTCTTCCTCTTGGAGGAGTAGGAAGAATTGGGAT
Organism: Wolbachia endosymbiont of Diaphorina citri; assembly: GCF_013096535.2. NCBI lineage: Bacteria > Pseudomonadati > Pseudomonadota > Alphaproteobacteria > Rickettsiales > Anaplasmataceae > Wolbachia > Wolbachia endosymbiont of Diaphorina citri. The sequence continues at coordinate 1,275,659 of NZ_CP051265.2, read as the reverse complement.
GAACGTTAGCCTATATCATTATCAAGGCAAGTGGATTATGATCGACCTTGGTATCGGTTTTGCAGATGAAACTATGCCAGGTGTTGAGCTACTCATTGCTGATGTAGATTTTATTGCTCAAAGAAAAAAAGATTTGCTTGGAATAATAATTACACATGCACATGAAGATCACTGTGGTGCAGTGCCTCATCTGTGGGAAGATTTGCAATGTCCCATATATACAACAAAGTTTACAGTTAATTTTCTCAAGGAGAAACTAAAGGAGTTTCGATTGGAAGGTGTGGTACCTGTGAAAGAGGTAGACATAAATGGCAGAATAAATTTGGGTCCTTTTACCGTTGAGTTTATAAATGTAACTCACTCAATTCCTGAGGCAAATTCAATATTAATTAGCACTGAAGCAGGTAGTGCACTTCATACTGGGGACTGGAAATTTGATCCAAAACCTGTTGTTGGATTAATTTCTAATATAGAGCGTTTAAAAGAAATTGGCGATAAAGGTGATCTACTTGCAGCAATTTGTGATTCAACAAACATACTGAGCAAACACGACCCTGAATCAGAAAGTGAAATTTATGATAATATTTACAATATAATAAAGCGGTCTAAAAAATTGATTGCTGTATCGCTATTTGCCTCAAATGTGGCGCGAATTGAGACTATCGCTAAAGCTGCACAAGCACTAAATAGAAAAGTGATTTTACTTGGCAGATCTTTATGGAGAATAGTGAAAGTTGCTCAGGATAGTGGTTATTTAACTGATTCTCCTGAGTTTCTAGAAGCAAAGGAGGCAGTAAATTTTCCAAGGGAAAAGCTGGTGCTACTTTGCACAGGTTGTCAAGGTGAGCCACTGGCAGCAACCTCAAGGCTTGCTAATAAGAGTCATCAAGCATTTAAAATGCAGCAAGGTGATACCATGATCTTTTCATCAAAAATCATTCCTGGCAATGAAACTCGTGCACATAACATGCTCAATGCCTTTATTGAGATGGGAGTGGAAGTTATTACTGAAAAAACAGAGAATGTTCATGCTTCCGGACATCCAGTAAAAGCAGAGCTAAGGGAAATGTATTCTTTGATAAAACCTAAGATAGCTATTCCAGTTCATGGTGAGTATATTCATACGGATGCACATGTAAAGTTCGCTAAAGAGTGCGGTGTGAAAAAAGCAATAATGATTGCACCAGGTGATATTGTTAATTTGGAGAATGGAGAAAAAGTTAGTTCAATTGATGTTGACTACTTTGGTATTGATGGTACGTTGCTACGCCATCCAGAATGCAGCGTTATAAAGATGCGTGAGAGAATGAGAGATGCTGGGGTTATTGTAGTAACAGCAATTGTGAATAAGAAAAACAAATTGCTCGCTAAGCCAAAAGTATTTGCACCTGGTGTTTTCGAAGCGCAAGAAGATGCAGCCATTATTCAAAAGATCATAGAGAAGGTTGAGTCAGCATTTAGTCCACAACCGATAAAAAAAATAAGAAATAAGATTGAAAGTTCAATATTTAGTATCTTAAAAGAATATTTACTAAAAAGACCTATAATTGAAGTCCAAATAGAACAGGTATAGAAATACACCTCTTTTTATTAACCATTATTTGAGTAAGAAGTTAACAATGTATTCTTTGATGTTATTTCAGCATGAAATACTGGAATCCGTAAAAAAAAATCAGTGTCAGATAACACAACTATACAAACATTGTGATTTGAATCTACCAGAAGGGTGCCATCTCAACGCCCAGGCAAACATTGTAGTTTTAGAGCAATCTCCACCAGTAGAGTGTCATCCCAGTGCTCTGACACTGGAATCCAGTTTTTCATGCAACCTTGTCAAAGACGTTTATTTTAGAATAAAACAGCTACTTTTATGCTTGCCACCTCAGTGCACTTACTTGCAGTCAAATTTCTGGATTCCAGTGTCAAGTACTGCAGAAATTGATTTACTCTACTGTCATGCAGTTTAACTTCAAAAGTAAGCTATTTGCTGAGATGACAGGAGGTAATGCAAGAAATCTAATGAAGCTATTCGTTCAACTGGTGTTATTTATTTCGTTATTTATTCCTTATTCCACAAAAGCTGTTTTATATGTTGATATAAAAAAAAGCAATATTGGTAATATTGATCTTGTTGTATCTAAATGTGCATGCAAGACAGAAGTGGAAAGTGAGCTAAGTGAAAGCATCACAAAAGTAATTGAAACAAATCTATCTAATTGTGGCTTATTTAATGTGAAACGTGACGCGAAAGTTGAGTCTTGGAAAAGCGATACTGTAGTCACAGTAAGTTTAAGTGAAGTATCAAACAGAAATTTAGAGCTATCTTTTCGTTTATCTGACAGCTTTACAAACAGAGAATTGCTTACTCAGTCGGTTGTTTTTCTAGCAAAAGACTGGAGGAAAATTAGTCATCTTGTTTCAGATCTGATACATGATAGATTGATTGGTGAGAAAGGGCATTTCAATACAAAAATTACATATATCGCTGAAGAAAAAGATAGCAATTACAAATCCGTCCGTAAAATTGCTGTGATGAATCAAGATGGAAGTAATATAAAGTACTTAACAAATGGTGAGAAATTTGTGTCAACACCAAGATTTTCACCAAATGGAAAGGGTATTGTTTATATCTCATACACAAATGGTAAAAGTTATATAATATTAAAAAATTTAAAAGATAACACTGAATCAATAATCAGCGCATTTGAAGGAGTTATTTCTGCACCAAGATTTTCTCCTGATGGTAAATCTCTTTTTATTTCCCACTCATTGAGTGGTGAAACAAATATATTATCTCTAGACTTAAACAGTAAACGAACAAAAAAAATTACTAAAGGTTCAGCTATAAGTACTTCTCCCTCTTTGTCTCCAGATCAAAAGTACATGGTTTTTAGTTCTGATATAAGTGGAAGTCAGCAACTATATATCATAGATTTCACTAAAAAAAGCAAAAAACCCAAGAGAATTAGTTTTGGAAATGGAAGATATGCTACACCTGTTTGGTCGCCAAAAGGAGATCTGATAGCTTTTACAAAAATTCAGTCAGGAAAATTTTACATAGGAGTTATGAAGCCAGATGGCAAAGAAGAGCGCTTGCTTTCAGAGGGACATAAAATTGAATCTCCGGCATGGCTACCAAATGGCAGAGAAATTATCTTTACTAACGCAGAATCACCAAGCAACTCTAAATTATATTTAGTAGATTTAGTAAAGAAAAATCAAAAAATGGTTTTTACTCCAACGAATGCTTCTTTACCAGATTGGTCTTATTTTTGAAAGTAGATCTATAAAATCGGTATAAATCTTGCTTTATCTTAATCGTTTATAACCTTCGGTACTACGAAATACCCATGCTCCGATTTTGTATTGGATAATATTTCTTCTTTAATGTTTTGAGAATTTATAATATCATCGCGTACATGAATATCCTTATCTATAGTTCCATAACGCATAGGAGAAACACCTTCAGTATTAACTTTCAACAAAGTATCATGTATCCAATCCAGCATTGTCAGTTCTTTTGAGTAGTATTGAATCTCATCATCGGATAACTTAATCCTCACAAGCTGTGCAGTTTTAAGCATTTCTTCTTTAGTAATTGTTATTTTTCTCTTATTTGCAAATTCTATTAACGAAGTGATAACATCTTCTGTTGATCTAGCTGGCACTTTTACCTCCTTGCATAAAGCAAATTAAAATATTTGCAATTGAAACAACCTCTATCTTATCATTTTTTTCGAATTTGTGAAATATGGTGTCCGTAATTACTAATTTATCCAAAGAAGAGGAAGAGATTTTCTCAACTGCATTTCCTGAAAGTATTCCATGTGTAATACACGAAACTACAGACTTTGCTCCTCGGTCTTTTAAAGCAAGGGCTGCATTACATAATGTTCCGCCAGAGTCAACTATATCATCAACAATGACACAATTTTTGTTTGCAACTTCTCCGATTACATTCATTACCTGAGATGTACCTGCTTTTTCTCTATATTTATCTACTATAATAATAGTATTATCCAACTTGTGTTTTTCCTCTAAAATCTTTGCAAAAGCACGAGCTCTGCCAATTGCTCCAACATCAGGCGCAACTATTGCCAAATTCTCCTTGTATATAGAGTTAACAAATACTTCAAAACAGCTTAAATTAGTAACTGGTATATCAAAAAAACCTTCAATTTGACTTGAATGCAAATCAATAGCAGCAACGCTATTTGCACCTGCAGTTTGAATAAGATTTGCAACTAATTTAGCACTTAAAGCAGATTGCATATTATTGTTTTTAATAACCCTATCCTGCCTACTGTATCCGTAATAAGGAATAATAGCCGTTATTCTCTTGGCTCCTGACCTCTTTGCTGCATCAATTGTAAGCAAAAGCTCCATAAGGTTATCATTTACAGGAGAAGAAAGAGATTGTACTACGTATACTTCTTGATTATGCAGATTATTTGCTACTTCTACATTTACCTCACCATCGGCAAATCTTGATACCTGAGTAGGTAATAGCTGAGCATTTAGCCCACTTGCTATTGAATCTCCTAATCGTTTACTAGCGCTACCTATTATTACCTTCATATATACCAATTAAGTTTTGAAAATTATACAGAAACCATGGAATGATTAAAACTTTATTCTTGCCGTCAAGTAGCTCATAGAAAAGAAAAAGTTACTCGAAACATTTCACTAATTTCCTTATCATGACGTCCAGTACAATGTTGCAAATTAAAAATCTCTCCACCCTGTGCTGGTTCTTCGATTCTAAACGCCACTTCTACCTGGTCATAACCAATTTGAATTCGTTCTACTAATGCTTTAATGATGCCACGCTTAGTTTGCCAATCTAGCTGTTCCAAATTAGATTTTACACTGGAATAAAGACTCTTTATACTGTTGATGATAAGGTTCATTCCCTTCTCTATTGCTTTTTGATCAGCTACCTTTTTCTTCTCTTCTTCTATCCCTCTTAAGCGTTCCCTCATTCTTTTCATCGTCTGTTTAAATTCTTCCTTACTTATATATCCTTTATCTCCTACATTTTCTTGACTATAATAGTCTTCCATTAACTTTTCGATGCCTTGTTTTATTTGATTTTCCCTTCTTGCAAACTTCTTATCTGATGATTCATCATTTTTATTTTCTGCAATTCTACGGTGATACTCATTTTTTATTATCTCTGGGTTTTTTAGTAAATTTTTCACCTTTTCCCATATAGCTGTTTCTAACATATCTGTACGGACCAATTTATTAGTACACTTCTCCCTACCATCAGTAATACGTATAGTACTACTACAGCGATAATAGCTAAACTTCTTTCCCTCAACTCCACATTGTGCACCACTATACGCATATCCACAGTTTTGACACACAACTAGACCTTGTAATAGATATTTCTTTTTTCCTCCCTCTCTCTGTATCCTTGCTCTTTTTCTATTTTCATCCAGTTGCTTTTGTACTTTATTAAATAACCCTTCATCAACTATTTTTGGTACTGGTATATAAATCCAGCTGTCCTCATCTGTGCGACAGATAGAAACCTTTTGTTTATTTCTTTCTCTTCTTTCAACCCTCTTTAATTTACCAAACGCTGCTTGTCCTTTATATGCTGGATTTCTTAATAACTTCCAAATTATTATTGGACACCACACCTTCTTTCCAGTTCTTGTTCTAATTGACTTATCTCTTAGTCTACGTACCACTTCCCTTATACTTATTCTCTCTTGCCCTACCCACATGAACATCTGCTTTACTATTTTTGCTTCCTCTTCATTTATTTCAAACTTTGTCTTTTCTCTATCTACATGCTTTATACGATTATAACCAAAAGGTGCAATGCCAATTACACTTACACAGCCTTTTTTTGCTCTATGGAGTTTTCCCCTACGACTACGTTCCATAATCTTTGTACACTCATATTCTGCCACTAATCCTTGCATTCCTAATAACAATTTAGACTCTGGATTATTTTCAGTCTTATGATTTAAGAATATTACTTCTACTCCTGCTTTTTCAAATTCATCAAGTAATATCATTTGATGTGCAGATTTTCTTGATAGTCGGTCAGGTGAATGAATATAAATTTTATCAATTTGATCTTCTCCTACTTTATCACGTAATGCATCTAAACCTTCACGTTCTAAACTCCACCCACTAAGCCCATCATCCTTAAATTCATACTCATTCAATAACTCATGCTTATCTGCAGCAATTCTATGCTTGAGCTCGGCAATTTGACTCTCTATTGTATTGTTCTGCGCTTGACTCTTCGATGAAACTCTTGCATATAAGGCCACTGTTATCATTTTTCTTTATCTCCTTTTCATTGTTTCTTTTTACCGCATACCTTAGTAACAGCTCATAGGCGTCTGCTAGATGTTGTTCCGCTAATTCATCTGGCTCGTATCGGCAAGTTAATGTTCTTTTTCTCATAGTTTCTCCTGCAAATGTTTTTGTAGTGCAAGGAGCCTTACCACTCCTTTTTTCCATCAATCCATTTACTCTTATGAAAAAGACCAACTTTTATCAGCTACAGCCTTCAAATTTGGTCTAGCCCTTCCTTTGCCAACTGCTGTTGCGCTTTCTGATACGACTCTTATTTTTTTAACAAACTTTCCATTTTCTCTGTTTCTTTCTTTAATACCTCGGCTATTTCTTTGCTATTTTTCGCATAATCCATCGCTGTTATTCCAAATTTATCTGCTTGCTCTATTTCAGCCCCTGCTTTTACTAGCTCCTCCACTATTTCTTTTTCTCCGACCATACATGCAAGATGCAGCGGAGTGCATTTATTGCCATACTCTTCAGCATTTACATTCCCTCCTGATTTTATCAATTCTCTAACTGTTTCTAGACGTTTCTCCGTTATCGCTAGATGCAGTGCTGTATGTCCTCTTACATGTATTAAACAAGACTTGATCTGACACTTTAAAAAAGTAAGTTATAAAATAATAAAAGAAAGGAGTGTTAGAAATGAGTACGATACAAACAAAAATACTAAAGCCGAAACTAGGATTGCTAGAGCTAGCAAAACAGCTTGGAAATGTGTCTCAAGCATGCAAGGTTATGGGATATTCAAGGGATACATTTTATAGATTCAAAGAACTATATGAAAATGGAGGAGAAGAAGCGCTGCATGAGATAAGCAAGAAAAAACCACTTATGGCAAACAGAGTCTCTGAAGACATGGAAAGAGCTGTAGTTAATATTGCAACAGAATTTCCTGCATATGGACAACAAAGAGCTGCAAATGAACTGAGAAAAAGGGGCATAATAATCTCTGAAGGTGGAGTGAGATCTGTATGGCTGAGAAATGACCTTGAGACCTTCAAAAAAAGACTGAGGGCTCTTGAGGCAAAAGTTATGCAAGATGGAATAATTCTAAGAACCTGTACGTGATCTCAAAAAAGGGATAGAATGAGAGGATAAAGTATATAAAGTAGGATATGCGAAATTTATATCCAAGTGATATAAGTCGAGAAAAGTTTGAGATTATTGTAGCAGATCTGGAGTCTTGCAGGAAGAGAACAAAGCCAAGAACACTTGATTTATATGATGTATTTTGTGGAGTATTATACGTCTTAAAAAGTGGCTGCCAGTGGAGAATGTTACCAAAAGAGTTTCCAAAATGGCGGAATTGTTACGACTATTTTAAGAAGTGGAGTGAAAAAGCAGATGCAAATAAAGAAAGTGTTCTGGAGCTGGTATTAAAAAAAAATAGTTGGCGTGGTCCGACAAAACAATGGTCGGAAAGAAAAAACCAGCTTCTGCATAATTGATGCACAAAGTGTAAAAAATGCAGATACTGCTGAAGAAAAAGGCTATGATGCAGGCAAAAAGGTTTCAGGAATAAAACGCCATATTGCGGTAGATACGCAAGGTTTACCCCACGCAATTTATATAACAACGGCAGAAATAACTGATCGTAGTAGCGCTGTGAGAATGGTTAAAAATGCTAAAGAAAACCTATCTGAAGTTAAAAATATACTAGTTGATGCTGGCTACACAGGAGAAAATTTTGCAACACAAATAAAAGCAACTATTGGCGCTACCGTTGAAGTAATAAAGCGAAACGAATTACACACCTTTGTCGTATTGCCGAAAAGATGGGTTGTTGAGAGATCTTTTGCTTGGTTGCAAAAATATAGGCGATTGTGGAAAAATTGCGAGCGGAAACTCAACACTAGCCTGCAAATGGTCGTTCTTGCTTTCGCTGCTTTGCTTCTGAAAAGATTATGAACAGGCTCTAACAGAGGAGCAACTTGCGGCTTTAGAAAAAGTTAAAGAACAAAGGGAAGCACATGGTGAAATTGAAACAGAGCATCCAGGTTATTTAGGTTCTCAAGATACTTATTATGTAGGCAACATCAAGGGTATAGGAAGAATCTATCAGCAAACTTTTATTGATACTTATTCGAGAGTGGCTTTTGCTAAGCTTTATACAGATAAAACTGCTATTACCGCTGCTGACTTGCTGAATGATAGAGTAATACCATTTTTTGATGTACAAAGCGTGCCATTATTGCGCATTTTGACCGATAGAGGTACAGAATATTGTGGCAAACCAGAGAATCACGCTTATCAGTTATACTTAGGAATCGAAAATATTGATCACTCAAGAACTAAAGCCAATTCTCCGCAAACTAATGGCATATGCGAGAGATTCCATAAGACTATGCAAGATGAGTGTTACAATATTATTTTTCGCAAGAAAATCTACAATTCTTTGGAAGATCTGCAGATAGATGTTGATCATTGGTTGCGTTCTTATAATGAGACAAGGCCTCATTCAGGCAAATATTGCTATGGCAAAACGCCTACTCAGACTTTTCTTAATAGCAAACACATTGCTTTTCAGAAAAATATTAGTAGCATGAAACAAGAGACTGATATTAGTTTTAACTACCTCAATTGTATTAAACAAGACTTGATCTGACACTTTAAAAAAGTAAGTTATAAAATAATAAAAGAAAGGAGTGTTAGAAATGAGTACGATACAAACAAAAATACTAAAGCCGAAACTAGGATTGCTAGAGCTAGCAAAACAGCTTGGAAATGTGTCTCAAGCATGCAAGGTTATGGGATATTCAAGGGATACATTTTATAGATTCAAAGAACTATATGAAAATGGAGGAGAAGAAGCGCTGCATGAGATAAGCAAGAAAAAACCACTTATGGCAAACAGAGTCTCTGAAGACATGGAAAGAGCTGTAGTTAATATTGCAACAGAATTTCCTGCATATGGACAACAAAGAGCTGCAAATGAACTGAGAAAAAGGGGCATAATAATCTCTGAAGGTGGAGTGAGATCTGTATGGCTGAGAAATGACCTTGAGACCTTCAAAAAAAGACTGAGGGCTCTTGAGGCAAAAGTTATGCAAGATGGAATAATTCTAACAGAGGAGCAACTTGCGGCTTTAGAAAAAGTTAAAGAACAAAGGGAAGCACATGGTGAAATTGAAACAGAGCATCCAGGTTATTTAGGTTCTCAAGATACTTATTATGTAGGCAACATCAAGGGTATAGGAAGAATCTATCAGCAAACTTTTATTGATACTTATTCGAGAGTGGCTTTTGCTAAGCTTTATACAGATAAAACTGCTATTACCGCTGCTGACTTGCTGAATGATAGAGTAATACCATTTTTTGATGTACAAAGCGTGCCATTATTGCGCATTTTGACCGATAGAGGTACAGAATATTGTGGCAAACCAGAGAATCACGCTTATCAGTTATACTTAGGAATCGAAAATATTGATCACTCAAGAACTAAAGCCAATTCTCCGCAAACTAATGGCATATGCGAGAGATTCCATAAGACTATGCAAGATGAGTGTTACAATATTATTTTTCGCAAGAAAATCTACAATTCTTTGGAAGATCTGCAGATAGATGTTGATCATTGGTTGCGTTCTTATAATGAGACAAGGCCTCATTCAGGCAAATATTGCTATGGCAAAACGCCTACTCAGACTTTTCTTAATAGCAAACACATTGCTTTTCAGAAAAATATTAGTAGCATGAAACAAGAGACTGATATTAGTTTTAACTACCTCAATTCTTCTGTCAGTTAATTCATCCCTGTCAGATTAAGTTGTGTCTAGTACACCTCAATTCTTCTGTCAGTTAATTCATCCCTGTCAGATTAAGTTGTGTCTAGTACATCTTACATCTGCTGCATTCACATCTACTCCTTTTTCGATTAATAACCTCACTGTTTTTACCTCTACTGCATAATGTAGAGCTGTTCTTCCTTTTTCGTCTCTTTCATAAATATTTTTAAACGAGTTCTCTAATAGTGACTTATCTTTTTTACCCAGCTTTACCATAACTTACCCCACCTTTTCTTTAAACCTAAGCCTTCCTTTTTACCACCTCATCTATCATTGCATTCACTTGGCTGATTATCTTGCTTGCTAAATTTTGACATTCTTTCTTTATTAGCGATTTGTCTCTCTTCCTTATTTCTCCTATCTCTATTATTTTTAGCTCCGGCATGTAGCTTCCATTCAACATGTCTGCTATTTCTCCCACTAGCCCCTCTATTCCATAGCACGTCAGTTCTCTACTTTTTGTTATTCCTCCTTTTTCTCTCAAAAATTTACTCGCCTTTTCACTCTCTTTGCTATCACATAGACGATACTTTTCACTTTCCCAGATGTAATACATTGGCGTTGCGCCGTACTTATTCAGTTGATTAACTTCAGCTCCAGCCTTTACCAGCTCTTTTATTATTTCAACTCCTGCTCCTCCCATCTTGCACGCAGAGTGGAGTGGCGTACATCCAGTGACATATTGAGTGGCATTTACTTCTGCTCCCGACCTTAGCAGCACTTTTACATTTTCTAAACTCTTTGCGAATACTGCACAGTGTAGAGGTGTATAACCATTTTTATCTCTTGCATTTACCTCTGCTCCTTTTTTTATTAATAATCTCACTGTTTTGTAATCAGAGATTTCTACTGCTTGATGCAAGATCGTCTCTCCTTCTTCATTTCTTTTATTAATGTCTTTAAATCCGTTACTTGATACTTCTTTAAAAAACTTGCTAAAACTCATTTCATACCTCACAAAATTAGCTTTTCTAGCACCAGACAAATTTCTTATATTTACCTGCTGCTATTCAAGTCATGTCCTTTTTAGCATGAGAAAGCAAGTCTTTTTCTTTTTATTTCATACACTTTTACCTATTATTAATATAATATATGAGTATCTAAATATAAGTACTTAACTTATTAGAGATATTATTCGACTATCTTTCCAACTTCTGTGCAAATGTCGATGTTCATGCCACTTCAGTACTCCCAGGTAAAATACTAAAATGTGCTTTTCTAATTCGTGTATTGAGTCTTTTTGCTCTGAATCCAAATCATTTTTATAGTAAACGTTGTGTTCTGCTAAAACATATTTTCTGACCTTCTGATCTGTATAATTTTCTACTTTATAGTTGTGAGTAACGCTAAATCTTTCTAAAATTGGCTTGTGTTTTAAATTCCAATATTGCCCTGAAAGTTTATCGCTTCCCAATACAAATTTATTTCCTCTTTCTTCTACGCTACTAACTGGAAAGCACGTATTTATGTCTCCTAAATCCCAACTATTGTAAGTTAAAAATATGATATAAAGGAGATAAGAGGGAAGATAACCCTACTCACTATAGGAATAGAGTTATCACGGGCGTGTGCGACCGACCAACTGTTGGTATTATAACCGTTCGGATCAAGGTACACTAGCCCATCTCTCGATACGTTTGAATAGTTGCATGGGACATATGTATGCACCCGTTTACAATCTTAAATTAATTAAAACTAATCGAGGTTATTATGATTACATCTTATCAAAATTTTATTGGCATTGATATCGGAAAATTTAAAAATGTTGTTGCAGTTCACAAACAGAAGAATGCTGTCGAATTCGACAATGATACTGCTGGCTGGCAACAATTGTTTCAAGATTTTTCAAATATCTTACCTAATTCTTTAGTAACTCTGGAAAACACTGGAAAATATGAGCTTGGCTTAGCACATTTTCTTGTTGATAAAGATATTGCTGTACATCGAGCTAATACTCGCAAAGTAAAAAGCTTTGTTCTATCTCATGGAACTTTAGCAAAGTCTGATCAATCAGATGCAAGAGCCCTTGCTCAGTATGGGTTTGAACGCTATAGTACTCTATCTCTATTTGCACCTATGTCAAAAGAACAAACAACCTTAGTTGCACTTTGTCAACGTCGTGATGACATTACAAAAATGAGAGCTCAAGAGAAATCTAGGCTTGCAGCACCTGAAAACGACCATATAAAAGAAAGCTGTCAGAAAACTATTGAATTCTTTAATAGCCAGATAGATGAGCTCAACAATACCATACAAAAAATTATTGATGAGAATCCAGAGTTACAAAAGCGCCAAAAAATCCTTAAAACAGTTCCAGGAATAGGTGCAAAATTATCTCAAGATTTTCTGTGTCTAATGCCAGAACTTGGTTATGTAAGTAGGGGAGAAATTGCAAGTCTTGCTGGAGTTGCACCTCATCCGAAAGAAAGTGGTAAAACTATTGGTTATCGCAGAATAAGTGGTGGCAGAAGCAACGTTCGTGAAAAGCTTTTTACAGCTGCGATGTCTGCTTCAAGGTCTAAGTCTGCGCTTGGTGGCTTCTATTCAAGGCTTGTTGGTAAAGGTAAAAAGAAGATGGTGGCTATGACAGCTCTAATGCGTAAAATCATAGTAATTGCCAATGCGAGGCTTAAAGAAGCAGTCAATGTGAATTAAAAAAATCTGCATAGAAAATAGGTTAACGAATATGTGGATAAATACGTCTACACACATTTAAAGTATTTATCCACATATTCGTTAACCATAAGATCTAAGCAGTAACTGTTGTTTGATACAAAATTTTTCTATGATTAAGTTAGGGTTTTTATTGTCAAAAATGCACTTTTTACTCGAATAAAAAACAAAATTACAAACAAAAGTTGTAATGAAACTAAATTCAAAAAATTTTAAAAAACATAGTTGATCTGATAAGACTATCTGCGCTTTTGCAAATTGGGGATGTTCAAAAAAGTGTGTCAAACCGAGAAGTAAAATATAATTGAGATAAAAATGGAGGTTTGACATGAGTCAAAGAATAGCAGATAGAACTACTGGTTTGGTAGATTATAAAGAATTAGAAACAAATATCTTGTCGTCTATACGAGAAGGTAGACCATTAATGGGAAAAGATGGTGCATTAACGCCATTTGTAAAAAGGCTACTTGAAGCAAGCTTGGAGGGTGAAATAGAACATCATTTATCTACTGAAAGCGAAGAAAACAATCGTAGAAACGGAAGGAATGGAAAAACTTTGAAAACAAGTGCAGGTTCATTTGAACTATTGACACCAAGAGACAGAGAGGGAAGTTTTGAACCACAGATAGTGAAAAAAAGGCAAACAAGCCTACATCCAGAACTTGAAACAAAGGTCTTGAACATGTTTGCAAGTGGTGTGGGATACAGAGATATAGCATCATATGTGGAAGAAATTTATGACCATAAAATATCTGCAGCAGAGATATCTGGAATTACAGATAAATTACTACCTATAATCAATGAATGGCGTAGCCGTCCACTGCAATCAGTGTATCCAATAGTATTTATGGATGGGATGTTTTTTAAGGTAAAAGAAGACGGTCGCTGTGTAAGTAAGTGCATGTATAACATATTAGGAATAGACCAAAATGGCAGAAAAGAAGTACTGGGTTTTTACTTAGCAGAAAGCGAGGGAGCTAGCTTCTGGTTAGGCGTATTAAATGACTTGAAAGAGAGAGGAATAGAAGACATTTTGATAGCTTGTGTCGATGGCCTAAAAAGCTTTCCTGCAGCTATAAATAGCGTATTTCCTAATGTGGAAGTACAGCTATGTGTAGTGCATCAAATACGGAACTCTCTGAAATACGTATCAAGCAAAGATGTAAAAGTTTTCATGAATGATTTAAAAAAAATATACCGCGCTACAAGTAAAGAAATTGCAGAAAATTATTTGCTTGAGCTGGAGGAAAAATGGGGCGAAAAGTATCCATTAGTTGTAAAATCTTGGCAGAACAATTGGGAAAGTTTATCTGGTTACTTCAAGTATTCAGGTCCTGTTAGAAGGCTAATTTATACCACTAATCTCATCGAGGGGCTACACAGGCAAATTAGGAAATTTACCAAGACCAAAGGCGCATTCACCAGCATAAATGCCTTGTACAAGCTGGTATATTGTGCTATAAGAAAGGTGGAAGAGAAATGGACGATGCCTGTACATGATTGGGCATTATCTATATCTCAACTCGATATTTTTTTCCCTAGTAGATTAAAGATTGAGTTGAATTAAAAATTCGGTTTGACACACTTTTTTGAACATCCTCTGCAAATTTAATCGATGGTAATAAACTCTGTGGTAATGGATATAGTGCTTTTACGTTATACCACTGATGACTTCTTTCATAAATGCCTTGGTAATCCTTTATGTGAGGTTCTGTTTCTCCAAGTACTGCCACATCTAACCGATATACGTCATTACTAAATGCCTGCTCATAATGAACACGAAAAGTACTAAACTTAAAATTTGGATTTAAGCTTTTTAGCTCAAATGTATTCTTCCGACCAAACGATAATACTGGTCCATCCTTTTCAACCTTTATCCCTGAGTACTCCGATAACAAATTTCCAAAAAAGCTTTCATCTAAAATAAACCTATCAACGTTGTAGTAATCATTAAACATCCTCATTAGCCGCGATCTTGCTGGCAATGACAGCTTTGCAAGTTCTACTACTGCATCTACAAAAAAGTCATTTGGAACATCTTTTATACCTATCTGCAGCTCAAAAAATGTTTTCCAGGTGGCTCCTCAATGATTGTAATATCTTCTATATTTGCCCATTTTAGTGCTATTTTGAGTGATGCTGGGGTTCCTCTTAAACGCTGAAATTTTACTCCTTCTACTATGGCTTTTCTTCTATCTTTTACCCAGCGTAATATTTCCCCCAATTCATATTCCTCAATTAGCCAAGGTAATATTCTTTCTTCTAATCTAAATTTAAACCCTCTTATACAGCTTGGATCTACTTTATAATCCATCGCATCTACCAGCGCTTTTTCTTGTTTTGTTGCGTTTAGTGGTAATAGCATTTTAAATTTCGCAAATTTGCACACTCGTTCCCTAGTATCACAATATCCTCTTTTGGCTCGATTAATTCTACGTTTTCTACTCCTTCCACAAACAAATTCGCTATTATCCATGATCTTGTAACGTTCCATCCCAGCCTTCTACTTGCTTCAAACTTCTTAATGAACTGTTTCTTGATTTCCTCTTTCGATATCAGAGGACTTATGCTCATTCTGCTGTGAATATCTATTTCCGTAATATTGCAACCAATTACTGTTACTGTATCGGTTAAAACCCTTATATCATCTCTAGTAACCTGCTTTTTTACAATTTCTAGTAGCTCTTCTGACACTATGCCAGTTTGTGTTGATAAGATTGAAATTTGCACACTTCCAGCCACTGGTGATTCTACTAATGCATCCTTTACTCTTCTATCTGCTGACAGTGCATGATACCTATAATACTCCTTGCTCCCACATGTGCTCCAACCTATTATCTTTGCTTTAATTCTTTTTCTAAATCGTTCGTCCTCTTCTTCTTTTTCTCTCTCTACTCCATAAAACTCAGCCAAATTATCAAGATCTTCTCCTGTCGCAAATTTTAGTAAATTGCTCTTTACTGATTCATTTATTCTTTGTCTTAATAACAATTCCCTCCATGCTGCTACTTCTAATACCTTCATTGCTGGATCACTTTCTACTAATGCTGTAAAACTTGCATCACACTTCACTAACTCTTCCTTCATCCGAGAAAAAATCTCTTCAAAGTTCAGTCGTTCGATAATATTTGGCTGCTGCATTTTTAAACAACTACTCCATTAATATTTATGAACTTACCTTCTGAAAGATAGACACCTTCTAAATTCAATGTTACTCTCCCTTCTTTTACTCCTTCAACTTTTACTTTTTCTAACTTAAATCTCTTTTCCCATTTTTCCAAAGCTTCTCCTGTTGCTGCATATATCTCAAGTGTTAAATCTCTATTTATTGGCTTATCCACCAATTCAAATAATCTTGACCCATAATCTCTCCTCATTATTCTACTATTAATAGGAGTGGTCAGTATATCAATTATCGACTGCTTTAAGTGCTCTATTCCTTCTAACGTTTTTCCTGTTTTAGCATCCATACCCTTCATTTCTATTTTGCAAAGACGCTTTCACTGCCTTTTATTACTTTAAACCCACATGAAACTATATCTCCTACTCTTCCTATACCAAGACCATTTGAAAACACTGTTTTTGATCCTTCAGTTAATGCTCTTCCTTCACTAAAACTGTCTCCTTGTCTGCACATTGGCTTACCATTTACAAAAACATTATTACTGCCGCTAATGCAGAAATGTGGTATAGCTTCTCCACAGTAGTCTCCTAACCTCACTATTCCTTTGTTCAATTTAAGTCGATCCTTTCTGCTTTCAGTTTTATTCCACTTTTTGTCATTTCTATACTTGATCCCCCAGCTTTCAGTGTTATTTTATCTACTACTTCAATCTCTAAATGATGTTTTTCCTTATCATATAACAATCTTGTTCCATCTTGAAACTTCACACTATCTATTTCTTTTTTATTCTCTGGTGCAGGGTATTTTTCCTGATATATTCCTCCTAATACCACTCCTAATGACAGTTCACCAAGAGGAGAAAATATCATAACCTGTTCATCAATATCTGGCGGAGACCAATCTCTATCTTTTCCTGCTTTACTTGTTATCCACGGTAAATAATCTGTTAAAAATTCTCCTATTTTCACTCTTACTTTTGCTTTTTCATAATCTATTTCTTTTACAATTCCTATACGAATAACGTTTGCTAGCTTCCTATTCAGCTCTGAAATCGCAAAACTATGATCCAGCATTTATATTTCCTACGTTTATTGTATGTGGTTTAATTTTCCCCTCTTCCCATACTGATTTACCTAAATGAAGCTGATGATTCCAATCAACCATCCACACCAAATATGCATCTAATTCGGGTCTAAATCCATCAGGCTCTGCAGAAAGAAATTCAGCCGGAGATACATTCTTTTCCCAGGTATTCTTGTTCACTACTCTTGCTACTTCTGCTGCTAATGACCTTACAACTAACGAGGAATCCTCGACTGTTCCATCAACTACAATTCTCGCTTCAAATCTTGCTTTTAGGGCTAATTCCTCTGTTCCAGGATCTTTTCCCGATTCTAAACTCACAAGCTCTACAAATAACGCTGGCGCTACTAATTCTTTTCTTATCGATGGATAAATTTCACAAGTTTGAATTGCTGGTATTTCTCTCTTCAGCGTGGTACAAATTTTATCATGTAAATCTTTCAAATTCATCCTTTATAGCTCAATTCACGTTCAAAAAATTTTGTAAAGACTTTCTCAACTTCATAATTAACAAGATTCCCTACTATCCTTGAAGCCTCAGGTTCGAGTGACAATTTAACTTCCTTTATTGGCAATGCTGCTCTTCCTTCACGTTTAAACATACCGCTATTTCCTTTTGGCATAACTGCTGCAAATCCTCCTATAAACTCATGCTTTCCTACTTTCGATCCTCTTCTTGTTTTTTGTATTTTGCCAATTGCCGATGCTCTAATGTCATAGAGATTTGCTCTAATTAACACTTCTAATCTGCTAGTTTTCGCCTTAAAAATTCTTAGCCTTCTTCTCATTAACGTCAATTTTATCTTCTTTTCCTCACTAATTTCCTTAGCTGCTTGCGCTTTTAACCATAGTGCCGTTTTGTTTAATGCCTTTACCGTTGCTAATTCTACTTTTCTTCTTTTAGCATTTACACTTTCTATTACCTCAACTTCTATGCACAGACATTTTACACCCCAGACGCTTTTATTTTCCACGTTATTCCAGACTTGTCTCTAAGTGGCGGTGAGTGTACTTTATATCTTCGATCACCTATAACAAAAACATCTCCTACTATTGGCTTTAACACATCAAACGCACTTACTTCTAACGCTAAAGTTTCTTCCACAAATTGTCCTTCACCAATCTCGTATAATTTATCTGGCTCTTGCTTTAATACCTGTACCATATATGACTTATCCTTTGATTTATACAAAGCCACTTCTCCTAAATGGGCAAAACAATCTTCTAATAATCGCTTAATATTCTCTTGCATATTTCTTTTTGATATACTAACCTTTACATGCTAAGAAAGCGCATACCGGTAGAGTCGTTCTGTGCCTCACCACATTGTAGTTACTCTACCAGTATGTTATGCTATAGCGACTTTTACTAATACGCCAGGTCTATGGCACATTGGCAATGGATTTGACTGCGTATGTAAATCTGTTCCTCTATCAAATCTTCTTGGCTCTTGTTTTGCATATAGTGGCTGTCCGAGAGTGTTTACCGTTTCATTAAAATCTGCTGGAGCAAAGTATGTTGTAAATGTGCTCGCTGTTCCTACTGGAAAACAGTGCCCTGTATCTTTCTCAATAAATCTTCTCACGGTTCCTTCAGGGTCAGTTGCTTGTCCTCTATATTCCTCAAATGTTATACCACAAAACGTAAATTCTGATCTCATATCGTCTCGAAGTGCTGCTCCCTCCTGCCATCTTTCGTATGCTTCTTTTACTTTTTGGTGAGAGGTTAATGCATCAAAAAATTCAGGACTTACCAGAGCATGTACTCTTTCCATATACTCGCCACTTAAATTATCTTCAATATGCCTTAGTACTTCCATACACTTACGCTTTACATCCGTTGTTGCTGTGCCAAGAGCAAAGTTTACTGTTTTTGCTGTAATACCAAATTCTGTATATAGGTTAAGTAATTCAGACCCATCTGCATCTAAAATTATTCCCTTTAAAGCTCCCATACGAAGATGTTCTAGCGTGATTGCATGTTTGTTTCTCATTGTTTGCAAGTGATCTGTAATTACATCGGCAAGCGCTACAAGTTCGTTTTCTGAGCCAAAAGCACGGATTCCTTGAACTTCTTCAGGTAAAACTACATCATCATGTGGAATATGTGGAATTGTAAATGTTCTTACCTTTCTTTTGCCGCGTTTTCCTACTGTTGCTGGTGCTCCGGGTAACTGCGTTGGTAGTAAACTTAATACTCCGTTTTGCTCTTCTATGGTAATATGTCTAAATCTTACTGACCTACTTGGAAACAAGTTTAAATTTTCAACCCGTCCATAATTTATCGGCAATATATTCATCGCATTTGTTAGTGCCGTCATACTAAATGCTGTATTTGTAAATGGATTTTGCATTCTTTTTCTCCTTATTAATTTAAGTTACACTCCCTTGCGGACAATGATCCCTCGTGCTTCAAGTTGCTTTATTGCTGCAGCTTTCTGCTCTTCAGTGATATTTGCTGGCCACACCACTGCATGATCTGCTAGCATTGCACCACGAGTAATAATTACTGCTTTGGTATTTTCCTTTGCGTTTACATCGCTTATTATCACACCTATCGCTGTTTGTGTACCATCTGTGGCAGTTGGATTTATTATCTTAATCATGTTATCTTTATCGAGAGCCACTACTGTACCAAGTTTAAGATTTTGTCCCTTGGCTACTGTTATCTGATCTCTTGAATATAGACTTGATGCCTCATATTTTAATAGGTCACCTAGATTATTTTGTTCGGTTATAGTACTCATTTTGCTTTTCTCCTTTATTTTCTACTTTTGTTATACTACGAATATTCTAAATGCCAGATTGCGCACGACTTCTTGCTACTTGCATCATCAAATCTTCTCCTGAATTCTGTGGTATTGCACTCAGTATCTCTGTCTTCTTCGTTCTCTCTGCAAGTAATTCCATTAAAACTTCCCTTGCTTGCTCAATACTTACACCCTGCTCAATAAATTCTCCTATTTTCTCTGGCATTCGTGATAAGTTACATAAACGTATTAATTCAACAACTTCAGTACGATACTTAGTTAAATTATCAGTTTCTAGGTCAGTTGTAGTTTGTTTATTCATAGTATTTTCTCCTTTGTTAATAAATTCAAAAAATGTTGTAACTCCATCTGCAAGACCTATTTCTACTGCTTTCTCACCAAAATATAGACCTGCTTCAGTATTTTTTATTGCTTGTACAGAAAGTCCTCTGTTTCGTGCTATAAGTTCAGTCAGAATTTCATATAAGCGATTTACTTCCTCCTCTAAACTTTTTAAGCTTTCTAAACTTATAGGCTCATGTGGATTTAAATCATTCTTTCTCTTGCCTGCAAAAATAGTTGTGTATTTTATTCCTTGCTTTTCATCAAACCTACTTTGATCTATATGACTTGCTATTACTCCTATACTGCCAACACCAGAAGTTCTGCTCACAAATACCTTTTCAGCACTTGAAGCTATAGCATATGCAGCAGAGTACGCATCATCATTTGCTATTGCCACAATTCTCTTTTTTGCTCTTGATTCGTAAATAAAATCAGCCAAGTCGAATAAACCGTTTACTTCTCCGCCTGGACTATCTATATCAAGCAGAATAGTTTCTATATCTTTGTTTGATGATGCTTCTTCTATTTCTTCTTGAATTTTCTCATATGATGTCATTCCCAGAAAATCGTCAAAAGCTCCTGGTTTTTTGGTTAAAATTCCATGTATTGGTATTATTGCTGTCTTTTCTATATTGTTCTTTACATAGTGTTTTACGTTTTTAAAGATAGGTTGTTTTCCGTTATATAGTGACAACAGGTCAAAGCTTTTTTGCTCTATCATCATCGGCCTACATAGCCAGTTGGTTTGTAAAATTTCCATAAAGTAAACGAGATTTATTTTGTTTGTGTCCTGACATCAGAATCAAAGAAAAGGTTGAGAGAATCAGAACGCTTTTGATCTTCTGCTATTTCTTGGTCAATTTCTTCAACATCGTAACCCATTTCTGATACTACTTCCGATCGACTCTTAAATCCATTTCTTACTGCCATTTGCTGTGCTTGCTGGTCTTTCAGTGGATCCACCCAATCAAATCCCTGTGGTATCCATTTTACTTCTTCTTTCGCTGCTTTTACTACTTTTTCATCTATACAGAGTTCTCCACAAAGTACTGCTAATTCTAGCCATCTATTCCAAATAGGTCTACAAAACTGGAACACTATCACGTTATGCTGTAACATTGCACACCTTCTGCGAAACTCTATTAATCCTGCTCTGATTGATGAGTAATTAACACCTGTTAAATCTCCTGTTAGCTGCTCATATGTTATCCCTGTGCCTATTGCTATTGCCCTCAGTTGCTGTCTCATAAACGCTTCATAACTTCCTCCAACATCTGATGGCTCTGAAAATTTTATATCTTCTCCTGGGTCTAAAAGCTGCATTGTTCCAGGTTCTAGGCCAGATAGTGCTACTCCTTGCTCATTCGCTTCGCCTTCTCCTAAAATATTTGCCTCAGGATCAAGTCTTGTAATAAACCCTGCAAACATCGCCGCTGTCTTTTTTCTCACTAATTCTGCATCATCGTATTGATCAAGCTCATAAAGTTTCAGTAGTATATTAGAAAGCCAAGGCTCCCCTCTGATTTGCCCAGGTCTTAATGGTCTATAAATATGTAAAACATCGTTTGCTGGTACTCTCACTGACTCTCCAAACGTACTTTCACCAGGGTGTTCTTTAAATAGGTAGTATGCTTCTCTTTGCCCAAGTCTGTTAAACTCAATCCCGTTTCTTATTACATTACCATTTCCTAAAGTCTGATTTGTTTTATTGTCTAAATGTTCAGACTCAAGTACTTGCAGTTGTAATGGTACAGAAAATCCATCCTCTAGCTTTCTTGTTCGGAGTCGTACAAAACATTCTCCTCCCTCTATCATACTTCTGCA
Organism: Wolbachia endosymbiont of Diaphorina citri; assembly: GCF_013096535.2. Lineage (NCBI taxonomy): Bacteria > Pseudomonadati > Pseudomonadota > Alphaproteobacteria > Rickettsiales > Anaplasmataceae > Wolbachia > Wolbachia endosymbiont of Diaphorina citri. The sequence goes on along the minus strand of NZ_CP051265.2, from coordinate 1,253,752 downwards.
TACTAGAGCTTGTAATCCATAAAAATCACTTACTCCGTTACTATCTGCTTCATCTGTCCATCTTAGCCATAATTCTTGCACTTTCTTTCGAAATTCTGCATTCTTTGCTTTTGACTGCGGTTTTATTCCTGTTCCAATAGAATTACTTACTATTGTATCAATAATATTTGCTGCATATGGATTTTTTCTCACCATATCACGTGATCTACTACGTAAAGTTTCAAGGTTTTGAGACAGCAAATTGTTTATACTTCCTAACTCTGGTTGAAAGTGAAAAAATCTTCTTCCTGAACCTGCTGCATCCCAGGCTGAACTTTTGATTTTTGGCTTGCTAAATAGTTGTTTGAAATTTTTCAGCATCATACTAACCAAAATTCTCTTAATTCTTTTAATGTGCCGTTAAATTTATTTCTGTCACATTTTCCGATTCCACTTACTTCATGTGGCTCTGGACCATTTTTACCGTCGGTGTATTGCCATAAAATCCACTTATTCCAGCCTTGCGGTAAAACAGGTTGATCTCCATATCTTGCTATCCATAATGGACATTTAGTCAAAATTGGTGTGGCAAAATCTTTCAAAAAATTAGCACTTCCATACACTAAAGGTGAACGCCCTGTTTCTTCTTGAACTTTTTTAACAAAATCTTCTGCTTGTCTTGGTTCTATATTTTTTCCACTTTCGTTCTCTTCAATATCAAGCACAACAATTGTATTTTTAGTTTCACCCACTGTATTCAAAAAGTGATTTGCCTGATCTCTTCCATCTTCTCCTACACCAAAATGATATGAACCCCATAAAAGTCCTTCCTCTTCAGCGGCTTTCCTTCTTTCTGTATAAGTTGGATCTATGTATTTTAGCCCCTGGGTTGCTTTATGAATAACTCCCAATATTCCATCAACTATGTTTTTTAAAAATTTTTTATTTGTGTAATTCTGTAACTTTGTTCAATCATGTGGACAATAAAAACCCGTGTGTCATAGAAATAAAATTTTATATCAAACAGCTGCCATAATAATTTCTGTTTAGCTAATGAATATGTGCTTTAAGTCTGTGTAGACGCACATATTCATTAGCCAATTTCAGCCACCGTTGTGAGAGTATGCAAATTAATTGCTTCTTTAAGTCTTGCATTAGCAATTACTATGATTTTCCGCATTAGAGCTGTTATAGCTACCATTTTCTTCTTACCACTTTCAACAAGCTTAGAATAAAAGGCACCAAGTACAGATTTGGACCTTGCAGTAGACATCGCAGCTGTAAAAAGCTTTTTACGGACATTACTTCTACCACCTATAATCCTTCGATAACCAACAGCTTTACCACTTTCCCTAGGATGAGGTGCAACTCCAGCAAGACTTGCTACTTCCCTTCTGTTTAAGTAACCAAGCTCCGGTATTAAACACAGAAAATCTTGTGATAACTTTTTACCTATTCCAGGAACTGTTTTAAGGATTTTTTGATGTTCTTGTAACTCATGACTTTCATCAATGATTCTTTGTATAGTATTATTTAGTTCATCTATTTGGCTATTAAAAAATTCAATAGTTTTTTGACAACTTTCTCTTATATGGTCGTTTTCAGGTGCTTCCAGTCTACATTTTTCCTGAGTTCTCATTTGCGTGATGTCATCACGACGTTGACAAAGTGCAACCAAGGTTGATTGTTTTTCAGAAGTAGGTACAAATAGAGAGAGAGTTCTATGGCGTTCAAATCCATATTGAGCAAGAGCTCTTGCATCTGATTTATCGGATTTTGCTAAAGTTCCGTGAGATAAAATAAAACTTTTTACTTTACGGGTATTAGCTCGATGTACGGTGATATTCTTGTCAATAAGAAAATGTGACAAACCAAGCTCATATTTTCCTGTATTTTCTAAAGTCACTAAAGAATTAGGTAAGATATCTGAGAACTTTTGACACAATTGTTGCCAACCAGAAGTATTATTGTCAAATTCAACAGCATTCTTCTGCTTGTGAACTGCAACAACATTCTTGAATTTTCCGATGTCAATACCAATAAAATTTTGATAAGATCTAACCATTATAACCTCGATAGTTTTATTAATTTAAGATTGTAAACGGGTGCATATATATGTCCCACACAACTATTCAAACGTATCGAGGGATAGGGCTAGTGTACCTTGATGGAAACGGTTGTAATACCAACTTTTTTTTCGGTCGCACACGCCCGTGATAGTCCTATTCCTATAGTGAGTAGGGCTATCTTTCCCTCTTATCTCTTTTATATCACATTTTTAACTTACAATCTTCTTTTGCTAATTTAAAATTTATGTTTTCATTCCAGTGCGATAAATCTATTACTGCATTTATAATCATATCTGAGCTCACTTTAATCCTCTTGCTTTCTACCATCTCATATCACTCCTTTATTTGTTGCAAAAACAATTTGCCTCTTTGGCTTCATGCCTGCAACTTTTAACCCCGCTTTTATTCGTTGCCTGAGCTCCAATAAATCCTTTATTTGAACTTCCCCGTACCGCACAACATGGTCACCATATGCAATTGATACTACTCGCTCTCCGTTTTGCAGCTTCTTTATCGCTTCTTCGACTTGAACTAAATACTCTTCGTTATACATTTTCCAGCCACTTACTCTGTCTTACTTTTTTAGGTTTTTTACTTTCTATTTTTCCACTCAAACTATTCCATTTACTCTCTGGCCAACGATCGATTCCAAGCGCAATAGATGCTGCTCTCGCATAAATTCGGCAATCTAGTACTTCATTTCTCTCTCTTACCTTTTGCCATTCCTGTTTGGTGTATCCTTTTACTACCTTGCTGACTAATTGCTCTGCCGTTAGCTGCTTAAAATATTCAGGTGCATACTCCGGAAAATGACAATATCCTGCTGGAGCTTCTTCACCTTCTTTTAAAACATTAAGTAATTGAAAAAGCTCTGACTTTAATATCGATACTCCCACTGGCCAAAGCTTTATTCCTCTTTTTAGCTTTTGACCACCAACTGTTATATCAACTCTACTTGGGCTGCTAAGTGGTACTAATGCTTTATTTACACCTTTAACTGCCATTACTCTTCCAGATCCTTGATGACCTCTTACCCAATTATACACTTCTTGCGTTGCATATCCAGCATCAACCGCCATCATGCTTATCATGTATTCAAGCCCATTTTCACCGATAAAATGATGATTTAAGAGCTCAGAGAGTTTTCCCCATACTTCTCCTCCTCCTGTATCTCCTTCAAATACTCGATAGTCTATTGACCAACTTTCACGGCTTTTTCCCCATGCTACAACTTCTACTTCTAACCGGTCTTTTTGGACATCAACACCTGCTGTGAGAACTACTTCGCCTTTTGGTACTGTGCCTATGGGAAAAAATTCTCTCCTGTTAAATAATTGCTTCCAGTCTGGTACTTCTCCTTTATCTACCCAAGTTTCTCCTAAAGTGGTATTTATCCATACTTTTAGTAATTGTTCACTTTCCTTTGCATGCAGAAAATCTTCTACTGCTTGTTGCCAACTATACCAACCAACTGGGCTATAAAGACTTGAAAGATGAAATCCTTTTTTCTCCCCTTCTTTTGCCTCTGTAGCTCTCCATTCTCCACGCTCAAGCATCTCTGTCTTTTGATGATTTTCTATTTTGCCGCTACATTCAGTGCAGACATAATGTGCTGTTCTTGAGTCGTTGTTTTCCCATTTTATTTGTGACCATTTTAGAACTTGATAGTAATTACAATACGGACAGGGAACAAAAAAATATCTCTTATCTGTTGCTTCAAATTCTTTCTCAATTCTCATGAATCGTTGGTGTTGATACTAAAAAAATCTTTCGCCTTGCAAAGGTATTAGTTCGTGCAATACTGAGCAGTACTGGATCTCCTTCACCTCCTGAATCTCCTGGATAGGCATCAATCTCATCAAGAAAGAGGTATTTTACTGGCATAGATCGGAGTCCTACACTGCTATTTGCTCCAGTTATTACTACTATTCCACCTGGAAATTCCTTACTTTGCACAGTATTCCCTGAATCTCTTGATCTTGGGTCTTTTACTTTACTTTTTAAACATGGCGTACTCTCTATTAACGGTGCAAATCTTCCCTTCGACCAACGCTTTCCCATTTCAACTGTTGGCTGTACTACCAGCATTGGACCTGGTGTCTGATCTATGATATAGCCAATCCAGTTATTACCAGCTTCTGTTCCTCCAATTTGTGCTCCTTTCATGAATACTATTTTCTCCGCTGGTGAAGATGGAGATAGTGAATCCATGATTTCTTTTAAATAAGGAGTTCTTTCCGTTCTCCATTTTCCTGGCTCTGATGCTGCAGTTGGCGCTAAAACTCGATACTCATTCGCCCACTCTGATACTTTAAGCTGCGGATCTGGTCTTAAACCTTCAGAAAAAGATGTAGCATAGATCATACCTTAACCCTACTTATTGCTGGTTCTATCTCAACATCATTAACAGTAGAACTACATTCCTCCAGTTCCATAAACATCTTTTTCTGAAATTCGTTTTCTATATATCTTTTGCTCATCTCACTTATCATTATTGCTATAATAAGTGCAAGTATTCCTGTTATTGTTGCAAAAATGATTGCACTACTTATTGTTGTTGCTGTTAACCCTATATATACCGCTATTGCTACTGCACTTACTGAGGTAAAAATACAGATCACATTATTGTATTTTCTTACTTTTGCATCTCTATGCTCTATACACCTATAATAAATTGGTACAGATCTGCCTATCTCATCTGGTAATTTGATACTCTTTTCTTTAAATAAAGTTTTTAACAATTCTAAATTATTTGACTTGATTGCTGAGTGCAGAACAGGTGTATAGTTTGCTCCTTTTTCCAGTAGTAATTTTACTACATGTAAATGTCCTTTTTCTGCAGCAAGGTAAATTGGAGAGTGACCTTTGTTATTTAAGATATCAATATCAATTTCTTCCTTTAAGATTGCATCTACAACTCCTTTTTGTGCGGCTAAATGCAATAGACTATTCTTTTCAGAACCGTACTTATTGTTCATCAAAGCCTTCTTGATCTCAGGTCTATTTTCAGCGTAATCAAATGGTGTCTTGCCGCTATCATCTTTTACCAGAGGGTCTATATCTTCTCGCGTTAGTAAAACTTCTATTGTTTTCAGTCTTTCAGCATAATGTAGTGGTGTTTTATTTTCGTAGTCCTGCAAATTGACTTGAGCATTAGGCTCCTTTATTAAGCATTTGAGAATATCGAGACATAAATCTCTTTCATCGTAATTAGTGTTACTTACAGCTATATGCACTGGTGATAATTTCATCGAATTTTGTCCTACACGTGCGCTATTTACATCTGCTCCTAGCTCCAGTAATAACTTTACTATCTCCAATTTTTTGTTGTTAACTGCATAGTGCATCGGTGTCTGATTTCGTACATCAAAGACATCTATTTCAGCGTTTCCTTCTCTTATCAAAATCTTTACAACTTCTGCATGTCCTATTCCTGCTGCTAGATGTAATGGAGTATGATGCAGAGCATTTCGTACATTAACGTCAACACCTTTTCCTATCAAATATCTAACTGCATTAACTTCACCTATCATTGCAGCTAAATGAAGTAAGTTATCTTGCTCTGATCCGTATTTGTTATTAATTAGCGCTTGTAATATTTCTGCTTTTTTCCCTTCTTTGGCATAATCAAGAGATGTTTTACCTTCATTATCTTCCACAAAAGGATTAATGTTCTTCTTCGTGAGTAACAAATCTACCATGCTTAATTCATCAAACTCTATAGCGCAATGCAGTGGAGTTTTTCCGTTTAACCCTCTGACATTAACATCTAATCCAGGTTGATTGATGAGGCACTTTATTAACTCCAAACTTAAGTTATCAGCCATTTTATATTCAAAATCTTTTTTATATTTGAAATTTAGTATTAGATAATTCTTGTAATGAGTTTGTAATCTCTTCGGTTAGCGCCATATGAATCTTTTCAGTGTCACTCAGTGATGCAAGCAGTGCTGAAACTCTATTTGGAATATTAAGCAGATTATTACGGACAACTCTTGCTACATTAAATGCTTCGCTCTTTACTTCCTCTACTGCTACAAGTTCACCAATCTCAGCTTTTGCCTTTGCCTCAAGTAGTTTACCTCGTTCCATTTCATTTTTTATTCGCGTTTTTAGCAACATTGTGGAAAGGTTACTTGTATTTTCGTTTTCTGGATTTTTCCTCCTCAGTGGCTGACTTGGATCTCTTATTGCCGCTACTGCTTCATTTGCTTGTTCTCTATTGATCAAACCATCCTCCAACTCAACTATTCCTTTTTTTACTAAATAACAGACATACTGCTTTGATACTCCTATCTCTCTTGCCCATTCTGTTTGTGTGATTTTCACTTTTTTTCTCCTCTCTCTCTTTATTTACCTTTTTTCTACGAATTTTCTTCTTGAATCTTTGAAAAAGTTTTACCAGTACCAGAAAGAATTGCCTCCCTACCTGTGTACACTTGCCAACGTTTTATGGTTACATCTACAAATTTTGAATCTAGCTCTATTGTCCTACAAATTCTTCCTGTTCTCTCACATGCAATCAGTGTGCTGCCAGAACCGCTAAATGGATCAAGTACTATGTCTCCTGGTCTACTGCTATTAACTATTGCTCTCTCCATTAGCTCTACTGGCTTCATCGTTGGATGTAGTGTATTGTGTGTTGGCTTATCATAAAACCACAGATCACTTTGATTTCTTCCTCCATGCCACTCACGTTTATTGCCGCTTTTCCATCCATAGAGCATTGCTTCGTATTGTCTTTGATAATCAGACCTGCCTAGCGTAAAGTGATTCTTTGCCCAAATGATAAATGTCGACCATTTTCCTCCTGCTTCCTCAAATACTTTTTGTAACGTTGAAAACTCTGATGATGATATGCAGATGTAAATTGCTCCCTTCGTATATGCTAAAATATTGGAACAGATGTCGTAAAGAAAAAGCTCATACTTTTCACCTTGATTATCATTTAATATTTTTTTATCTTCTCTTTCTTGACTGCTACCATAATCAACGTTATATGGAGGATCACAAACAGTAATGTCTGCCATTTTATCATCTAACAGCGCTTTATATGATTCAACTACAGAGCTATCACCACAATAGATTCTATGATCACCTAAAATCCAAAGATCACCTGGTTTTGTTACTTTTTTGTTATCAACAGCTAAATCAGAAAGATCTTCTTTTTCACCATCAAAATCATCGAGAAACCTTTGAACTTTTTCCAATTCAAATCCTGTCATTTTAAGGTCAAATTGCAAATCTTCTAACTCTTGAATTTCCACCTTCAAAAGATCATCATCCCACTTTGCCCAGTTAGCTGATTGATTGGCAAGCAGTCGAAAAGCTTTGGTTTGTGGTCCATTTAAATTATCACTTAAGACTACGGGAATACTTTCCATACCAAGTTTTCTTGCTGCTTTAAGTCTTAAATGACCATCAACCACAGTACCATCACTTTTTGCAACTATTGGAATACGAAAGCCGAATTCCCTGATTGAAGCACACATTCTGTTGACCACATCGTCATTTTTACGAGGATTACGCTCATATTCAACTAGATTTCGAATAGGATAGTAGTGGATTGCTAAATTCATATCTTAATAATTAAAAAGTTAATATTCAAAATATATCTGACGCTAGAGAAGGCCTGGGGTCAAACCTACCAAACCCGCCATTATGGACGAAAGGACCCACTTTTTATGGGTTTTTTGTCTTATTAATATCCTTACTAATATAGAACATTAATGCCAAAGCATCGGCCTCATTATCATCTCTAGGTGAAAAACTTTTTTCACGTATCGCTTCAATAACTTCACTCTTACTTGCATTGCCTTTGCCTGTTATAAAGCGTTTTATAGTTTTAACATTAACACCTTTGTACGGCACATGATGTTCTTCACACCAAGCAGAGAGAACGGCAAGAAAACCACCGTAGCAATGCGCTGCATCAGTTCCTAGATGTCTTCTCACTTCCTCAAAATACACTGCAGTGAACTCATGTTTCAAAGAATTAAGCCAATTACGAAAATTCAAGAAGCACATGCCACCTCCGCTAAAACGGCTACCATGAAAGCTTTTGCTACCACTTTCAATTACTCCATCTGTTAGAATTGCCCAGCCTGTTTGTTTGCCAAGGTCCAGTGTTAGGATTGACATTTATATTCAGAATTTGTTTCGCTAGAGTGCTATATAATATATATTCAGGATTTGAAAAATTTTTGTCCAAAAAATCTTCTTCTTAAGCAAACTTTTTAGAAAAAACTTGGTTAAAAATCAGTAAACAGCCATTGCATAATTATTGGTCAAGACTTTCAAATTTCTATCTTAACTATTTAAATAGTCTATTATGCTATTATGGTGTGGTTAGTTTCTTATGAACATTTATCCAAATCGTAAATTTTGGGAAGATGATTTAGAAGTACCTGTTAACCATTTGCTTGATCGTTTTCACAATACAAAAATACGTCAGTCTTGGATAGATTCACTTTCTGGTAAGCAATTAAATATTATTTTTCAAAACTCCTTTAAAGATAAATTAAACGCTCAACTCTTTGATGATGAAAGTTACGATAATACATCTGTACAATACAAACGTAAAGTTATTGCTAATTATTCCGATTCTCTCGTTACTTACTACTTGATTACCTGTTTTGATCGTGCAAAACTAGAAGTTACTGTCAGTGAAATTGCAAGATCTGCATTAACTACAGAACTCATGAAATCCTACCTTGTAAAAAATAATAATAAATATGATAAGAAGTCTTTGCTGTTTCTACTGTTTCATGCAGATTACAATCTTTTAAAGTCTGTCTATCACTTTGAAAAAATACAAAGAAAGAGTTTCATGTCTTTTGCCTTACAAAAAACACCAAGACGACCAAGTACTCCATTTAAGGACTTTATCTCAGAGGAAATCATACAACAAATACTGAAAGAAGATAACATTAAGAGAAATGACAGTTTCGAGAATCAACTACAAGGTTTCTTCTATCATCAGAATCGTTTATATGTGTTAATACGCAAAGCTAGCGATATAGATTTGTTGTTAAATTCAAACAAAGTTATTCATGGCCATAAGGCAGAGTGGATGATTTTGGATTTTCTACTAAATGGCACTCAGGTAGATCTTGGTGCTAGAAATATCGATCAAGCTATAGAAATAGCAAATAGCATTGCAAGTTGTTACTTTGGCTGCGAATGTATTTTTGTAGATGTGCAGGATAAAAACTTCGCGGAACAGGTGCATAAATTTATAGAAACTTGTATTAATGAATCTGATTCAAATATTCGTGTTTTTGAGTTAAAGTTTCAGTCAAATCGTTTCAATTACAGCTATACTAATATCACTTTGACTGTTGCTCCATATGATCCTATTGCACCGGAATTGCATGTTTTAAAGCCATTTGTAGGAGACATAGTTCCATTTATAGAGTCGATTAAAGTAATATTTCAAGGCAAAAAGATAGGCTTATTTTTCAAGCGAAGTGATGAGTATATAGCAATTTACTACTCTGAACATCCTCTGAATAAAAGGGAAAGAGAGGATTTTAAAACATACATAAAACAATTTTATGGTCTTACAATCTTGCCAAGAGCAAATCTCTGATCTTCTTAATTCTGGCAGCTCTTGGGTTAACCCAAATCAAAATTACATCAAAGCAGCAAGGTATTTGTCAGATCTTGAGTTAATTAAGATGCAAGAGAGGTCTTACATTATCTGCTCTCGTAGACAAGATAAATTAGATTGGCCAAATATAGTTGATCCATACTGTAACAATGAGATTTTCATTGATGAGGACTTTAACGAAGCATGCGATAATATAATTTGTGAAAATTGCAACCGTGATATTTTACCTAATACCTACAAGAAGCAAAGATTTCATCGCTTATCTGTATATTTTAACCCAGAGAAATTTATGAATTGGTTTGAAGGTCAGCTAAGTGATACAAATTTTATGTGGCAAAAAGTGGAAAGTGGAGTTTATCATGTTGGTGGACAAGGTAAGATTGTAAGTTTAATCATACTTGATTTTTGCACCAATCCAACATTCTTAACGATAGATAAGCTTAAAGCTAATCCAACTGTATTAATAATACTGAGAAAAAATCCATCAAACATACCTCTTGATTTGCCCACAGTAAAAATGGTTGACCTTTTCTTTCAGCATAAGACTTTAATTGAAGTATTCCAAGAAGCAGCACAAAGAGGAGTACTAGAGTTCATACCAAATACTTCAATGCAAATCTTACATACTGCACTTAATCTAATTGAACCTCCTAAAGAGAAGGAATTACTAAAGTTGCAATTGATAGAGGGCTCACTTTACGTAAACAATATAGAGATTCTAAATAAGAAAGCTGCAGCATGTATGAAGGTTTTTCGCATATTATTTGAACAATTTTTGCATGATTGTAAAAAAGAATTACCTCCTGAAAAACACATGTTGCTTAGCATAAATGAAATAGAAAAACGCCTAAATCTTGATCCAGAAGCAGATCCAGAACATCACATCAGAAAACCACTAAACACAATCCAAAGAACAATAAAAACCACCTTAGCTAAAAAATTAGGACTAAACATCGAACGTAATGATGTGATTCAAACAGTTGGTTGGCCTGGATCATCGCGTAGAGATTATGGTTACCGTATTAACCCTTTTACTTTGGTTATAAAAGCAACTCGTTAAGTTTTAGAGATACTAAATAACCAATTAAACGCCATAAGTTACGTAAAATATCGACTATACAAATCTGTCATACATTAAAAAAATTTCTTTACAACTAAAGTAAAACGTGATAAAATTAGCATATGGTCTTTCTTATAAGTTAAGACATGGTGTTAATCGGCTTTTAAGGGCTGTTATAAGCGTTCTTTAGGTCAAGGTGGTTAATTGTACCCTGAAGTTGTAGAATGGCTTTAAAACGCAATTACGGGCCATTTGTTTTTTTTAAGCGTTTTCTTTCATTTCTTTTATTAGATAACTTTGAAAGAGAGCTTTACACATATACATAACTTATTATTGTAAGTAAAAGAGAAACGAACAGAGTAGTATGTTTTAAAGTCATACTACTATATTATTATATAATAATAGGAGTTATTCTGAAAACTGAGAGTTGAACAAAACCCTCTATATTCCTGAACTTTTTCCCTATTGCTCAGTCTGCAGCTATAAAATTCAACAATCCCTCTAAGTTGTTGAAAATCCCGCATTTCTTTCACCCTTACTAAATTCAGTCTGCATAGACTAAGCAAATTCTGAAGACAAACTGAGCAAATCCGAAGACTGAAATAACTCATATTTTCTATTTTAATTTTATTAATTGCAGATGCTATGATGAACCCAAGTATTCGGATTTTCAACTGGTAAAATGCTACCATTCTCCAGTGATTTATAGTCGGTTGGTAAGACCTTTTCATAAATTGTCACTTCTTTATTCAGTTGATGATCAAATACCTTACTTTTCTTTTCCATGCCTGCAACACAAAGCACCCCATATCTAGTTCTTGCTCCATTTTTACCTTCTCTATTAAATTTTATATAGCCCTTTGTAGCTAAAGTATCAATACGTTCACGGATCGAATGTTGACTACCAAGACCTGCTTTATTCTCAAATGCCTGACAGAACGAATTTATTGTATATAGACGTCCCTTCCGTGCTTCATCATAAATTAATTGTAGAATAGTATCATACCTACGCGAACGTTCTGCATCTAACCTTTGACCATAATCTTTATTCACAAGTCTTTGCGATTCATAATCAACCACGTACCAGTTATTGTTAATTTTATCAACGTATTTTGATGCAATAGCATGACCATTGCGTAACTCAAAGATTAGCTGACGTTTACTTTGTTGTTCATCTGGTCTGTGCATAATTATTCCTGTAGTATAAAATCCCCTTAAACTGCTTGCACCGCTAAAACTTTGAAATGGGTCTTCTTCCAATGATTTCTTTTGCATCTTCTTTGTGTGGTGTACTAAAATAACTCCTGCATCTTGATTAGCCAGCTTTCTCAATTTACCAACCCTTTCTTGTAGAAAGAATAACATAGCATTGTTGTCATTTTCACTACTATTCTCGCCGGCATCAAAAATATTGCGTAGTGGATCTATTGCTATTATATCAACTGCATTCGAGCCAAATGAACTTTCTATTTTATCTACAATAATCTCTATACTATCATCATTTAGAAGTAACTCCACTTGTGGTGTAATAACTAAGTTATATCCAGCAATTTCAAGAAGTTCTTCATTTAGTTTAATCTGCTGAAGACGTTCACGCATATAGTGATAGCCAATTTCAGTTTGTAAGTAAAAGATTTTCAAAGGTCTTGTGGGCATCATGTTCAAAAATGGAATTCCTCCTGCCATGTGTAATAACCAAGAAATAAGAAAATCACTTTTTCCAACCTTAGGTGCACCTGCAAACACCAATAGTCCTCCTGGAGTTAAAATTCTTGGAGCTATTATGTCTTTCGGCATTGGTGATTTATCCTTTAAATACTTTATTACTGGAATTGCTGAAAGTGAAATGCAACGTCCTGCTTTTTGAACTTTCGAGAATTCCTCGGTAGTTGATAGTTTTTTCACATATGGAACTTGAAGAATTAAAGATAAGAATTTTTCAACATTTATACCTTCTTTCACGCAATCAGCAGCGTCCCAACCCTTTGGTTTATCTTTAGGTATTTCCAAAATGCAAAGTTCTTCAACTCCAAGACAAGTAAGTTTCATAGCAGATTTTTCAGCGTATTTCTTACCTGGTTCATCATTATCTGGCCAAATAATAACATGTTTACCTTTAAGTGGAGTCCAATCTGTCTTCTCAATAGGTGCATTTGCTCCTGACATTGCTGTTGTTGCAGTTATTCCTTTCTCTATCAGCGCTTCTGCACATTTTTCTCCCTCAACCAGAACAACTTTATCGGACTTTAAAATACCTGGAATATTATATAGTGGCCTTATCTCTGGTACACTAAAGGTGGATTTTTTGATATCAAAAGGAAGATATCTCTTTCCACTATCATCATCATAACGATATACTCTAACAATAGCTTGGCCGTTTTCATCGTAATAATCCCAATATGCAGTTGGACTACTTGAAGTTTTGAAATGACCAAGCCACTGAGCTATAGAAGTCATTACTTCAGGAAACTCTATTCTCGTACTTTTTCTATGTACTCCTGCCCAAAGATCAATGATATCACCACCTTCTCCTGTTGCAAAATCATGCCATAGGCCAGCTTCACTGCCACTTAATTCTACTACTAGACTCTTGCCTTTATCACCTTGTATATTGCCTACATAAAACTTATCACCACAAAAAATCCCTCTTGGCAATAGATAAGAAAGGCATGATCTGATATTTAACAGAAGCTGAGCTTTAAGTTGTTCTTTTTCTACTAACGGTGCATTTTTTCGTGGAGCTGCAGTATTAAAATCACAATAGATACCCATAAAATCTCCAATATATTTAAAGTTTAGAAATTTGGTTAAGCTGTAGCTATCCAGCGTCCGTTAACCATATTTATGAATTTTGTTGGTATTGGTTTGCCGTTTTTAAGTTCGTACATCAATTGCAGAGTATTCCTTTCTGGCCTAAATATCATTACTCCAGATGTATATAAACTTCTTAAAACATTAGCACCACTCAATGCTTGAAATGGATTCTTTTTTAACGTGGTTGTTGACACTTTTTTGGTGTAATGTGTAACTATTACTCCAGCAGCAGGATTAGTTATAGAGCGTAGTTCATCAATACTATTTTGCAGAAAAGAGATCATACTCCTATAATCAAAAACAGAGTCTATTACTATAAGATCAACTGTTTTTACATCGAGATTTTCCGACATAATTTCCTTTATTTTTTCCACATTCAAAGTTAACTGTACTTTTTTAGTAATAACTAAGTTTTCTGTTCCTGCATCAAGGATTTTCTTGCTGATTCTTAGCTTCTGTAAGCGCTCTCTATATTCCATTTCATTCTGTAGATAGAATATCTTAAGTGGCCTTGCAGGCTTCATATCAAGAAATGATACTCCAGCAGCTAAATGTACCAACATGGAAAGTAGAAAATTACTCTTTCCTATTTTAGGAGCTCCACCTATGACCAAAAGACCACTTGGAGTTAGAATTCTTGGGCCTATTATATCTTTTGGCATTGGTGATTTATCATTTAAGTAATGCTTTGCTGAAAACGATGTAATTTTATGTTCTGTTGTGTTTTCTTTAGTATTTAACCACTTCTTAGCGGAATTTATATCACCTTTAACTAAAGTCCAAAGATCGATAATATCACCACTAATTCCTTTAGTAAAATTACGCCAGTTTCCAGTTTCTTTACCTACTATTTTAACTGTAATCGTATTCCCATCAAAATTGCCAACATAAGTCCTCTCTCGATAAAAATTACCGTTTGGAATTAGGTAAGGTACACACTTCTTAATATTATCAATCAATAATCCTTTTATTTCCTTTCTCTGCATAAAACCCCCATACATACTTTTCATACGTTTAGAGCTGAGATTAGCTAGCTCACAAACAGTTTCAAAAGACTCTGAATCAAACCATTTAATTGCTTCTTTCTTTAGCTCTGGATTTTTTCCTGCTGCATCTTTGATAGCTCTCTCAATTACAGCAATCCAGAGCTTCTCTTCGTCGTACTTCAAAATGGCAACCAATCAACTTCAGATTGTTCTGGAGTAATAACCGTAGCAATCTTGTTCTTTTCTCCATACCGATCAGCTTCAATACCAACTTTTGCAGTAAACTCTAACCCGTTAAAATCAGCTATAGAGTTGATTTTTCTAGCAGTAACCGCTTTCTCTGAAGTGTCATGTGCATGAATATTTCGTGCTGACTCCAAAATGCTTCTAAGCATAGAACGTCCAGATTCTCCCCAAGTATCTTCTCCTTCAACTCTTGCTTTGCCACTTTTAATACCAATTACTTGAAAAATCTTGCGTTTTGCATATGGACCTTCAGTGACAGTAAATTCAACGTTTAAATAGATGCTGCCAGTAGTGTAGCTTTTAGTGAACCAATTTTCATAACCTCCTGGTTTAATTGCCATTTTTACCTTGACTATTGTACCTTTTGGTATTAAATTACTTTGTAATTTTGCAGTATTAAAATCAGTTAAAAAATCTGATAACATATTGTCTCCTATAAATTAAGTGAAAAAAAGGAATCAACTCCATTGGTCTGCAAGCTTCCAACGACCATCTATCTTATCAACAAGCTTACTTGCTACACGTTCACCATTACGAAGCTCAAATACTATTTGACGGACAGTGCTTTCCTCATCATGAGCAAACATCACCATGCCAGTGCTATAAAATCCACGTAAAGATCCAGCACCGCTTAGGCCTTGAAATGGATCTTCTTCCAGCATCTTTTTCGATAATTTTTTTGTGTGGTGAGTGAGTATTATGCCCGAATCTGGATTGATAACATTTCTCAGTCTTTCAAGCGTTTTTTGCAAAAAGAATAGCATAGCGCTATTGTCATTTTCATTGCCATATTCACTTGAGTTGAAGATGTTGCGAAGAGGATCGATTGCAATAATATCAGGTTTAAAACGCTCTTTAATAACATTTTTAATTTCATCTATTTCTTCACTGCTGAAAGATAATTGTACTCTTGGTGTAATGATTAAGTTATTGGCAGCTATATTCAAAAGTTCGTTATCCAGTTGAAGTTGTTGCAAACGTTCTTTCATATATTCATATTCAATTTCAGTTTGCAGATAGAAAATTTTCATAGGTTTGCTTGGAGTCATACCCAAAAATGAAACTCCAGCAGCCATGTAAACAAGCCAAGAGATCAAAAAGTCGCTTTTGCCAATCTTAGGTGGGCCACCCAGTACTAATAGACCTCTTTTTGTCAGAATCCTTGGCGAGATTATATCTTCTGGTATTGGTGATTGATCATTCAAGTATTCTTTCACACTGAAAAAGGGAATTTTTTGACCGATATTGAAAAAGCTTTGTTCCATAATAATTATTCTCCAATTTTTAATTAAGCAATAGGTGCCAAAGTTTTGGCTTTAATTTTTGCAAGTAATTTACCCAAATGTGGTTCTTCAACCATATTCAAGCAGCCACTGCGATCTTTAGCTGGATATCCCCAACTATTAATAGTCTGACAGACAAATGAACGTTTCTCCGTGCCATCATCTTTCTTGATTCCAACCATACTGATTACTTCGTCAACTATCCCTGGAATCTCACTAGCAGTTTTAGTTCCTTCACATTGAGGTAGCCAAGTTGGACGATTGCAGTCATCGAGATATTGACCTAATGTGCCAACTATGATGATGTCTTTATCTCTGATATGTTGAAACTGATTGAGCCAAGCCATCATCTCTTGAGCAAGTAACCCATAAGCAGCTCTTTTGTCTTCTTTTCCCGATCTATCAGAAAAACACTCAGGTTGCATCCTTGCCCATAAAAGACATAAACGTGAAGCAACGGTTATACTATCTACAAAGATGCATCGGTATTTAGAAACTTCAGAAAGAAGATCTTTATACTTGCCAGATACATGTTCATGGTGTTTTTGACTGTATGCTTGGTCAGATTTCAGCGCAGGGTTTGGACCACCAATTAGGCAGGCAATATCCCGAGCTTGATTCCAAGTACGAACACTAATAGAATCTCCCTGCCAATCTTGAACAGCAAGCAGACCTGCTTCAAAGTCAAGACATAGTGTTGGTTCACTTATAGTCTTTAATAGGCTGGTTTTACCAATACCGTAAGGACCAAAAATTACTACTTTTATGCCTGTAGTTGTTTTCAATCTTTCATTATTATTTAAAATTTTAAAAGTCATTTATTCACCTCAATGGTATATGTTATATATTCAGGAAAGGTAGAATTTATGTTCAATTTTTCTTTTTGCTCTTGTAGTAGATGGAAGAGAGTTTTATACGTATTTTTCTTACCATAGTATTTAAAGTAGTTCTTGATATGTTGTTCATCTTAGCAACTTCATATAAGTTAAAGTACTTGAGTTGTTCGCATATCTTTTGCATCTTTCTTGGTAGCGTTGAAATCATGTAATCTACATCAGTACGTTTCGCTACTTCATCTTCAAAAGCTTCTGTTTTCTCAATATTGACATAGTTATTAATATTGCGCTTCATACATAGTTGTTTCTCCAATAAGTTATTGGCACGACGTTCAGTTAATCTTGCTACAAAAGTGTTAAAGCTACCTTTACTTTCATCATATCTATCAAGATAAGTCCAAATTTCACAGAAAAGTTCTTGCTCAAGATCTTCATGAGTTTCATGAGCAAAGCATTCAAAAAGTTTTAATCTCTTAGCTTGATACCGTATATTTTGAACAACTATGGCAGTTTTTAGTTTCATAACTTGTCCCTAAAACAATTAATGCTTTAAGGATGAGAACTTATAGGTGCACTTTGTAGGACAGGAGCAAAAATAAATAATACAGATGCAATTTTTAACCTATTGATATTCTATTGTTTTTTTTCGAGAATAATACAGTTCGATTTTTAAATAATACTGCAACAAAAAATTAGGCAAAAATTCATTTTTTTTGGACAAAAATTTTCCAAATCCTGAATATATATTATATAAGCCTTTCAAACTCATCACAGGTGTCAATTCTTACACAATCAGGAAGAGCAGCAATAGCAGCCAGCATAAAAGAGCAATCTCTACATCTTGCTTGGGGAAGTGGTGATTCAAGCTCTGGAAGTAGCCATCAGGTCGAAAAAGTTTTTGTTGAGGGTGAAATAGCTCTAGATCACCACACTATTAAAGATGTAAGGGTTTTTACAGGACAAACAGTGTATCAGTCAAGTGTTGACTATACAGTTGATAGCAGTACTGGTGTAATAAAACTTACGGAAAATAGCTCTATCACGGCAAATAGTGCAGTTACTGTAGAATATACTCAAAGCACACCACCTGAATCTATAAATTCTATAAAGCTCTTGAATGAACTTGGCAGACGTACTGCAGATGAGGTTCTCTTCTGCACAGGTGATGAGAATGGAGAACTTGTAACTCCTTCTGGAAGGTTTAGACCCTCAAATGTACCAACCAATAATCTTTTTCTCAAATTCACTTTCAATTTCACGGACGCAGCAAATCAAGTTATACGGGAATTAGGAGTTATGGTTGGTACAAAGGTAAAAGAAAAGTTGCCTCCTGGACAGAGATATTTTGAACCAAAAGACGTGGAAAATCCTGGAATTTTGTTAGTTTTAGAACATACCGTACCACTTATCAGAACATCTGCAACTCGGGAAACTTTTTCATTTGTTGTAACTTTTTGAAAAAAAATGACCTTAAATAGTTATTATAACCGCTTTAATCCTGACAAAGAATACGAAAAAAGCTTATTTCTTGCTGGAAGAGGTCTACAGTCTGCAGAATTAAATGAGACTCAGGAGTATGCTCTTTCTAAGCTTAAAGGCATAGGTGATGCAATATTTCGTGATGGCGATGTTATAACAGGAAGCAATTGTATTATAGATGGGGAAACTGGTAAAGTTACACTTGAGTCAGGAAAAATCTATCTTCGTGGAGCAGTTAGAAAAGTCGAAAAAGAAGAGTTTGTTATTCCACTGAGTACTATAGTTCGCATAGGTGTTTATTATCTAGAATCTACGATTACAGAACTTGAGGACGAAAATCTTCGTGATCCTGCTGTTGGTACACGTAATTATCAAGAAGTAGGGGCAGCAAGGCTTAAAGTTTCCACCATTTGGGGATACCAAGTAGAAAGTGTTACTGTTAACTCTACAAATGGCGAATTTTACCCAATTTACAATATTGAAAATGGAGTATTGATAGAACATTCACCGCCACCACAAGCAAATATAGTAACTACTGCTCTTGCTCGTTATGACAAAGAGGCAAATGGTTCCTACGTTGTAAATGGCCTTGAAGTAATGTTCCTGCAAAAGGAAGAGGGGGAAGGAGGAAAAAAAATATTTGTAATTAATGAGGGCAAAGCTCATGTTGATGGTTATGAAATTGAGGTACCTCACAGTATTCGCATTTCTTTTGATGAAGATCCAGATATAAAATCAGTTGAATCAGAACCACATACTTTTCAGCCAAATAGCCAAAGAGTAATGGAACTGAAGGTTAATGATTTTCCAATAAGTGAAATTAAAAAAGTAGATATAACTGTTCAAAAAACCATTACCATTACTCACGGTTCATACTCAGGAGCTGTTGATCCAATACCTGACTCTGCGGTACTTGAGATTATTCAAATTAAACAAGGCAATGTTATTTATGAAAATAGTATAGACTATAAGTTAAATGCAGGAAACGTTGATTGGTCATTACCAGGTAAAGAACCAGCTCCTGGAAGTAGTTATCAAATAACTTACCGCTGTCGTACTCATGTAAGCCCTGAAGATATAAGTGAACAGGGATGCAAAGTAAAAGGAGCAGTTGATAACAGCTTGGTTCTGATTGATTACACCTGGAAAATGCCCCGCTATGATTTAATTACTATCGATAGCAAAGGAGTAGTAAGGAGAATAAAAGGTATAGCTCACCCTTGGCGACCATCAATGCCTAAAGCACCTAGCGGACAACTTTTGCTCTGCTACATTCATCAGACATGGAAAAACGGAGAAAAAGAAGGGGTAAAAATAGTGAATAGTGCTATTCATGCTGTACCGATGAATGAGCTTGAAGCAATGAAAAAAGGAATAAATGATCTTTATGCGCTGGTTGCAGAGGAACGTCTACGCAATGATGCAAATTCAAGAGAACCTACAACGAAAAAAGGAGTATTTGTTGATTCGTTTTTTGACGATGATATGCGTGATCAAGGAGTTTCACAGTCTGCAGCAATAGTAAATAAGGAACTAATTTTACCAATAGATGTAGAAATTATTGATGTTGAAAAGAGCACAAAACCTTATCTTTTACCGTATGAACTTGAGCCGGTATTGGAACAGCTTTTACAGACTAAAAGTGAAAAAATTAATCCGTATCAAGCTTTTGATCCAGTTCCGGCACAAATTACTCTAAATAAAAATATAGACCACTGGACGGAGGTTACCACGAATTGGAAAAGTCCAGTAACTAGAGTATTTAATGTTAAAGAAACAACAGAGCTGCTGTCAAGTACTTCATACGAAGCTGAATTTATGAGAGAAGCAGTACAGAATTTTGAAATTGAAGGTTTTTCCCCAAACGAAAAGCTCAAAGAAGTGAAGTTTGATGGTATCGTCATTCAGCCTATGGCATAAGAGGTGAAAAATATGATAACAGCTAACAACCAGGGAAAATTAAAGGGAAAGGTGAAAGTGCCGGCAAATATTCCAGCAGGTACTAAATTAGTACAATTTTATGGGGATAAAGGAAGCTATGGAGAGACAACTTATACTGGTAAAAAAACAATTACCATAGAGGAAAGAAGAAGAGTTATCGCAGCAAGAAGAGTTGATCCTTTAGCGCAAACATTTACTCTAAATGAAAGTAGGCACATAGGAGGCGTGGAACTATGGTTTGTAAATAAAGGCAAAAAACGTGTTGTTGTGCAGATTAGAGAAACAGCAGTGGGAGTGCCCTCGCAAACTGTCATTGCTGAAAGCTATATTGAGCCAAAAGATATAAAGATAGATGGCACAGCAACACTTATAGAGTGGTCACCAGTGTTTTGCCATGCAGGACAAGAGTATGCAATAGTGCTACTCACTGATGATGCAGATACTGCAGTAAAAATAGCAGAACTTGGCAAATATGATGCAGTAAATAGCCGTTGGGTAACAAGTCAACCATATCAAGTAGGAGTATTACTATCATCAAGCAATGCAAGTACTTGGACACCACATCAAAATTTAGATTTAACGTTTCGATTACTAGCTGCAAAATTTAGCGAAGTTTCTCACATTATTGATCTGGGTAAAGTTACTGCAAATAATGTATCAGATTTAATTGTTTTGACGAACGTCGAAAAAGTAGCATTTGATACTAATGTAGAATTTATATTAACAGATGAAGAGGGAAGAGAAAACTTTTTGTCTGATAATTTGCCGCTTGCACTGCGTGAAAGAATAAATGGGGAATTAACGGTAAAAGCAAGCCTAAAAGGAGGGCGAGAAAAAAGTCCAGTGCTATATTCTGGGTTACAGCTAGTTATGGGCAATCTTTCAGAGTCTGGGGATTATGTTACAAGAAGCATTACAGCAGGAGCTAACACTAAGATAACAATTACCTATGATGCGCTAATACCTGGCACTGCAGATGTTAAAGCATATGTACAAAAAAACGTGGATTGGCAATTAGTAAATTTAACATCAGGAAAACCAATTGGAGAAAATTGGGTGGAAAGAACCCACGTACTGACAAACTTTAATGCCAGTGAAACAAGGGTAAAATTGGTTTTAAGTAGTACGGTTATCTATCGGCCAAAGGTAAAAAACTTGCGGATTGTTATAACATAAGAAAAATGCCAAATGATAAAACAAGGCGTGGATATCCTTTACCGCATCCAGAAAATATTGCTGTGCAGGATGTTGTTCGTATCCGTACCACAATTGAGAAAATAGATGAAGATATTACCGAAAGAGAAGATGAGCATAATCAACTTAAGAGTAATTTTGAGCGGTTTAATTTTGAGACTTTTTTAAATTTTTGGAAATGAAAGAAGCAATATACCAAAGGATAAAGGATTTAGCAGCAAACAGCACACCTGATCAACTGGCATATCTTGCAAAATCGCTGGAATTGATAGCAGATAAAAAAGCTATTGCTGACATTGTGCAGATGACTGAGGTAAAAGAGATAATTGATGCACTACAAAAGAGGCTTAAGGATTTAGCAGAAAACAGTACACCAGATCAATTAGCATATCTTGCTAAAGCATTGGAATCAATAGTCGACAAAAGTGCAGTTTCTGAAATTGTACAGATGACTGATGGTAAGCTAAAAGAACTTCTTGATAGTGCAAAAAAACACTTAACTGATCTGGATAATAAAAAAGCTAGTTCTTTAGCAGTGATCTCTGAATCAGAGAAGCAGTTATTAAAGAGAATTGATGAAAAAGGGACAACAAATTTATCCCTACTTGATACGAGAAAGAATGCCAATATTGCAGCAATAAATAGCATTAGTAATAGTCATAAAGATGGTCTTAAAGGTTTAGTAGAAGATTTTCGTGCTGTTAATAATGTACCATCTGGCTCATCAATTATTGGGGAAATAGAAACTCGTGATAACCAATTAAAAACATCCCTGATAAATGAGGTAAAAACTCGGGATGAACAGTTAAAAGTGTCTCTTATAGATGAAATAAGAAAGCGCAACATGGTTGAACCAGGGTCATTACCTTTCTTATTTGGTGTACTTGGCAGAAAAAATAATTATTTTGGCCACGGAACTTTTACGACAGAGCTTGGAAAGTGGAGTAGTGATATAACAAAAACTGACTATATGTTACAACTACTAGCAGGTAGCCATACGTACAATACAGATTACGTTAGTTTTTATCGGCCAAGACAACTCAGTTTTATAGAGGGAAGTAAAGGAACATTTATTTACGGAGAGTTATGCACAAAAAGTTTTTCTGGTAGTTATGATGAGATATACTATTATCCGTATGCTGCACTTGGAGTAGTATTTGTAAAAAATACAACCAATGTGAACATAAATAAAACAATGGAATTTGTTGGATCATCGTATTCGAGTACGGAGTATGGGGGAGCAGGATTATTTGTGGGAACTCCTGATAACACTAATTCTAATAAATCAAGTATTTCAAAAATAGTATGGAAAAATGTTTACCAATACACGAGTTCTGATAGCAAGTTAGCCGGATCTGGTAATGTGGAGATTCCAGCAGGAAAAACAGTTGCAATATTACTTTACACATCATCTTATCTGTATTCCAGAACACAAGTTAGTCAAGGTATGCTTGCATCAAATTATGTACACAACTATGGTCAATTTATTCAGTGGGGGATTTATAACATACGTAGCAATGTTCTAACTACAGGACTTGAAGTAGATGTGGAGAGAACGCTAAAAGCTTGGCAATGTCCAGGATTAGAACGAACTAATCAAATATGGCAATGAGGAGGAATTTATGACTATTTATATACGTTTTGAAAACCACAAGCAGATTGAAACAACAACACTTGAAAACAAACCAACTGGAAATGATTGGTATGAAGCACCAGAAGATTTTGATTGGCAAAAAAGCTATTGTCTAACAGAAGGGGAGAAAATTGTTGAAAGGAATAAGGAAGATATTGAGCTGGAATTATTGGAAAATGCAAAACTTTCTGCACTTTCTAGTCTCCGTACTTATTATAATAACTATACTCACCAATACGCAGGATATTCTCATCAGAAGCTTAAGTCGTACGAAATACAAGCAAAAGCCGCAGAAAACATTCTAGCAGCACCAGAATCTATAGACGAAAAAGATGCAGAAATTATAGAGCCATTAGCAAAAGTACGTGGTATTACAGTTACTGAAATGGCAAGAATCATTGAAGAAAAAGTAAAAAAAGCAGTAAAAGAAATAATGAAATGTGAAGAGTTGGAAGACATTACCAAGAAGAAAATTGCAGAAGCCAAAAGTGTAGAGAACTTACTAAACGATTTTAAACAAAAGATGCAAAGAAATGGCTGAAGAATTTTTGCACGGAGTAAATGTTATTGAGGTAACCTCAGGGGCCAAAGCAGTACGTACAGCTAAATCATCAGTGATAGGTGTAATTGGTACTGCACCTGAAGCAGATGAGCAAAAATTTCCGCTAAATAAACCAGTGTTAGTTGCAGGAAGCTTAAAGGAAGCAGTAAAGCTCGGAAAGAGTGGAAGTTTACCTTCTGCAGTAAATGGAATATTTTCCCAGATTGGTGTAACAGTTATAGTAATTAGAGTTGAAGAGAGTGAAAACAGCGATCCAAAATTAAAAGAAGAAGAGACGCTGAAGAATATAATTGGCGGTGTTGATAAAGAGACTGGAGAGTATCAAGGGATAGAGGCATTCCTCAGTAGTGAAAGCATAGTTCATATTGCTCCAAGAATATTAATTGCACCTCAGTTTACTCATCAGTTACCTGAAATAGATGGAGTAAATCCAGTAGTGAGTGCTTTAATTTCCATAGCAGAAAAATTAAGAGCAATTATTGTTGCAGACGGACCAAATACTGTTGATGAAGAAGCAATCAAATGGAGAAAAAGTGTAGGCAGCTCAAGAGTTTACGTAGTTGATCCTTGGGTTAAGGTATTTATTGAAGGAAAAGAAGAAATTTTGCCAGCAAGCCCATTTGTAGCTGGTTTAATAGCGAAAGTAGATAGTGAGCAAGGATTTTGGCATTCACCTTCAAACAAAGAGATAAATGGTATTGTTGGAACAAGCAGGCCTATTGATTTTACGCTCGGTAATACAAATTGTAGAGCAAACCACTTGAATGAAAATGAAGTAACAACGATAATTCATCAAAATGGCTATAGGCTTTGGGGCAATAGAACATGTTCAAATGACTCAAAATGGGCTTTTTTATCAGTGAGAAGGACTGCAGATTTAATCAATGATAGTTTACTTCGAGCTCATCTCTGGGCAGTTGATCGAAATATTACCAAAACTTATATAGATGATGTAATTGAGGGGGTGAATTCTTATTTGGCCAATTTAAAAGCACAAGGAGCTATTATTAGCGGAAAATGTTATGCAACACCTGAACTCAATACACCGGCAAATATTGCAAGCGGGAAAGTATATTTTGATTTCGAATTTACACCATCATATCCAGCTGAACAGATTACTTTCAGGTCACATCTTGTGAGTGGTACAATATTATAAAAAGGGGAGAAAGAGGAAAAATGTTACCGAAAATACTGAGAAATTTTAACGTATTTGTTGATGGTAGAGGCTATGCAGGGAAAATAGATGAAATAACTTTGCCGAAGCTTACCATAAAAACAGAGGAGTACCGTGCTGGTGGTATGGATATCCCAATAAATATTGACATGGGCATGGAAAAGCTTGAAGCAGACTTTACTTTCGCTGAGTATGATTCAGAACTATTTAGACTTTTTGGCTTGATAGCAGTTGTGTTAAAAATCAATAAAAAAATGAAAAATGCTAAAAATAATTTTTACTTGGTGGGTCAAAGATGCTTTAACGCATTTTTACGTAATTTAAGTTGTAATTCTGAGCTTAAATTCTTTTAACAACTAAGGAAAATATGAAGCTTTAGATTTAACAGGTCAAGGAATATGTGCTTATAGTTTGTGTGGACGCACATATTCCTTAACTTAAAGAAGGTTAATTTTAAGATAGAATGTCAGTATTTTAGCTATCAGCCTTTAGGGTGAGGTAATGGTCAGGTTGGTTAATAAAAAAATATTTTATATTTTAAAGGTATAAAAAGATGTTGCCAAAAATCTTAAAGAACTTTAACGTGTTTGTTGATGGTAAAGGTTATGCTGGGAAAATCGATGAAATCACTCTGCCGAAGCTTACTATCAAAACAGAAGAATATCGTGCAGGTGGCATGGATATTCCAATAAGCATTGACATGGGCATGGAAAAGCTTGAAGCTGAGTTTACTTTTGCTGAATATGATTCAGAGCTATTTAGGCTTTTTGGTTTAATAAATGGAAATTCAGTAGCTTTGACACTCAGGGGTGGTATGCAAGGAAGTGGTAGTAATGATATTGAAGCAGTAGTTATAAATCTTAGGGGAATATTCAAAGAATTTGACTTTGGTAGCTGGAAACCTGCCGAGAAAGCAACACTTAGATGCATGGTTGCAGCTCATTATTATAAACTTATCATCTCTGGTCAGGAGCTTATTGAAATTGATGCAGAAAATATGATCCGTAAAATTAATGGCGTTGATCAGATGGCCTTACTGCAGACAGTTTTAGGTATTTAAGTTTTTATTTTTTATAGAAAATGCGGACAATAATAACCCTATTAGAGTTGAATTTTACATCAAAAAATATTTTCAATGATATAAAAATTATTATTGACTTTTACGCAATTAGAGCACAACCACACTCTACTAAAGATCTAAGCAGATTTAGGGCTGTATTCCTCAGTAAAAACCCTGCCATCTCTTACTAAAGAGTTAGCAAGTAAAAGTAACTTTCTCATAGCAGCAGTGGAAGCAATTTTATATGGCTTTTTATATTGATTGTATAATCTAGTAAAGAAAGGTTTGATATAAGAATTAACTTTTTGTGCACTGAGAATACACATGTGTAAAACTTTCCTGATTTGTGATCTACCTCCCTGGATGCACCTTTTTCCTCTACTAGAGCCACTATCTCGATTAAAAGGTGCAAGTCCGACAAGGCTAGATATTTGTTTTTTTTGAAGGGTTCCAAGTTCAGGCAAATGGCAAATCAAAGTGGTGGCTGTGATTTTACTTATACCTGGTATACTGGTTATTGATATGTATTTTTTCTTAAGCTCTTGGTTTTGATCAATAAATGTAATTATCTCATCTTCTAAAGTTTTTATTTGATTTTGTAAAATTGCAAGAAGTTCTTCTATCTGTTTGATTATAGATGTATCAGTTATCTGTTGGATTTGGTTTTTTTGTATTTTTGCTATTTCTACTAGCTGGTTCCTACGAGATAGCTTTTGTTTCAAGTAATCAATATTACCATTATCAACTTTTAAAGGAATAGCACGCATATCTGTGTTATTAATATAACGTGAGATGATACTGCAGTCTATTTTGTCAGTTTTTGTAGTAATACCGAGGCTTTTAGCATAGTCTCTTACCCACCTTGGTTGAATGATGTACACTTCAAAACCATTGCTTAGTAAAGTATAGGCACATAATTTTTCGTATCCACCAGTTGCCTCAAGACCAACTTTGGTTACATTATGCAAACGTAAAAAGTCCAGCATTTCATCAATGGATTGTACATTGTTTTCAAATATTTTATAATGCTCAAGTGGGTGAATGTGGATATCTAATTTACTTTTGCTAACATCAACGCCAGCAATAATGTTTGATGAATTCATAATTCCTCCATAAAATAATATGTAATACTGCATTTTCCACTCTTATATACGAGCCTAAAAGCTCAATCAGTTGTTCGGAACTTTCAGTATAATAAATCAAAGAAGAGAACCTTGCTATCAAACGGTCCTTGTGACCAAGATGGGAAACGGTTCCTCTTCTCTTCAGTTCTTACTTTAATTTGTAAGAACATATTTCCAACATATAAGAAGAGTTGTGCAAATCGGCGAAAAGCTTGAGTTTATCCTCTGCTAGTTCTGAAGGTCCTCAATCTATGTTAGTGGGTACTAGTGTTAGTATTTCGCCTGCTGCAGTTGTTAACAAATAGGAGTATTTATGCATGGTAATAATGAAGATCGTGAATTAGTTAGGGCTTTATTAAGTGGAGGTTGTGATGAGTTTAGTAGACAATTTGTAGGTTTTTTAAACAATTGTCCATCCTTTTTGCATTCAGCTAATAAGCCTGGCTTTTTTCCTGCATTCTTTTTTGGTATGTTTTCTACTGCACATGATGCAGGTATTTTAGGTGAAGATGAAAGAGTCTATTTTCGTTTTGACGGTTGTGGAAATCTGAAAGTTGCAGTTCTTACTAATGAAGAAGATAGAAGAATAGTAAGGTGTTATACTATTGCTGATAATGAGAACAGCCCTGGGTCAAGGTTTAGTGCAGAAGAGAAGCAGCAGGTAGAAGAAAATCTTCCACAAGAATTACAGGAAGGTGAGGATCTGGACTGGGAAGAGCATAAAATATTTCGATTTGGAGAGGAATGTAGGCATTTTGATGAAGGACACAGTTTCCCTCAACGTGATGAATATGAAGCACCAGTTTTTCACGAAATTAACCCAATCAGAGCACCAGGTGAATTGTTAGACCTGATAAATGAGTTGGCAAATGATAACGCAGGAGAAGTGCGTACTAATGTTAAAAGGATTTTGCAATACATTGTTGATATACATGATGAACATGAAGGTAGCTTAGTGTTCGGTGCAGAGTCTGATTACCACGGTTTTCTGTGTGGTTTTTAGTAAATTTTAGATACCGGTCTGTGGCTGATGTCTACCCAGAGCTACTCATAGGAAAAGGTTATGCAGATGTTGTTTTGCTTGTTCGTGGTGTTGATCAGGCAAATGATTCAGTTCCAGTTATAATTGAGCTGAAGGTTGGTGATGAGGAAGGGTTAGAACAAGCTAAAGATTATGCTAAAAGTTGTTCTGTGTCGTCTTTGCCTATTCATACCTCATCACCAAGTGCTGTTTGTATAGCGTTAAATTTTCAATTACGTGGAGGTGCAGGTCTCCGAACTTCTGTGCAGCCCTTTTCAGAAGGTGGTCTTTCCTTAATACCTGGTTTACTACATCCTCATGGAAATGGAGTTAGGGGAAATGTAATACGTTTTTTACAACCCATAGCCTCAGAGTTCACTCAATCGCCTCATTGTGACACTTTTTCCTGCATGTCATCGTTTGCCTTTGGAAATGTTTTGTCCACAGCCGATCTTTTAAGAGTAGCTGGTAGGCGAAGGGGAGTAATAATCACCAAATATCTATTTAACCACTCTGAGGAAGAGAAAATGAAACGTATAGGTGGTAGGGGAGATGCAGCAACCATTGTAAGGCATGCGTTAACTTTAGCTCTGTTTGTATCAAATATTGGTTTTGTTGTGCTTCACATTTTTCGTTATTTAAGGTCGCAGACTTTACCAGATAAAGCATTAGACCTGTCATTATTACCTCAAGCAGAAGATAATGCTAATGTGCGTGAAGTACTTTGTGAGGTAAATGTCCAGAGTCATCTGCAAGTGCTTTCTGCAAAGAAATTCGAATCACTACGTGCTTACTCACGTTCTCATAGAGAAGGTTATTTTGAGGGTAGGTTCTCAGAACAAATGGGTAACGTTAGGAACTTACATCAATTTGCAGATGAATTGATGAGTGCTGAGCCTAATTTTAGTAATGATAGTAATGTTAATGGTGAGTACAGGGCTAGGTATGAAGTTTTATTTAATGAGATTTCTCGTCTGTTGTCTCCGTTATTAAATGGAAACCGTCTACTCGTGAATAATGAAGCTAAATTTCAGGCTTTATTGCGTGGGATATTTCAAAGTTGCGATAATCCTGCCAAGGTAATTATTGAGTTCCAGCTACAGAGAGGAAGGAAAATAGACCTAGTATTATCAAAATCTGCGGAAAATGATGATACTCATCCAATTGGAATAGAGTTGAAGTATGCTAACACCGCAGAACAAGTTGAACGAAAAAGGGTGGAGGCAAATCGACAGTTAAGTGAATACGAATTTTGTGGAGGATGCAAGCGTATTACTGGGGGAGATGCGATGGTTTTGTTATACGCTATATTAAATGCTGTAGGACAAGAGCAGGATCTGATATTGATTGGTGGGCTTCGTAGAGCATCTGGGTTTTCTAGATGACTTGTAACTAATAAAAGTACCAAAGATAAGGTTGTTTATGGGTAAAATTATGCATTAAGCTAGAGTACGGTTGAGTAAGGTTGGAGAAAAAGCAAGGTCTTTGAGCAAGAAAATTTGATTTATGTTTTCTTAAGTTAAAGTTAACCTGATGAAGTTTGTATAATTTATTGTTGGAGTTTTTTTGTTCTATTTTTACTGTAAGTTCAATCTGCTCTATCTTTGGTCTTTTTTTCTTAGTTTTGCGGCAAGTCTAATATTTTTACTACTTAATGGAATAACTTGCAGAAAGTGGAGATATAATGCTAAGGCAGAGGAGCTCAGACAGTTATCTTAAACAATAAAGAAATACTAAAGGCAAAAGATACGCTTGCGTAGTTCGAAAGCTTTCTATAGGATAAGCCTCACCTGATTTACAAATAGACTCGTTATGTTAGATGTTTGCTATTTATTCTTAAGCTCATTTTAACAGCATTTTGCTTTTTTTAGTATGTAGGGGTTTTCTAGGAATTATCCTACTGAATTCTATGATATTATTTTTTGTAACATTGTTATACTTATCATAATAACGGCACTTGCTGAGTGCATTAAGTAATTTTATGCGCAGTGGAATGATAAAAAGCGTTTTCACAAACACATTTTACTACATAATCAGCGCTAATATTAAAATGCTTATAAAGAGCTTCATAAGGTGCTGATTCTCCAAAATTTTTCATGCCAATAAATATACCGTTTGAACCTATATATCTATGCCAACCCATTTCACTTCCAGCTTCAATTGCAACTTTAATACTGTCATTATTTAATATTACCCCTTTATATTCATCACTTTGCTCGTCAAAAAGCCTCCAACACGGCATAGAAATGACCCTTGTTCCTACACCTTTTTCCTGTAATTTTTCTCTTGCCTCAACTGCAATTTCAACTTCAGATCCGGTAGCAAATATCGTCACTTCTAGCTTCCCTGAATATTCGCATAGTATATATGCACCAAATTTTGATAGGTTGGCCAATTTTTCAGCACCAGAGTTCATATAATTGATATTTTGCCTTGAAAGTGCAAACAATGATGGAGATTCTTTCTTTTCCAATGCAATGCTAATGCACTCCAAAGTTTCAATTGCATCTGCTGGCCTAAAAACATATAGATTTGGTATAGCTCTCAGAGAAGCTAAATGCTCTACTGGCTGGTGAGTTGGACCATCCTCCCCTACTCCAATTGAGTCATGAGTCATCACATATATAACCTGCTGTTTCATCAAGGCTGAAAGACGTATAGCAGGGCGGCAGTAGTCGGAAAATACTAAAAAAGTTCCACCATAAGGAATAATCCCACCATGAAGAGCCATACCATTCATACAACCTGCCATAGCGTGCTCTCTCACTCCATAGTGTACATAAGAACCACCATAATTATTACTATCTATTGCCTGCATGTGCTTATATTTAGTACAATTTGAACCGGTAAGATCAGCAGAACCACCAATTAGTTCTGGCATAGACTTAGTTAATAGTTCCATTACTCTGCCGAAAGAAGATCGAGTAGCTTCGTTTGGCATTAGCTTACATATTTGTTTCTTCAGATCAGCCAAATCACTCTCGATATTATTCGGCAAACGTTTCTCAAGTCTTCTTTGTAGTTCTTTATTGATCAAGGATGTATAGTTTTGCTTTGCCCTCTTAACTGTTTCTATCCAAGCGTTTCTCACATCTTCTGGTACATGAAATGGTTCATAGCCCCAATTTAATTTTTCTCTCATCTGTTTTACATCTTCCTCTGTAAAGGCACCACTATGAGCAGAAGATGTGCCAGCACGGCTTGAAAATTTTCCGATAATAGTTTTGCAACAGATTAGTGTAGGTTTATCAGACTTTTGCGCCTGCTCTATTGCAAGGGATATAGCATCAAAGTCATGCCCATCGATTTTGTCAACATTCCATCCATACGCTGAAAAACGCTTTTCTACATCATCAGAGCAAGAGAGGCTAGTAGAGCCGTCTATAGAGATGTCATTGTCGTCAAAAAGTGCTATCAACTTATTTAATTTAAGATGCCCAGCAAGGGACGCTGCTTCATGGCTTATACCTTCCATAAGACAGCCATCTCCTAGCATTACATAAGTGTAGTGACTGATTTCAAACTGCTTTTCAAGAATCGATTCAGCAAGTGCCATGCCAACAGCAGTGGCAAATCCCTGACCAAGCGGGCCTGTTGTTGCTTCTATACCAGAAGTTAAGCCAAATTCTGGGTGACCTGGAGTTTTTGATGTAAGTTGCCTGAAGTTTTTTAGTTCATCTATACTAATGTAGCCTGTCAGATATAATATAGAGTATTGCAACATTGAACCGTGACCATTTGATAGGACGAAACGATCTCTACTGATCCATTGAGAATCATCAGGGTTATGGTTTAGATATTTAGCAAATAATACAGTGGCAACATCTGCCATGCCAAGTGGCATACCTGGATGTCCAGAATTTGCTTTTTGTACTGCATCAATTGATAAAAAGCGGACAGCATTTGCCATGGATTTTAGTAGTAGATGATTCATGTATTAATAGGAAAACTTAAAAGTGAAGTATACTATATCATAGCGGCAAAAACAAGTTGACACTTAATGTTAAAATCATTAATAATTTATAGTTAGATTGTGAGAATTTTTGTATGACAACTGTTATCAATAGAAAGTATAGAATCAGTCGCAGGCTTGGTGTAAACTTATGGGGTAGAGCAAAAGATTCGGTCAATAAAAGAAAATACCCTCCAGGTCAGCATGGTATTCTTGGATTTAAGAAGTTATCTGATTTTGGTAAGCAGTTTGCTGCACATAAGAAATTTAAGTTCTACTATGCAATTTCAAGTAAGCAGCTTAGACGTACATTCTTAGATGCCTACAAAAGAAAAGGTTATACGGCTGATAATTTTATTGGTGCCTTAGAATCAAGGTTAAGTTCTGTTTTATATCACTCTGGTTTTGTGCCAACAATTTACTCGGCAAAACAGCTTATATCTCATAAACATGTTACAGTTAATGATAAGGTGGTTAACATATCAAGTTATAGAGTGAAGCCTGGTGATATAGTAAAAATAAGGGAAAGAGCAGCAAAAATTCCTATATTAATAGAGGCTGAACAAAAACAAGAACGTAAGGCTCCAGATTATTTAGAGGCAGACAGCAAAGCACTTTCAGTGAAGTATTTGAGAGCGCCTCAATATTCCGAAGTCCCCTATTCAGCAGACATGGAAGTCAATTTAGTAGTAGAATTTTACTCTAGATAAACAACATAAGGCCCGTGTGGCGGAATCGGTAGACGCAGCGGACTTAAAATCCGTGGGTTTTGCGACCTTGGGAGTTCAAGTCTCCCCATGGGCACCAGTTTAATTTATTAAAAAAGTATGAAATGGCTTGATATAGAAGATATTGGAGAAGCTCTAGAAGAGAAATTTCCAAATGAAGATATAATTAGTATTAGATTCACTGAACTTAAAAGAAAAGTCTTGGATTTAGAAGAGTTTGATGATGATGAAAAGTATTGTAATGAAAAAATATTAGAGGCCATTCAAGCAGCTTGGATTGCAGAAAGATCTTAAAAAACAGATAGCTATAAGAAAATTACTGCATACAGTAAAAAGATAATCTTCTTGGAAATACTATACTTTACTCGAATTTTAATTAGCTTCATAATAATTTAACAAATTAAAATTAAAAATGATTACAAGATAGGAAACACAAAATTCTGGCAAATGCTAGATATACAAATACTGCTTTTTATGTGTGAGGCCGAGGATTATGAAAACAATAAGTTAGTTTTTTGTATAAGAAAGTTGTAATATAATTTAATTTTAAGCACTGGAAAGATGTTTAAATATAGCGGGCCAAAGAAATTAAAATCTATAGTAGAAAACTATGCATTAAAATGCATGAAAAATAAGATCAGCAAAAATGAAATACGTCTTATTTTAAACTGGAAAAGTATAGTTGGAGAGGAATTAGCAGAATGTACAAAACCACAAAAGATCTCATACGCACAAAACGTAAATTCTGGTGTTCTGCATCTGTTAGTAACAAATGGCAGTAAAGCATTAGAAATGCAGCATATGGTTTCTCTTGTAATAGAAAAAATTACAGTGTTTTTTGGCTATAAAGCAGTATACGGTATAAAAATCAAGCAAGGGAGTTGACTATTTAACTATATAAGGTTAACCTAGTTACATAGGATAAATTGGTATATTGAAGTGAGTAGAATTTGTGAGTTAACAAATAGAAAAAAGTCTTTTGGTAATAAGGTATCGCATTCAAATCGTAAAACAAAGCGTACCTTTCTCTTAAATTTACATAAAGTTACATTGACGAGTAATATATTAGACAAAAAGTTTAGCTTTCGTATAGCGACAAGAACTTTAAGAACTATAGATTACAAAGGTGATCTTGATGCTTTCTTGCTCAACACAAAAACAATTAAACTAAGTAAAGAAGCGCAAAAGATAAAAAGAAGATTAAAGAAAGTTTTAGCAAAACAAGAGGTAGAGCTAGCTGTTTCAAATGCATAGTAAGCCTACATGGCTCAGAGCAAAAGCTCCAGCTGGTAAAATATTCAATGAAACCTTAAACACTGTTAAGCTACATAACTTACATACAGTATGCGAAGAAGCTGCGTGTCCAAATATTGGTGAATGTTGGAATAAACGTCATGCTACTGTGATGATTCTGGGTTCTGTTTGTACTCGTGCTTGTGCGTTTTGCAACGTTGCAACTGGCATTCCTGATAAGCTCGATCCTCATGAACCAGAAAATTTAGCAAAAGCGATAAAAAAGTTAAATTTAAAGCATGTTGTCATTACCTCTGTTGACCGCGATGATTTAGCAGATGGTGGTGCAAATCAGTTTATAAGGTGTATAGAAGAAATTAGAAAGATAACTTCGGAAACAACAATAGAGATTCTTACTCCTGATTTTTTAAATAAGAAAGGAGCGTTTGAAGCAATAGCTATTGCATCACCTGATGTTTATAACCACAACATCGAAACAGTACCAAGGCTGTATGCAAAAATAAGACCAAGAGCTCGTTATTTTCATTCACTATATTTGCTAAAGATGGTGAAACAGATTAATCCTAAACTTTTCACGAAGTCAGGGCTTATGGTTGGTCTTGGAGAAACAAAAGAAGAAATCTTTCAGGTTATGGATGATTTACGTAGCGCCGAAGTTGACTTCATTACAATTGGTCAATATTTGCAACCAACTCCAAAGCATGTAAAGGTTGATAGATATGTTACCCCAGAAGAGTTTGAACATTATAAATATATTGCTTATTCCAAAGGCTTTTTGGTAGTTGCATCAAGCCCATTGACTCGGTCATCGTACCATGCTGAAGAAGATTTTAACAGGCTCAAGGCTTGTAGTTAATATCTTAATTTTTTCAGAGTACAGTTTAATATAGTAATTAATATCTTGACTTTATTTAGAATATAATTTAATATAGGTATTGATGAAGCGAAAAAGTTATGGGTGGTTCTAACGAAAAAGTTGACTACACTGAGTTATCAAAATCTTCTATTTCTGACAAAATAAAGCCAAAAAAAAAGGTCACATTTTGTCAGCAAGTCCAAGTTAAAGAAATTCCACTTGAAGGAAAAAAAGGAGCATGTAAACGATACAAAGAAAAGAAAGAGAAACAAAAACATAAGCTCAATAAAAAACCACAATTATGGGAAAGAGGTGCAGCAATTATTGTTCCACCAGTAATTGGGCTTCTAGGAGGTTTAATAACTTTAACACTCATAACAGAAGAACCATTTTTAATTGCAGCTTTAGCTGCTATAGCAATTACAGCAGCAATATATGAACTTGAGTATTTACTTAAACCTGAATTGCTAGAAAAGCCTGGTAAAACTTTAAAGGATTTAGTAACAGATTCTTTTGTAAAGGAAGAAAAAAACTCAAGAACTGTATCACAATAAATCAGAAAAGCTTAGTGAGTTGCCCTAGGCTTGACTTTTTACTAGCTGATCACAAAAAGTATGAATTTTACAGCACCTAAACCAGCTGTTTAAGATCTTATATAAGCAATTGACAGCTACTGAGATGCCAGTTAAAATATTTACATAGTATATTAACAGAGGGTAAGGTGGATTTTAGCAAATATGTACATAATCAAGCTTTAACAATATCAGATATAAATACTAAGATTAATGTAAAAGAGCTAGCAAACTTTCTACAGAGTAAAAAAGACATTAAAGAGCTTAATTTAATAAATGTAGAGGTTGATTCTAAAGATATAAAAGAGTTAGGTAAACTTACACATCTTACTTCGCTTACTCTAAGGAACAATAAACTTGGTTTTGAAGGTGCAGGATATATAGGTCAAGGCAATCTACCAAACCTTACTTTACTTGAAATAAGCAATAATCATATTGGCGACATAGGTTTTGCATTTTTGATTGGCAGCAAACGTCTCCCAAATCTTACTTTATTAAATGTAGAAAACAACAACATTGTTGGAGTGTGGCGCCACCACTATGGAGGAGATATAGCACTCAAAAATCTCACCTCACTTTATGTAGAAGGTAACGGTAAAAAATTCTTAAATGATAAAGAAGTTATCCTTGATAGTATAAAAAAAAGCTCAATAACCGAAGCGCCTGGACACTTTAGAGTAAAAGATGGTGAAGGTGCTACAAAAAAATTAGTAGCTAAAAGAAAAAAAACGATACAAGCTACCAATAGTCAGTCAGATCCTAGTAGTAGGTTAAGTGTCAAACAAGATGGGCTGCGTGAAATAGTACTTGACACTGAAACTACAGGTCTTGATGTCAATAGCCATCGAATTATCGAAATAGGGTGTGTAGAACTAATTAATCATATTCCAACAGGCAAAGTATTCCATCGATACATCAACCCAGAAAGGAGCATAGACAAAGGTGCATTTAAAGTTCACGGTATCAGCGAAGAATTTCTAAAGGATAAGCCACTATTTTCAGAGATTGCATCTGAATTTCTTAATTTTATATCTAGCGATACTTTGGTAATTCACAATGCTGGATTTGACATTAAATTTTTGAACATGGAACTTGGTAAACTGAATGCCAAATTAATCTCTTCAGACAGAGTGTTAGATACATTACCGCTTGCAAGAAAGAAATTTGGACCACCGGCTTCTTTAAGTGCATTGTGTGAGCGTTTTGGTATATCACTAGAGAGTAGGGAGCTGCATGGAGCGCTAATTGATGCTGAGTTGCTAGCAAAAGTATATGTTGAGCGATTACAAACTCCTTTGGAGCATGCAGTACGTAACTTATCTCTTAGAGGACACTTGCCAAGTAATGAAGAAGTTAGTGAGCAGTTAAACGTATCTGTTCATGAGGGAGTAGTAGATAGAAGATTGTAAAAACGCCTTTTGCTTTCAGTAGCGAAATTATTCTCTCAATGAATATGTTTTCTAGCTTTAAAAATGCGAATCTCAATATCTTATCTTGAATTACTTAACTGTTGGTTCAAGCTTAAATTCTTATCATGGGATGTATTTGCATCTTTTAATACTGTAAGTGGTTTATCTATGCTATGTTCCACTTTTGTCTCAAAATTAAATCCTAAATTCTCACAAAATTCTTGAAAACGTTCAGTAGCAATATCAAAAAAATTTCTACCACTTGCTTTATGATTTTTCAGCTCTTTCGGAATAGTAATAAGCACTTTACCATCTTCATATGTTATGCTTCTACCCTTAGATTTTAACTTAAATTCTACTGAGCTGTAAAAACCTGGTGTTTTGATATCATTAACAAGATCACTGCTGCACACCTTTATACAATCCATGCTAAAATTGAGTTTTAGACAATTGGAATCACGGCAATACATACTATAAGTTATTATTACGTTAGAATCTAACACAAGCAAGCCAAATGGAGAAAGAGCCTTTAATATATGAAGAAACAGAAAATGATTATACCCTTCTTGATGATAGTTAGTTATCAATTCTTCTATGATAGAGTCACTCGGAACTACTGCACCAGCATGTTCAAATATTTTTATGAAAATTTGCTTAAGAGATGGACTATAGTTCTTTCTTCCATTCTCATCTTCTAAAATGAGATCTTTATGTTTTGAATATAGCTTCTCAATAAGCTCATTAGGCACTTCTTTCTCATTAATAGTAAGGTTGTGTGATCTACCAAGGTCAATATATGTGTTGTAACCAGAGTTTATGCTACTCCAACCACCTGATTTCATTGGTATAGATTTTAAATCAGAATACTTGAGCTTTTTTACTTCAGATTTCAATGCGTTAACTATTTTTTTTGACATATCACAATCTTATATTATATACGTATTACGTACTTTTCATCATAAGTAAAGGTTTTCTGTAAAACTTG
Organism: Wolbachia endosymbiont of Diaphorina citri; assembly: GCF_013096535.2. Taxonomy (NCBI): domain Bacteria; kingdom Pseudomonadati; phylum Pseudomonadota; class Alphaproteobacteria; order Rickettsiales; family Anaplasmataceae; genus Wolbachia; species Wolbachia endosymbiont of Diaphorina citri. The sequence goes on along the minus strand of NZ_CP051265.2, from coordinate 1,215,923 downwards.
ATTTACTTTTTATTATACCCACCTTATTAAAAAAAGCAGAGATTTCAATATCTTATTTTAAACTCTTCAAGTTTAGATTCTTATCTTGGGATGTATTTATATCACTTAATATTCCAAGTGGCTTATCCAGATTATGCTCAAATTTTTCCTCAAAAAAGTGAAATCCAAATTTTTCGCAAAATTTCTGAAAATACTCAATAATAACGTCAAACAAATTCTTATCATTTGCTTTGTAGTTTTTCAGCTCCTTAGGAATAGTAAGAGACACTCTACCTTCTTCATACTTCACATTTTAGTTTAAACTCCACTGAGTTTTGTAAATCACATATTAAAGTTTTATTATCGTTATATATGCCATCATTTACGCTAAAACTAAACTTCAGACAATTTGGATCTTCACAACTTATATAGGTCCTTTCTCTGTAAGAAGGAATTAAATAATGGAATGAATATATGCACAATCCAAAAGAACGAAGTGCTTGACTTTGAGAAGAAAAGAATTGCTTGTACCCAGAACTGTTATAATAAGTTATCAATTCTTCCATAATAGGGTCATTTGGAACTGCTGCACCGGCGTTTACAAATACTTCTGTGAAGATTTGCTTAAGAAACAGACGATAACTCCCTTTTTTGTCCTTATCTTCTGTAATGAGATTTTCATGTTTTAAATATAAATTTTTAATGAAATCATTAGTTATTGTCTTCCCATTAATAACAAGATCACAAGCAAATTCATATTCACTATTGAAGTCCATATCCAAATCCTTATATGTTCTATAATCAGAACTTTTTGTAGACTTCAAATGAGCATATCCTCTCTCCTTCACCTTAGCTTTCAACTCATTAATCATTTTTTTTGACATATATACTATTAATAGCTCTTATACTATAATACATATATAATTATTAACCTTTTAATAATATAGACTATCAACTGTAACCTGAGTTACTTTCCGGTTTACACTTGATTACTCTAACGATAGATTTTCCAATTCCATCTGATCTACTTGTACTTTTTCTAACTCACTTTTTACCTGCTTATGGTATAAGTTTGCTCTTCTCGCCCAAGATAGGTCACTATCTATTATATAAACGTAATTGCCATTGTTCTCTTCGAAGCAAAACAGCTTCAGTTTACTTTCGTCTTGACCAATTAATTCACTACGAATTACTTCTACAGTATAAAATTGACCCAAATTCATACTTACTTCACAATGTTGCATATACCTTAACACCCGTGGCTCATATAATTTTCTTATCTCACCATTTTTGAGATCACCTATTGTACACTCTATCTTTTTTAATCCGTATTTAATAACTCTCACTAATCTCTTCGTCTCATAATCCCACAGCTGTTCTTCTTCCAATCTTTTACATGTGGTAAAAATTTGTGATTCTTCTCTTTGCATAAACCGAGATAAACGTTCTGCCAACTCATAGCACATTTTTTCTTGACTCAGTATTTCTCTTTTATATTGAGATAAAATATTAATCGCTATACGTGGACAACTTACTGCAATCAAGTCATTATTTAAATTCGTTTTAATAATTTTGCCGTTCTCTTGATCAACATGTGCAGTAATGTGCCCTAACAAAATTCTCTCAGGAATTGTTATATCCTTCCCTATATGAGTGTCAATGGCTTTTAAAGAATCAAAGTCTATATATATTCCACCCTCATGTTCCGTAAACTGCTTTAAGAGTGACAGAGCAATCAATCTAAAGGTATCTATTTCAACAGCAAAATACATCCTTTGCTCCTCTGACATATTATACATATTCTTAAAGAAATCCTTTATGCTAATGTCTTCACCATCTATCTTCCATCCTGTATCTATTTCGCTCCAGTCGTATTGGTGTAAATCTACAACATGCACTCCTTCCATTCCTTTCAGTTCACGCTTTAAATCATCCATTTGATTTTCTTTGAATCCAGGGCCATTGATAACCAAATATATGCCCCTCTCTTCTTTATTTATTAATTTATGGTTTTTGATTATATCTAAGTAATTAAGGTTGCTGTTCTTACCATCTGGCAGAGATGCACCACGTACTCTTGGCACCCATGTTAGTATTATTGGTGCTTTATTTGATAATTTTTTTACATTACCGGTCATTGTTTTACCTCACAACATTCACGGCATAATAAAACATTAGTAAAAAAATTCAACCAATTGCTTTCGTATTCTTTTAAAAGCAGCCAATTTTATTGGCATCCGTTCAGCAGAGTGAGTTAGACGAGAAAAGAAAACTATAGGGTCAATGCGTGACACTAAAATCCAGAAAATTTAATTTCAAACCAGCACTTCCTTCCTTGTCATTCCAGCACGTAACCAATTCTTATTGCCTGCTCTGGACCCCAGTGTTAGCTACTTGAATGACAATAAAGGAAGTCCTCATTCGCCTAAACAAATACTTTTATTGTGCTTTGCACTTTAAGCCATTGACGGCATACACATCTGGTTCATCTATCACCTGCAGTGGCTTGCCAAGTTTGTGCTCTATCTTTATATTACGCTCAGAATCGTACTCTATCCTTGTGTCAAACTTAAGGCCCAACCTCTCGCAGAGCTTTTTAAAGTATTCAACAAGCTTATTAATAATATCAGTAAGCTTATCGAGCAGACTGTCATCGCCAGCTTTATAATCTTCTAACTCTTTAGGAATTGTAAGCAGCACTTTACCATCTTCATATGTCACATTTTCGCCCTTACATTTCAGATTAAATTCTACTGAGCTTGATAAATCGCATACCTTATAAAGAAGACAATTACCTCCAGCATTAACATATTCTATAGTATTACTTACAGGAATGCTTTCCATACAAAAGCTAAATTCTAAACAATCAGGATCATTGCAGTTCATACAAAAGGCTCTTCCATCATTATAACTTAGATGCAAACCGAGTTCAGACATTTCCGTTAAATTATAATTAACAAAAAACTTAGTATATCCTGCCTGATTATAATTAGTTATTAACTCCTCAATAATAGAATCATTTGGAACTATTGCACCAGCGTGTTCAAACATTTCTGTAAAAACTGCTTTAAGAAATGGACGATAGTTGTCTCCCTTATTTTCATCTCTTATAAGCAGGCTTTCATGCTTTGAGTATAGTTCTCTAATAAACTCATTAGTTACTTTTTGTCCATTAATAGTGATATCACTGCATCTATTGAGATCTTTATATGTTACATTGCCAGAGTAAATGTCATACCAACCACTTGAGCTTAATCCTTTAGCTCCTAAATCAGCATATTTGAGCTCTTTTACTTGAGATTTTAATGTATTAACTATTTTCCTTGACATAATAAGCTTTATAATTACTTTATATGTATATAATATTAACATATACTGCGTTAATTGTCAACTGTAAGAACTTTTGTCTCCGTATTATCTAATGAATCACCATAAGTGACTGCTTTGAGATAAAGCTTTTTTCCCTTTTGCACTTCAAAAGAAATTATTGAATCATCAAGCAGAACGAATTTTTCACCTGTGGTGTGTTCATATCTCTTAGTACTTTCTTGCCCTCTAATTAGATTGCTCAATTTGTATTTATTCTTATCTATAAGCTTGGTATCTTGGAATTGTATTACCTCTTTGCCAATCAATGCTAACGCAGTTGAATTAATGACATCCAACTGGCCAAAGCGTAATACCACTACAATCTCGTCATCGGTAAATTCGATTACATATCCGTAAGTAGATTGTATATTTGCACTTGCGATAGGCTTATAATCTTTATCATCATACGAAATAAAAAGTGTTGCTCCTTTCCAACCTTCCTCTTCACTAATTAAAGTAAAACTTGCGATATTACCTTTAATATGCGGTAAATCTATCATTTCTATAATAGTTTTGCTGATGTGAAAAGGAGGGTATTCTTTCAGCATGAGTGATCTTGTTGAAGAAAAAGAGAGCTTATATATAGAGCTATCATAACCAACACCAATTACTTGAATGGACATGCTTTCAAATTTCGTCTTGACAATTCTCACCGTATGCTTTTTCTCACCATCTGAAATGGTTATGACATTGCTTGGCGCAAGCCATGCATATTTTATTGGCAGCTTAAAATTGTATACATTTCTTTCTTGCCACGAAGAATAAAGTAAAACTTCAGCTATATTTTGTGCTTCCCCCTCCTCCATGATTAGCGGTATTTCAACTGTTGCAGTACTGCCCTGCTTTGGCAGCTCAGCATATTTCACATCAATTGGATAGCCAAAATTGCGGTTAAAATAAACGATGTTAATCCTATTGTTTAAATCTAATTGGCTAAGCTGTATCAACTTTAAACTGTTATTGCAAACTATCTCATCTATGGGTATTTCAGTTGTCACTCCCCTGCCCTTTTGAATAAATTTCAGTTTTGAGTTCTGTTCAACCACATCAAAAAAATAGCAACTTCGCAGCATTTTAATAATTGAACGTACGGGTTGCTGATCATTGATTACACACCCAGATAGTAATCCTTTAACATCACTTGTATCAAACTGATCGCCTTTGAGACCTACCTTTTGCAACAGATCAGACAAAACATCGGAAACATTAAGTTGTGAAATTTTTCCCTGAACCCAGTGCCCAGTCTGCCAGTTATGGCAGTCAGCCCACATGTCACATAAATTGGGGAAATAAGGAAATGGCCTTGCATCCCACGCCCAGAGGAACATTTTCTCCACCATTTCTGAGCTTTGCCACTTTTTTAATGTTCCTTCGATTGCAGTTTTCTGCGAAAGAAAGCTCACCTCTCCATTTGAGTATCGTGGATATTTACTCTCTATACTACCTTTATCAACAAACACATTGGGCTCATTAGTGCAGCCGTTCATACTGGGAAATCCATATTCGGTAAACCATATTTTCTTCATTTTTGGTTGCCATTTTGTTTTGCTGCCATCAGGATTTACATGAGCTTCATTCCACCATTTTTCTATATTTTTCCACGCATATTCGCTGTCATTATACTTTATTTTCTCAGGATCACTTTTTGAGTAATCGTAAAAATAATCATACCCTACCCCACTGCTCCAACCACCCGCTACATCTTCCGCGGAATAGCCAAAAGGAGGTTCTTCGCCATCGGTGAGTGGAAAATAAGCATCGATGCCAACAACATCGATAAACTCTGAAGACCATAGTTCATCCATATTATACCAACCATCATATGAATGATACTCACTCCAATCGGCAGCGTAAGTTACGTTTACTTCTTTTCCAAGCTGAAGCTTTACTTGCTTTGCAACTTTAACTAGCTCTGCTACTGCGGGATAGTTACCCTCTACATCTTTTACTCTGGTGAGCTGCGCAAATTCAGATCCGATGATAAACCCTTCCACTTTAGTTTGTTTGGCAATGCTCGTGTAATGCCCTATGAATTTGCTATACTGATTCTCAAAAAAGTCGCTTATATCCTGAGGAGCACCGCTCAATTTTCCTCGCCACTCTTTATTTTTTGTGTCAAGCAAGAACATTGGGTAGAGCATTACCTTATAACCTCTGCTATGCAGCTCTTCTATATATCTTATTAGCGCTAAATCACTAACTGTACCACCATATCTTGGGTTTCCACCTTCATCTTTTGAAATTAGCTGAGCATTATCTCTGGTTATATTTCCCACTTGCCAATCATCAGGCACTATAGCAGAATCGTCTTGAAATTCAACTGCAGGATATATTTTACAATCTTTGATATTCAAACTGCTTGCAAACCAATTAACCACTACCGATGCCCATTCAACATTTGGTAAACTTTCCTTCAATTGGTCCAAAGAAAGCATAGCATCGCTCTTTTTTGTGTGATTATTGTGATTTACTCTTTGTACCGGTCCATAGGGAATATATTGACTACTGCTTATTTTTTCTCGTGCAATTTTCTTCTGTATTTTCGTATCATACACAAACTCCCCTGAACCTGGTATGATATTGATATTTTTAATGTTTTCTGCTACTGAGAATCCACTGAGCTTCAGTGCAGTTTGCACTTCAAATGTAAACACCGGAACACGATTACTATAGTCTGCCAAAGGAAAATTTTTGATGACTATGTAAGATATTCCTCTATAAGCTGGTACATTCTTCTCACCTTCGATTGATAACATAAACGGATCAGGGTTTTGGTCTTCTCTGCCGTGGTAAAAAGTATAATCTATTTCATCAAAACTAAGCGATTTTATATCCGCCCAGATTCTATTTAATTTTTCTACTTTCCCCTTGCAAATTGCAATTGCGAGTGTTGCATAGTAGTTATATGTAATATTTATACCTCTTCCTGTTTTATTTTCAGTGGTTATCGCCTCCTCTTTTATTGGCTGTGACCAAATAATGTTTCCAGCAATGCGAGCAGTACCATAGATAATTGGAATTGCTTTGCCATAAGTTGAGGTTTGAACTTGCAGATTTTTCAGCCTCGCCCCATGCGTTATCTTTTGCTCGGCATCAAGACCAAATATTGCATTATCAAGCTGTGCACCAAGCAGAGCACCGAGTTCTGAGCCAGCAATCTGGCCAATTGGCCCAAAAATACTGCCCGCTTTACTTAAAATTGATGATAAAATTATTGTAGACATAATATTCTCCTTTTTAATAGATTGTTTTGAATTTTTGAAAGAAGATCCCAGACTGGGATAAAATTGGGACCTACTGTATAGTAGTGTCATGCGACTGGTATCCAGGAAAAAAAGCGAGTAGCCCTTTTCCTGTCATCCCAGTACTGGGATCCATTGTTCTTTATTTCTGTATTTCAGCGTCACGCGCTGGAATGACATTAAATGATTTTTCTTTGAATTTGAGTTATGCAAGCAGCTCCTTTGTTGTCATGCAAGTAGCCCCTTCGATGTCACCCGAGTAGCCCTCTTCCTGTCATCCCAGTACTGGGATCCAGCCTTTCTTACCAACAAAAAACTTGGCATAACTTGCGTGCTCAAAAAACTCCTAGATTCCAGTACTGGAATGACACCCTTTTAGAAGTTCCTTCTGGATAAAAACTATTGTCAAGCACTGGAATGACATGATTCGACTTGCATGACCAGACTGTGTAGTAATTCTCTTTATTCCTCGATTTGCCGCTTACTTCCTCGAGAAGATACATCACTCAATGAAGAGCTTACTGATGAACTTCTAGATAAGCTTCCAGATGATAGCCTTGTATCCTTGTTTTTAGTTTTTCCGTTACTACGTTTCTTATTCTTATTACCTTCAATTTTATGTTCCCCATTAAATCTTCTACATAAAGTGGAAATAGGAGTGCTTTTGCCTTCACTTTTCTCCCCTCGTATATAATTGGCTAAAGCCATCAGATTTGCTGGTGAAAAACCATTAGTATGGTCTACAATAGTTCCAATATTTGTAATGCTTAATTCTTTGAGATATTCTTTTAGCATTTCCCTACGTGTACTTTCTTTATCCAGCCCAGGAACCTCAATACACTCCAAACGACCACCCCTAATAAGCGCAGGATCTAAATGATCCTTATAATTAGTTGCAGCAATCACCGTTATATTTTTTGAGGATAAAAACTCTTTATCCAATTTAGTGAGTAAATAAGTTAAAGGCCCTGCATCCTCATTAACAGTTCGCTTTTTACCAACTCCGTCAATCTCATCTATAAAAATCATACAAGGACTGTTTGTCTCTGCTTTCTCAAAAACTTGATCTATATTCCTTTGACTAGACAAGCAAAACGCAGAAACAGATATAAACGCAAACAGAGATTTAGTTTGATTTGCAATTGCCTTACTAATACTAGTCTTACCAGTTCCTGATGGACCGTACAAGAGATATCCTCCGCTTTTTGACTTACAAATTCCTCTCAACTTTTTTCTTATGTCACTTGGTAATATAATATTATCAAATGTTGTATTCCATCCTCTTGCTTCACCTTTTGCGTAAAATTCCATATTCAGATTTGCTTCTACTTCATTTTTTGTTGCAGGACTATTAATTAACTTTGCAGAAAGATCACTAACCTCTTTTTTTAACCCCTCCACTTCATCTTTCGTTGCAAAATTCTCTGAAATTCTATGGACTTTTTCTTCTAGACCACTAAACCCGTATTTATTTTCTTTATCCTTTCCATCTTCTAATTCTTCTTTAATTGGAGTTAGCTTATTTTCTTCTTTCCTTAACCCTTTATTCGGCTCTTCGACTTCAGCTTTCGAGTTTTCTTGAGATTTTTTACTTTGTTTAATCATTTTATATGAAAACACAATTACTACTGCAGAAAGCGCAAATAAAATAAAAATAACAGGGGGAGCTATATTTAAAGCTGCAACTGAAGATAAAAATGCAACGTAAGGAGCTACAGCAAAAACTCCAGATGTAAGCAGTGTAAGAGAAGCAATAGCACCAGCTATAAAAAAAGGTATATTAGCTCTACTAGACATATTTTAGCTTATAAAAAGTTAATTTATAAATAATACATTTAAAGAATACAAGCTTTTCATAGTAAAGCAAGACTAATTAAAGAGATAACTCAAGGTGTCCTTAATCAATCTATGATCGAGGTATTATGCAGTATTAAGATATAAGATGGTATGTTGTATTTTTAATTCAGTGTTCTTTTTCTGTCATTCCAGGGTACTGGAATGACAGATGCTATGATAAGAAATTCAATAACTTAAAGTAGGTAATTAAAGCTTCTAATTAAGATCTAAATCTATAGTTATTATAAGCAACACTAAAGAAGTGCGGAAGTAAAAATTTACGAAAGAGCATTATGTATACGTATGCTTTGTAGACCTACATTTTGCCACCCTTCTGTTAAGCTTTGCCTCCCTTCCATTACGTCTTGTCGCTCTTTTATTTCTTTTATTTCGTTATCGAATTTTGACATTAGATATTTAGCATAACCAGATGTTAATGCTGTTGATGCAGATACAGCTATTGCTACCATAACAGACGTTAATGTAATTTCCATTGTCTCGGTTATAAAAAGCGTCGATGTTACAAAATTCCCTAACATGGCAACTAAGCCACCAACAACTACACTACCTTGAACTACTTTATTTTTTAAAAACCCTTTTATACTCTCTACCGTATCTTCTTGGTGATTTATAATGGCATAATACAAAGGAGTTTTCTGCAAACTATCTTTTTCATAAACATCTGCACCTCTGTCTAGTAGAGCATCTACTATCTCTAAATAGCCATTTTTAGCAGCATAATGCAAAGGAGTACTACCATTTCCATCTTTTACATGAACACTTGCGCCTTCAGCTAATAGAGCATCTACTACCTCTACATGGTTACTTAAAGTAGCATAATGCAAAGGAGTACTACCACTTCTGTCTTTTACATTAATATCTGCACCTGTTTTTAGTAGAACATTTACTACATCTATGAATTTATATATAGTAGCATAATGCAAAGGAGTACTACCACTTCTGTCTTTTACATTAACATCCGCACCTTTTTTTAGTAGAGCATTTACTGCACCTACACATCTACTATAAACGGCATGATGCAAAGCAGTCTCTCTATTTTCATCTTCTACATGAACATCCGCATGCCTATCTAATAAAACATTCACTAAATCCTCACAGCCAGCTGCTGCAGCTGCAATTAATAATGTAAATTCGGCATCAGGATCACTTTGGATGAATGTATGATTTATACTAAAATTTTTATTTTCCCACTCTTGATACGCTATTGTATCTTCCCTTCGCAATACCTCTTTTATTTTATTAATTACGTTATCTTTATTTACACTTGCATCTTTATCAATTGCACTTAATATCTTTTTCAGATTTTCAAAATCCATCTTTACCTCCTATAACTTTACGTTGCAGTTACTACACAATTACAAACAAAAGTAAACACATTTTTAGGAATTATTTAGAAAAAGAAACCACTGAAAAAGTCAGTAATTTACAATAAATAACTGATACATTTAATTGGAAGAAATATGTGATGTAACTATAGCAATTATAAACAACAACAGAAAAAACACGGAAGTAAAAAATTTATGTTGATCTTATCATATTTATTATTAGCATGATTATAAACATGGGAAAGCAAATACAAGTCAACTTATCTAAAAAAATAGTGAGAGGGTCTTATCTGGCGCAAAATGGATGGCCAACCTTAGTGAAAATTATTTTGCATCATTGAATAATAACAGCATTAAACCAGCCAGCTCTATAAGAAAACTAATAGAGGCTTTTTTACTTGTTCCAATTATTATATCCAGTGCTATTACACTAGCATGTACCTATTTTTTTCTGAATGCAGTGAGTATTCAAAAATATGATTGCAGCTTTGAATAAGGGAAAAATTATGGCGCCTATGATTTTTGAAGGCTATTGCGATACAGACGTTTTTAATAGCTAGTTCAAGCTTTTTGCTGGGTGATTTTGGATAATGCAACTTTTCATAGAAAATAAGTGAATTTGTTAAAAGTGTCGGTGCTGAAGTTATATATCTGCCTCCATATTCTCCTGATTTTAATCAAACCATTGGTTTGTTATAAAAAATTTAGCCAGAAAGAATATTCAGCTATTCGAACTATTAGAAAAAGAGCTATAATTATAGACTCCGTATACACTATAACTAGACTTTTTTTTAAGAGGAATGATACAGAAGTTAGTACTAAGACACTAAACAGTTTTCAAAAATGAAAATTATACCTTAAAGCTGATTTTCATACAGTTCTTGCAAGCGATAGCACTCTCACTTCTCTTGCACCAGAGTTTAAAATTTCCTGAGAGCAAGACCTTGCGGTTGCGCCAGTTGTTACTACATCATCAACCAATATCACGATTTTGTTTTTGATAATTTCGCTGTTACTTACTTTAAAAGTATTTTTCAAATTTTTTTCACGCTGTTTAAGTGAAAGACCAGCTTGAGGTTTGGTGTGACGAATACGTTTTATTGCAAATGGTGTATAAGATAAATTAGATAACTTACTTAATTCCTTCGCGAGCAACGCTGCTTGATTATATTTACGTTTAAATAAGCGTATTTTATGTAGCGGTATGGGAACTATGACCTCTGCATTTTGAAATATGTCTTTGTTAGTTTTGTACATCCACTTTGCATAGACTTTCACATAATTTAAATTATCAAAAAATTTAAAATTTATAATCATATTTTTGCTATGTTCATCATAAGCAAAAACTGATCTTAATACTTTAAATGGTGAAGGGTTACTGATGCATTTACCACATGTATCAATGTTATCTGGAATTACTACACCACAAACATTACAGTAATGCTTAGTTAAAAAATTGATTTTTTTATTGCATTCACTACATAAATCATAACTTTTATCAATTATACGTTCACAACTTACGCATACGTTTGGAAATATGAGATCTGTAGCTTTTTTTAATAAGAGAAGATTCATGAATTAAATATGTTAGGTATACCTTTTAAAATGCTCCTCATAACCTAATTATTAAGAAATAGTCGATACTTGATCCAATAAATATGTTTTAAGATACTTGCCTGTAACGCTTTTTGGAGTCTGTGCAACTTTTTCTGGAGTTCCTACAGCAACCACTTCGCCACCTTTTACTCCACCCTCTGGACCAATATCTATTATGTAATCAGCAGTTTTTATAACATGTAAATTGTGCTCAATAACTATAACAGTATTTCCTAAATCAACTAGCCTATGTAGTATTTTCAGTAAATTATTTACATCTTCAAAATGTAACCCAGTTGTTGGCTCATCGAGAATATACAATGTTTTCCCGGTAAATCGCTTTGATAGTTCCTTAGACAGCTTTATTCGTTGTGCTTCACCCCCGGACAACGTTGTTGACGACTGTCCAAGCGTTATATAGCCAAGCCCTACTTCCTGTAAAGAAATCAACTTTTCCTTTATCATTGGAAGATTTTCAAAAAAGTCACATGCTTGATCTATTGTCATATCAAGCACATCAGAAATTGATTTTCCCTTGTAAGTAACTTCCAATGTTTCTCGGTTATACCTCTGTCCTCTACATTGCTCACATTTCACATAAACGTCCGGTAGGAAATGCATCTCGATCTTTAAATGCCCATCACCTTTACAAGCTTCACATCTTCCTCCCTTGGTATTAAATGAAAATCGGCCTATATTGTAACCTCGTGCCTTCGACTCTGGGAGACCTGCAAACCAATTTCTGATGTGAGTAAACATACCAACATATGTTGCTGGATTTGATGCTGGGGTCCTACCAATTGGCGATTGATCAACTTCTATAATTTTATCTATATACTCAAGGCCTTCTATTTTGTCGCATTGACCATGCCTTGCAGATGAATGATTTATCTTGTGTGCTGAGTATTTATATAATGTTTCTATCACTAAACTTGATTTCCCTCCTCCTGATATTCCAGTAACACAAATAAAATTCCCTATAGGAAATTCAACATTTATATTTTTTAAGTTGTTCTCACAAGCATTAACTACCTTTATGAACTGAGTTGTTTGCTTTCTTCTTTTTGAAATTGAAATTTCCTTCTTTCCACTTAAATACTGTCCTGTTATGCTTTCTGAATTTTTTTGTACCTGATCTGGTGTTCCTTCTGCAACGATTTTTCCTCCATTCACGCCAGCTCCAGGACCAATATCAATCACATAATCAGCAGCCATTATTGTATCTTCATCATGTTCAACAACAATCACAGTATTACCCATGTCTCTCAGATTTTTAAGTGTGGTAATTAATCGATCATTATCACATTGATGAAGGCCAATTGAGGGCTCATCAAGCACGTATAGCACTCCTGTTAAACCAGAGCCAATTTGCGAAGCAAGCCTGATCCTCTGGCTTTCACCACCAGAGAGAGTGCTAGATTCACGGTCAAGTGTAAGGTAATTTAGCCCTACATTCTTTAAAAATGTCAGCCTTTTGATTATTTCGTTTAATATTTTATTTGAAATTTGCCTTTGTTGTTCTGTAAGTTTGTCTGATAAATTTCCAAACCACTTAAGGGATTCATCGATGCTGAGCCTTGATATTTCACCTATATGTTTTTCGTCAATTTTCACTGTAAGTGCTTCTTTTCTCAATCTATAGCCAGCACATTCTTTGCAGTCAGTAACAGAACAATACCTATCAATAAGTGATGAATCGTAATCCATCTGGCGTTCTAGGATACTGACCAAACCTTGAAATTTCATTTCTCTAGAGCCAAAAAGTATTAAATCCTTCACTTTTTGGTCTATATTCTTCCACGGAACATCAAGGCTAAATTTGCAATTTTCAGCCAGTGATAGAATTGCATTTTTTAGCAATCCATAGTTTGTATGCACTTGACGGAATATTGATCCAATTGGCTTTAAAGCACCTTCAGATATCGAGAGCGTTTCATCTGGCACTATTAGCTTTGCATCAACACTTAGTTTTTTACCGAGCCCATTGCATGAACTGCATGCACCGTAGGGGCTGTTAAAAGAAAACAATCTTGGCTCTATTTCTTCAAGAGTAAAGCCAGACTCAGGACATGCAAAATTCTCTGAGAAAGTTAAAGTTTGACCATTTTTATACTCGGAACTGTGGTTATCAGGTAAGTTCACTATTTCTGCATACATTAAGCCATGGCCCAGCCTCAATGCTGATTCTACACTGCTTGGTAGTCGATTTCCTATATCATCTGATATGGAGATTCTATCTGCAATAACAAAAATATCATGTTTCTTGTTTTTATCGAGTTTAGGCAAGTCATCTATATTGTATGTTTCACCATCTATTTTTAGTCTCACGTAACCCTGCTTTTTAATTTCCAATATCTCTTTGAAGTGCTCTCCTTTTCTGCCACGCACAATAGGAGCAAGTATATATATTTTAGTTTCTAAAGGTAATGCTATAATAGTATCTACAATTTGAGATACAGCCTGTTTCGTTATTGGCAACCCAGTTACAGGCGAATAAGGTATTCCCACTCGTGCATATATCAAACGTACATAATCGTAAATTTCAGTAACGGTTCCAACAGTTGATCTTGGATTTTTTGAGATCGACTTTTGATTAATTGATATTGCAGGAGAGAGGCCTGTGATTGACTCAACATCTGGTTTATCTTGAATATTAAGAAATTGACGTGCATAAGCCGATAGACTTTCGACGTATCGGCGTTGGCCTTCTGCATAAATCGTATCGAATGCGAGGCTAGACTTACCAGAACCACTTAGTCCAGTTATAACAACTAACTTATTTTTTGGTATATCGACATCAATACCCTGCAAATTATGCTCTCTTGCACCTTTAACTCTGATCATACTTCATGTACCTTTGACCATTACAGCCTCAAAATACATAAACTTACAACAACTTTCTACTAATTTTTTCAACTATTACGGAAAACGAAGTAGCACAACTAGTGCAAAACATTTTGCCATACAACTATATAAACATCTGTTTTCGCCAAGTTAGTTCGTACAACAAATGGTGTCATAAAAGTATGTTTTCTACAATCTCATCAAAAACATGCTTACCAATTCTTGGAAACAGCAAATTTTATTTTATATAAACCCCAGTTGAGGATTAGAAGTCAGTGAAAAAGCCAGGAAAATAGGGTAAACTCCGGAAACATATTATCAAAAAATAGAGAGGTTACCCATGAATAAAAATGTAACAGAATTATTTTGCTTTGTAGACGATTTTTGCAAGGCTATAAACAAAAATTTCGCAGAAAAACTCCTGCCAAACAGTAAAAAACCTACCAGAACGCCAGGGATTACGCATTCTGAAATTCTTACTATAATTTTACTTTATCAACAATCTAGATGTGAGGACTTTAAATCTTTCTATACATATTATTTGAAAGCACTACATGGATCTGAGTTTCAAAATTTGCCAACATATAGTAGATTTATTAGGCTAAAAGGTATTTAGTGCTCTTGTTAAAGTGGCTTTGTGAGCAGTCAAAAATGACCGGAATTTCGTACATAGATGCAACTTCTATCGCTGTTTGCCATCCAAAAAGAATCTCAAGAAACAAAGTTTTCAAAGGATTGGCAAAGCTTGGAAAGACTACATATGGCTGGTTTTTGGGTTTTAAATTGCATATGGTAATTAATGAAAAAGGTGAAATTCAAGGAGTTACAATGACTAAAGGTAACGTTGACGACAGAAAACCAGTACCAAAATTAACTGAAAAACTGACTGGTCTTTTGTTTGGTGATAAGGGCTATATAAAGAAAGAGCTCTTTGCAAAACTCTTCGATAGAGGAATAAAACTCGTTACCAAAGTAAAAAAAGGTATGAAAAATACATTAATGCTTCTTGAAGAAAAGATTTTTTTAAGAAAAAGGTCGATTATTGAAACAGTTTTTGGTTACCTCAAAAACAGACTTGATCTTGAGCATTCAAGACACAGGTCTCCAATAAATTTCTTGGTGCACATCTTTTCCACATTAGTTTCATATTCTATGAAGCCTAAAAAGCCCTCTATTTCTACATTTTACTGTATTGATTAATCCGCAACTGGGGTTTATATAAAATATAGAATTTTGATAAATTTAACTTTTTTGTGAGATCATGCAGCGATAAAAATAAATTTAGAGGGAAAGGTTATGGCAATAGAGAAGGAGAAGTTTTTTGAAATAATAAATGAGGTAGGTGAAAGTAGCGATTTGGATGAAGATAATTTACTTGAAAAAATAAAGAATGAGTTAAAAGGAAAAGATGCAGGAGAGTACAACAAGTTTAGTAGAAATTTTAGTAAAGAACATCAATTTAGTATAAAAATTTCAGAAGAAGCTGCAGAAGATTGGACGTTGTTACATCTTGCTACAGCATGCAACAATATGTTAATAGTGGAACTTTTACTAAAAAAGAAAGCAAGTGTTAACGCTCGAGTAAAAGATGGTTCTAAAAATGATGGGCTAACTGCTTTGCATATTGCCACTTCTTGTGGACATGAAAGCATGGTAAAACAACTACTAAGTGATGATCGAGTGAATCCTTCATTAAAAAGCAAAAATAATA